>JBBSPJ010000001.1:0-44246 GCA_038258905.1 Cytophagales bacterium
ATTTGAAAGAATACAGTCGCATAAGCAAAAAGACCTCTACCAACTATTACCTAATAACTGGCTGGAATACAAAATTACCGGTAACAAAAATTAAAGTATTATCCTATCTTTAAAAGTATGGGATCCTCGGATGCTTACAAAGAGATAGCATAACCTCAGATTATTGAGTTGTTCTACACTTTTCTGAATGAAATTTACTATCAATTCAGTGAATAATAGACTCAATAAAACTACAAATTTGAATTGTCTTTATTAAAACAAGAAGGTAATACAACAAATCTAGTAGGCTTTAATTCTGACCAGTAATAAGAGATTGAGTTATTGATGTTAAGTGATAATAGTCTTATTAATTCAAGATAAATATAAGGTTCTATGGGTGCCTTTAATTTATATTTTTTCATATAATACTTAAGCCACTTTAAAAACGTGTTTACATGATTGTATTTAGCTACCCCAAGTATTAGCAGAATGGTGGCATATCCGATCCTGTCATTAAATATATTTGGCAACTGGCTTTTTATCCTCAATAGAACATTTAAACAATCAGGTGTTACTCCCATGCATAAAGCCATATCAGTTTTTCTGAGTACGTAGTAATCCATCAAATCGCATAGCATTTCCGGAGTATAGTGCACAGTAAAAGTTAATTGTCCATTTATATGTTGAACCATTAAATCAGGAGCAGCAGTCATTCCGAAAATTTGTGGAAATTCGTCACTGCAGAATTCAGCTAATTCTAATTCTTTTTCTTCGGAAAGGTTTTGTCTCTTAGGCATTTTTATAATAGTAGATTTGACTAACTGCTATATTCTAGAAAAAGAATCAACCTGTGACTATTAATTCTTCTAAAACTTCTTCTATTGTGTCAAACACAAAACTATCGGAATGCCCTAAACTTTTTGCAATAGGGGTTAAATCTTGATATATTGTTTTCACCTTATTTCTAAGCGTGTTCTTTATATATTTCTTTGCATCTTCATTATTATCTAACAATTTCTTCTTTTTGTTAAAATAATTCACTCTTTCATCAATTGATTTAGAAGATGCTTCATTTTTATTTAACCACTCATTTAAATAAGATGCTTTATGGAGTTGATTGCTGGTTTCTTTATCTAGTTTTTCCTTCTTTATCAAGTCGAAATACTCAAGTTTAATTGTCACCAATTTCTCTCCATAAAATTCTTCCCAAGTCTCAATATTATCTTCTACAATTTTAAGTAGTTTATCAGTAATTTTATAAAAACTACATACAAATTCCGGTGCAATCTTTATCTCATCATTTGTAGGTCTGTATGTTGAAGCAACATGAAAAACTCTTGCGATTAAATAATTTTTATCTTTATTTGATAAGATAAACCTTAATTCATTGGTAGTTATGAAAATTTTATTTTCTCTTGTACGAGCGGATTTAACATCAAGAGTGATTTCTGAAAATTTTTTTAACGGGGATCTAAGTAAAAAGTCATAGGGCTTATACGATTCAGTGACTTTATTCTCCCAGATAACCTCGAAATTCTCGACACTAAAACCTTTTAAATTCAGGCTTTTGAAGAATTTAATTATATTATCTTCGATATTTTTCTCTTTTTTTTGAAGGAACTTATAAAAATACAATTCTGCTAATCTTCCAAAATCCTTGTTTTCACTTTTTGATATATCTGTATTTACGAAGTCACTATGATCTATTAAATAATTTGAATTCTCCTGTGATAAAATCGTACTAACCATTGATGTGTAGGCAAGTTCTATAAGTTCATCGCTATATTCTTTTTTTATTTGATAATCATTACTAGCGGTACTACAAGTAAGTACAAAATTATTGCCTGTAATTAATTGAATTACTTCATCTTTAAATCTCCTTTCCCAATCGTTGTCGATGGTTATGATATCTTCTTTGGTTGACCTAATTAGTCTTTGTTCCATCTGTTCCATAAAATCACTTTTTGATAAATACAAGCATCTATATTTAAATCCTTTGAAAATATCTGCAAGAAAGAAAGCATGATGAGTATAGGAGTAATAATAATTTGAATGAGAGTCAAAGTTGTCAGATAAGGTCAATTTAAAAGAAACTTTATTTTCTATTTTTCTTTTATTTGAGTGTTTTTTGCTTATATGCTCATATTCGTAATCAAAAATTGGGTCTATTTTTATGCCTGAAATAATTATCGGCATGCCTAAAACGATATATTTAGATAAGTTGCTAGGCAATTTATTGATAAATGAATTAAAACCTTTATGGTTTTTCTGTTCAGTCCAATCTTGAATCGAAAAATACATTTTATTTTCACTTATAACCTTGAAATGCCGAAAATTTATTAAGGGCAAAGTCACTTGATTATCATGTTCAAGTATAGAAATGGGGAAGTTAAAAAATACCTCAGATTCAATATCCTTCTTAATTTCAAATTTGGCATAACTCTTTTTAAATTCCCTTGCCTCCAACAGGAAAAAGGATTTTCTAAGAGACTTTAAATATTTCTCTAATTTCCTTCTTTGCTCATTTCTTATAAAATCTTCATTCGCCTTAAAGTACTTAGCCTCTCTTGTTTGTAATTCACTTTCAATATCAGAAAGCTTTTTCTTCAAATGCAGTAATACTATCAAATGTAATCTTTCCGGAATATTATATAAATCTCTTTCGGCTTTTACCCCTTTTATATCTATATCAAATGGACGAAAGTTTTTTATCAATAAATGAAGCCTAGGTCCTAATTCCAGTACTGTCTTTGGAAATGTTTTTTTAAAATCATTTTGTAAAGTATTTTTAAGAAATTCAATTTGCCTCCAAGTGTTACAATTATGATCAAGAATTTCAAAATCATATATATCTGTAAATGTATTAAATGATATTGGACTCTCAGCTTTTTTTAAAACCTCGTTACGCATCTTTTTTTCATCAAATATCAAATATTCAGGTAGATTGAAAATTTGTGTGAAAACCTTAGTGATTTTAAAGAATCCACTTGAATCTTCTGTATATTTTATTTCGAGTTGCTTAGCATTTAATTGTTTAATAGTCATTTTTTAGTTTGAGTAATTGGATAATCTCATAAAAATCAGAATCGTTTTAAAAAAAATAAGGTTAACATTCAAGGTTAGCTATATTGTAAATTTGATTCTTAGAGTTTCCTTTTTTTGATCCATTATTGACCGCAAAGGTATTCATTCAAATTAGGAGTTCAAATATTCAACGTAATATCTCACTTCCTCAATCACCTTCCACAATCGCATACCAACCGGGTTTATTGATAAAATTCTGGTTAGGGACATTATATTGGCTGTCAGTATTTACAGTGATGCTTCGTTGTGCGTTATAGATTTCCCAACTCTTGGTGGCTAAGTTTACTTTGTAGGAAAATGCTTTGTCATTTTGATAAGCCTGAATGTATCCATATCTATTGAATACAAACTCTGCATTTAGCTTTAATTTTTTATCTGACTTACTAATGAAATAGTCATCTTCACGACTGTAATAGTTTCTAACGGAGTCAATGAGCTTAATGGATTCACGATATGCCTGATAGTCCGCCATTACCTTAGTGGGTGTTTTGATAAAGTCATCGCCGAAACTTTGATGGATTTCCCAATTGGTTAACTCTTTATTATTACCACCAAAATACACCACATAATTCTTGTCTTTACTTTCTAAAGCGAAAGATAAGGGGGTATTCTTATTTAACTGCCAGTCCTTTTCATTGGCATATATCAACTTAAACACTTTAATAACTTTATTTTTTGTATTGCCAATCTTGAAGCCATCAGTTTTAATGATTTCACTGTAAGATATTTCAATACTGTCTAAATTCGAGTTAGAGTTATTTGTTAATGCATTTTCCGGGAATGAAAAAGCGATGCCAGAGCCTGTCGCAATTCGTGTAAATTCATCTGTTTTAATAAAAATGTTTTGCTCGATTGCTTCAAATTCAATTCCGATAGCATTATTGACTGATGTGTTGCTTTTTTTGCTTGAGATTACTTCATATTCGTTGTTTTGCTCGACTGTGTCTAGCGGCATAATATTTTCCTCTCTCTGAAATAAAGAATCTATTGAGGGTGTGTCATTATGCTTTTCTATTTGGATGGATTTTTCCTTTTTCCAGAGTTTTTCAAAGTTCACCCAACCTAATTTTTGAAACGCATACCCAACAAAACCCATTAATAGAACGATTGAAGCTGCAATAGCCATCCATGGTCTCATGATTCTGACTTTCCCAGCTTTCTTTGGTTCATTCAAGGAATTTTCAGCTATTATCCTACTCAAGTTTTCCTTAATCTGCCCATACTTAAGGGTATCTCTGATGATTTTTTGGGTTTTAAAATCTTCATTGAAGGCTGCATCGGTCTTGCGAAGGGAATCAACCAAAGAGGTGTCTTCTAGGCTCAATTCCCTTCTAAGGTATTTTTCAATTAATAAATCTTTTTCTTCTTCGGTCATTATAAATTGTTCTTTAGCATTTCAAGATTGTCGCTCATTAATCTCTTAGCTTGTTCAATGCACTTCCCCTTCTTTTTTTTAATGCTATTATAAGAGCTGTAGTCATACTTTTTAGCTAGCACATCATAGTCGATTTCCCCAAAGTACCTATCCCATAAGAGCTCATAGCAAGGAGGCTTGAGCGTTTTAAGTAATTCAAGACTGCGATCGAAATCAATAAAATCATGCTCTTCACTTGGCTGTATCGTAAAATCATACTGGATGTCACCGACTTTTTTCAATTCTTTTTCTTTTTTTCTAATAATATCTATCAACTTATTATTAGCTATTGAATAAATGTAGGTAGAGAGCTTAGAATTGAGGGAATCCAGTGTTAATTCAAAGTTCTCAATATTTAAATATACAGTACAAATCACATCTGAATAGAGGTCATCAAAATCAACATAATTATGAGTGTCTTTGTCAAAAACTAGCTTTCTTACGAGTCCTATATATTCCGAATAAAACTTCGCTATGACTGCCGAGTCATTATTTAATATTCCGGAAATGTACTTTTCATCGGTCATGACGGAAAGGTAAAATAAAAAAATTGATTAGTGGTGACCTTTTCGATAACTGGCGATACACCTTCAAAATTTAACAACTATGAAGGATAAAAATATTTTACTAGCCTACGAAACAAAAAAAGAAATTGATTCAAACACAGTACATGTCACGTTCTTCGATTACTCTGAAAAGAAAATCGGAGCCTACTCTTTAAATCATACCAATCACTCCAACAAAAGATCTCAACAAAGAGGCATCATCAATGAGATGATTTTTATGGCTGCCGGCTTAGGAGATTGCACCTATAAACAAGGCTTAGCCTATTATGCTATTTCTGAAAAGGCTAGAAAGCAGGTAGATAACAAACAGCTCGCTGGAAGACTGAAGAACCTAGTCATTGTAATGAATGATGCAAAAGGTACTTTGATTACCTGCTACAAAAATAAAAATGGAGCGAGAAATATTGCCAAAAAGAAAAAACGCCTGGCATAGAAATATTTTTTTTACAAAGTGGTGACAAACCTACTTTTCTCCGATACACCTCTACAAAAGAATAAAGCTATAGAAAACATGAGTACAAAAGAACAGTGCAAATTACTGAAAGCAAAGCAAAATATGGAAACAATAATAAAAATGAAGACGATTCTACTCTACGTGTTATTTATGATCAGCACGATCGCACCTGCCCTCTCACAAGAGGCTTCTGACGAGGCAGTTATTATTGATGGTAAGTATCAGCTTGATCTATTGTTTTACCGCAACAATATCAGCAGAACTGAACTAAATAATTTAAAAAGGGTCGGCTGGCAAGTCAATGACTTTAACCCTTTGAGCCTAGAAATTATAAATGCCAATAGACTACTCAGGATTTTACACAGTAGCCCTGCAAAGCTGGTGCTGCAATTGCCCAATGACTTGTCTTTTGAGCTGACCAAAAACGATATCAAATTACAACTTTTGGAGAAACAGCTCCCAAGCATAAAAAGCGCCTCTTTTCTATTTAAACAACTGCAATTGTGGAAGTATAGAGAAGAACTAAAGGGTGCCAAGGAGACCGATTTCACCCTAAGCAATACCATTGCATTTGACGTGGCTATAGATGATGCAGAGCGAAATTTGACTTCCTTTTCTTTATATCTAATTGACAAAAAAGATACTTTGGCTTATTATGATTTTAACCGTGTGGAAGGTGCCCATCAGGAAGCTCTCCCTAAATATGTGAACTCTGATTGTGAGCCTTTCACCAGGGAAACGTTATTTACTAGATACCAAAACGCCTATAAACGACCTCCTTTACCTATAAGATTTAATCCAGACCGTTTTAAAAGAATACATAGAACTTTTACGATTTACTTTGATCAAAACTCATCTTTCTACCCAGATGAGCAACTCAATCCATTGAAGGAATTTTTGAGCCATTCGGATTATGAACTTAAGAAATTTCAGATCTACTCGTACAGTTCTGTTGAAGGAGACTCTGCAGTTAACCTTAATCTGATGAAAGAAAGAGGTGCCATCCTGAAGCGCATTGTAAAGGAGTTGCCTTACAAGATCTCAGAAATTGAATCATTCGAAGCTGAAAATTGGACACTTTTCGAGGAGCAAATTGAAAAGGATCAGTTGCCGAACCATTCAAACGCAGAATGGAAGGAGGCTTTCAAAAATGATTCTGTGTTACAGTCGCTAGCGTCGCTTTTAAAAAAGCAACGCTATGCCAAAATTGAACTCTATTTGGAAAAAGAAAAAACCAAGGAAGAACTGGCTACAGAAATAGAGAAAATAAATGACCAACTAACAGCCAGTTTCAAACTATGGTTTAAAAATAAACGAAGAACAGGGCAGTACCTGCACCTTGATTTAACCGATGAAAAGCTGGTACAAATTACTAGAAAAATGGTAGGTCTCTTGTATTTCGCTGCAGAAGAAAGTATAGAACAAGAAACCTTCTTGAATAAGTATAGAGAACTCCCTTCCTCAAGGTTTTTAGGAGACGAAATAATGATCTATTTGTTTTATCAACCTGAAAAATTTCATCTCGATATTCCTTCTGACAGGCATTTGCTTAATGTTTTCAATTCTGCAAGAGACCGGATTGTTCAAATGCCTAACAATGCAGCCAATCATCAATTATTTTATGATGTGCAAAAGGTAATTTTCTCGCAAGTTGAGAGTGGAAAAATAACATCTAACATCATGTATGAGATGAGTTACCCCGATCATTTGAATATAGATCCTTACTATATGCTTTATTTAAAGCGAAAAGCTGCATTTATTGAAGCAGGTATTTTACAACCTGAGATTGAAGAAGGCTTAGCAACTCAACCTGATATTGATGATGCTACCAAGTTACTCAAGTCGGAATACTATCGTTTTTTGAAGGGTTTAGTGGTGAAAAACACATTGGATCTACTACCGAACGCAAGCGTTTCACGAACAGACTGGTATCTTCCCTTTGATCAATATGATTTTTTATGGTATCAAAACAACTACTGGGACGCGAAAAACACCATGCGTCTCGATACAGCCATTAGCATAAAAACTCAGTATGAGATACTACAGAAGTTGCTCAAAAAACCAGGTAACCTATGCAGATACAGCCTAGAGCATTTAGCGGTAGATTTTTACCATAAGCTGCTCATTCATGCAGAGGTAAATGAATTACCCATATACATCGACGAAGCATTAGATTATTTGATGAACTACTACAAAAAGAATAACAAGTATGTGTCAGCAGAGGATATAAAGCAAATATCATCCGAATTCTATACCATAAATCGATTCCTACATTATACCCAAATAAAGGAATGGAAAAAAGAGGTGAAAAAAATAAACCAGTAAAATAAAACAGTAAAATATAATTAATTATGGGAGAGATATATAGAGCAAAATGTACCGATTGTGGATTTAGTTCAGAATTCAAACTAGGAGGTAGCAGAATGAATTTCAGAGAATACCAGCCGGTACCAGCCATTAACTTGGCGGCAAACACCTTCGAAAACCCTAATTATGCGGAGGCTCAAAATGATGGCAAGTATAAGTTTTTTTTGGGAAGAGGATATGTTTGAGGCCAACGAGGACTCTTATGAAATCAATTATTTTGATCTCACTATACATAGTCACGGAAATTTCTGCACGGAATGCCAGAGTTTCACTCTCATTTTTAGAAAATTCATGTCGTTTGACTAAAAAAATTATACTAACTGCATTTGATTAACCAATAAAAATATATGAACATAAACACAATTTTCAAGAACGATAAAATGAATAGCCAGACATTATCAGTTACAGAGCAAAAGTCCTTACATAATGGACAAGAAATTTTTGAACTCATCAATCGAAAGATTTTAGAAGCTGAAAAAAGTATTCTGATTGCTGCCGCATGGTTTACAGATATTGAAATTTTTAATGCTTTGGTGCAGAAATTCAATGAAAACCCGTCAATTGAAATAAAAATCATCTTAGACGACAATAAAGATAACTATGTCATTCCTTTTAATGACTTGGCTCATATGGGAGCTAAAATTAGGGTCATCAAAAAAGAATCCGCATTTGGGAAAATGCATGATAAATTTAGCATTTTTGACTCCAAACAGTTGATCACAGGATCTTACAACTGGAGCAAAAATGCCAGAATGAATAATGAGGAGAATATTATTTATACCGAGATTGAGCAAACTGTTAAGGAGTATTTGGACAAATTCAATCAACTGGAAGAAAAGTCAGTAAACTTTGACCCCAATAACCTCAATAAAATTAGTGACAATGTAGTTCCAGAGCTAAAAGTAGAGTCTGCTGATGAGGTAATAGCCGAATATAAAGCGCAGCTAGATGAACTTATTTATGCACAGGTGCATAATTATGATGACAAGAAGCTGCAACAAGTGGGGAGAGAAAGAAGTGAAAATTGTCAAGGAAATTCCCCTAATCTAGAGAATGAACTAGACACCGTTTATACTGACTTTCTACGTGATATTCAGCTTTCCTCAGAAAAAAAGGAAATCATTAAGTCAAGCTTAAAGGAGCAGTTTACACGTTCAAAAAGTCAGTTAGAGCTAAAACTCCAGCATGATCATGAGCTTATTGCTCACGAAAGCTCTATTTATCATCAAAATAGCGATGAGCAAATAAGCTTATTACGCGAAGATAATATTAGCTTAGAAACCACTATAACAAGCATTGAAGAAAATAAAATAAAGCGGGTAGAGGAGCAAATTGAAGGTACCTATACAGAAATTGAAAAGATTAATTCTGATCATTTCAGACCAAAACTAGCGCTATACAAGTTTATTCCTAACCTTGTGTTACTAGCTCTTGTATTGGCTTATGTAGTGCTATTTTATTCTTCGGCAGCTTACATTCTGATTTATTCTGGAGACGATGCCAAAAAAGCACAATTAGCTGGTAGCGTTGTAGCTTCACCGGAAATTTTTGATGGTTCAGCCATCCCAAAAGCAATTGAGAAGGGTGGAGTAGGCGTATTCTTCATTTTGCTTGTGCGAATTTTTATCCTAGGCTTATTATTTGCAATTAATGTATCTGTAAAAACCACTTGGATAAAATACACATTGCTATTGTTCGCCATTTTAGCCATTGATGTATTTGTTGCCTACAAAGTGGCAGAATCTATCCACAATGCCGAGTATTTAGCAGGGAGAATTAGTGAACAGTGGAGTTTCGCTATGATGTTTTCGAATTCTGATTTTTACTTAGTTTTGATTTTTGGCTTGTTTGCGCTACTGACCTTAGAAGGATTAATGAAGATCATTTTAGAGACACTAGATGAGAGGAATGGTGATATTAAATATCTGCTATCTAAGGAAGCCATCAAAACTATTGAAAGAAAAGCGGAAGAATTTAAGGAGAGTAAAAGTATGTTTCTCGAAGACTTAAGCAATTCAAAAGCTAAAATAGAGCAGAATATATTAAATATTGAAAAGTTTAGCAGCCAGAAAAATGAATACAAAATAAGTGCCGAAAGAAAGAAAAATCATCTGACAGCTAAATGTGAGCATCAAAAAGGAATGTTTGAAAATATCACTAACATTCACCTCACTAAAATAGATAACGAGAACTTCACTTTTTCTACCATTTATATTCAAGACAGAATCTCCACTTTCGTGCGCGGCTGGAAAGACTATTTGCACTCTTTCTTTTCGAATGGTCTAGCCATCAAACATTCCTTGGAGGCAGATGCTCAAGTAAAGCAATGGAAATCAAACAACTTGAAAAAAGCGAACCATTCGTAATAAATCTTCTTAACACCCTGTAATACTGTATTTTAAATTTTATTCAAAAATGATAAGAATAAGTTATATCATATTATCCGCATTACTATTTATATCTTCCTGCACAAAAAAGCAGGAAGTTGACAATCCTCAAGCTAAGAAGGTTGTTACCAGCTATGGAAATAATATTGTTGTCCTAACAGATTTAAGTAATAGAATAGATAGCAAAAAAAGTGTTCATGATACAACAATCCTTGGCATTGTTGTAAAAAATATGAAAGGTCTCATTCAAAATTCACTTCAATATAATATTAAGGACAGGCTGAAAATACGAAGTATTAATGTCTTTCCGACAGATCAATTTAGAGAATCCCACAAGGAAGTATACTTTGATATTAATCTTGACCAGTTTACTAATGAATTGGCCTTATCAAATTATTTGTTCCATGATAAATCAGGAGATAATTATGATGGGCACATCACAAAGATTCAAAAATCTGTTAATCAACTTTATGAATACACTCAGGCAAATAATATTGTAGGAGCTGATATGTACGAATTCTTGAAAGATGATTTACAGAGTAATTTAATAGATTTAAAATCAGATACTATAAGTGCCTTTGGTGCGCCATTTGTAAAAGCGTACAAAAATAAGGTCATCATACTTACTGATGGATACATAGAAGCTGGACGTTATGGTGATGATCCAGGTATGGTCAGTAAGAATAATCCTAACGAGCTAAAATATTTGAGTGGTAGTGTCATTAAGAGATTCCGTCTGACCTACAACAACTCTGATTATACGAATGTGCAAGAGTTCTATAAAGCCGAGAAATGGGGTATTACTCCTGTAAGTAATCAGTATTTGAGCAAGTCTGAAATTTTAATAATGGAAATAGACGATAGAAGCATTGTTAAAGGTATGAGTACAGTTTCTCCTAGTGATGGGGAAATCATTAAATTGTTTTGGTCCGATTGGCTCACTAAATCAGGAATACCCCAAGGCAATTTCAAAATTTATGATACCGCTAAGAGTCAACAAGAAGCAGAGCACCGGATTAAAGAGTTTTTGGAGGTCAAGTAATTGGCTGTGCTTATTTCTACGATAAAGTTGAGGCGCATCATTGAGAGTTCACTGAGAATGTAAGGCGCAAATAAGCAATGTCGACCATTGAAACGTCATCGTAACATAGCCTTTAAAGTTGAAATAGTGGCAATCCAATCGAAAAAAGCATTCTATAAATCATAATTTTATCTTTATAGTATAAATCACTTGGATATTAGCTCGTGAATACTTAGATCTAGTTTTTTGTAAATGCCTTACAATTAGTAATTCGAAGTTCGTAACTAAAGAGTATCCTTCCAAATAGATTTTACACATTCAATGACTTAAGTAACTGAAATGCCTTTATCAGGAAGAGGGCTTACTCTACCCCTGTTGGTTTTTCGATCTAAGAAGTTTTCGTAATTATTGTTTTGAATATAATCAGCCACTGTATTAAGTTAAGGCTATAGTCTTCAATGGGTATAAAATAAGAAAGCCGTCAGGACCCCTCCCAACGGCTAATTTCAACCAAAACCTTACAAAGTCATTAACTTTTATAAGATATGATAAATATAGAAAAAAAATTGCAGTTTAAAAGAGAAAAAAGAATATTTGTAACTGGTATCTAAACTAAATCAATAAAGATGATCGTTGACGTACATGGTGCTAGTTTAATATTTTAATAAAATTGAGCATAACTGTGTTTTAGGCAAAACTTCGAAACAGGAATATTTCGATACATAAATATATAAATGGGTCTGGATATAAATACACTTTTATATAAGGACATACTTACATAAATGAGTCTATATATGTGTATATTGATGCGTAAATATATAGTTATCCTTTTCTAACTTAAGAGGCTATGGAAGAAGAAAAATTTACTTATTCGTTTGACCCAGTCAGGTCTGATTTATACGATGAGATTATGCTCGCTTTGAGAAAGTATAACGAAGGCAATTTACCTTTGATGGAAATAGAGAAGTATAGCAACTTCGACATTCAAGAAGCCAAAAACTATTCATACAATCAAATGCGTAAAAAATATACATAAGAGGTAAATATTGATAATTACTAATACTTCTATTCCGTACTACACACATCTTTTTAACTTCTAAAGATAGTCTTTTTATAAAAATAGTTACCCATATAAAACTCGTCATAATATGTGCAGTCAAGTCCGATATAGGAATGTTTGGGTTTAAAATCTTTTCTCAGCACAAAAGCACCCAAGTTCTCTTTAGTTATATTAGCCTTCATTAAATCAATCTTTTGACAGAAAATATTATTTTCCCTGTTAACTATAGAAACTAATATTATTTGCAGCACTCCACAAATAAAAAATATAAAAGAAATAAAGAATTCTAACATTCCTATTTTTAGGGTAAAATAGTTGTAACTATAAAAATTAGGGCAGCAAGAACCAGAGATATTCTTATTGTTAAAACAATAAGCCTAAATTTCTTTACTACCTCAGCGTAATCTGGATTATCCATATTGGATTCTTTAATTATGACAAAGTCTAGATTATTTTTATAAGTAGGATCAAAATTAAGATTTCCAATTTGAAAGGTGCTTTTATTTTCACAAGTAATTCTTCTATTCATAAAGCTAATCTTCTGTAAAAAAATACTTCTTTCTCTTTTATAAATAATTAATGAAACTATAAATACAACTATAGAAACATAGGCTAAAATTCCCAGAAATGTATCCATATTAGTCTCTTTTAAGTTCAAATCCACTAAATATACTAGCATTGATAGAATGCCCTGCTGACAATCCAACATCTTCCTGTGCCCCTAATCTAAAACTGTGAAATCCTAAATGATCAAATTTTATTTTAGCCTCTAAGCCAGGTGCTCCAATTCCAAACTCAAAATTATTAAAACTGCCATCTGCATTATTTTGTAACTTTATTTTAATGTCTCCGGAAGTTGATTCAAATCTACCGCCATAGGTTATATATCTAGGGCTATTTGTATTGGCACGCCTGTTGCCATTAATAAATTCATTTAAATCATACTCTACTTTCATAACCTCCACACTTCCAGCATCAACGCTAAAACCCGACACCCCAATGTCATTAGTAAAATTAGCACCAACTTTATAAGTAAAGTCTACCTTATTTACAATCCCCATTTCCAAATTAGTATCCCACCCTGGCCCCCCATCGACTATTAAATGGGATACAGTTTTGCCCGTTGATGTGCTAGTGTAAAATACACCCCACTCCTTTCCATCATAAATTACCTCCGAATTTGGAATCAACAGACTTTTAAACCAAGCTGTAGCTTTCCATTTCCAGCCTCCATCAGGATCAATACCATTAACCGGATCATTCCCCATCCCCAAGTAAGGACTAGGATATTGCCCGTATGGATCGGTTGACAACCATCTACCAATAACAGGATCATACATCCTTAACTGAAACGCATTCCAATTAGTTTCTTCATCTTTTTCAGCATATGCACCCTGATAGCCGTGGCGCCAGTATTTGCGCTCTAGCTTTCTACTTTCCATTGCCAAACCAAATGGGTAATTATCAGTAGCAACTGCAATATTTCCATAGATATGATTAACATCCATGTCGTCAAAATACGCTGTCACGTTCCGCTCGTCCTCATTACTAAAGTAAATATACACAAAGCCCGGTTTTGTAGTAGTTATTTCAACGGATAATTCTTCAAAAAGGTGGCTAGCCATCGCACTTGTATCTGTGGGGATCCTGGCTTGCTCACTTACCTGGTCGAAACCAAAATCTATTAAATTAAAGTCGTCATCATATAACAAATAGTTAAGGTATTGCTTCGGCTGGTTTTCGTCCATATCATCCCAAGCTGCTAGTCCTGCAAAAGATGCCTGGTCAGTTACATCAAATATATTACTGATTCCTTCACCACCTGAAGGAAGACCAAAGGCCGCAGCCAGATAACCAGCTAATAATGGAATTACATTAGTTTGACTTCCTGTACCGGCTAGGTATTTGGCTTGAATTTTAGCGTGTACTGTATCTCCCGGGAATACCCTTAAGCTAATCCCACCACCAATAGGTTGAGCTGCTGCACCATCCAGCACATTATTAATTCGTACTGATCTATTAGCTCCTGGCACTATGCTATCTGAGGTATGATTCAGGTAACTGCCTAATGGCAAAGAATTGATTCCACTGAAATACTGGATTTCCTCTGCTACACGCTCATCTTCCATGGTAGCCAGGTAATTTACACTATCTCGTCCGCCAATTACAACCCGTACATTACCTAAATGGTCTTTCACCTCATAAAAATAGGATCCGCCTTCCTTTTCTAAATAAGGACGATAAGCACCCAATCTACTTGCACCGTATACCGGGGTTTCATAAACGAAAGGTTCTTCTTCACTTTGTATGGCTTCAACATAAATATTCATTACCGTGCCTGAGGCATCTCTAACATACCAAGTTTTAAATTGGGCCTGGTAAGTACTGTCGTATGCTGTTTTGCTCAAACGGAAACCCTTATTGTCATACTGGATATGCATAATAGTGTCTGACTTGGCTTCGCTAGCATACACCGTTTCTACCTTGCCTACTACTTCATAGTCAACCACCAGTTTATCAGCACCAGATGTTTGGCTGATCATTTGCCCAATGGCATTGTATTCGTATTCGACCATTGTGGTATCACCTTGCATTACCCTGAGCAAGCGGTTGCTCTCTGGCGCATAATCGTAGGTTAAACTATGCAAGGCATTACCATTTTCATCAGTCCTACTCAGCCCTTTTATATTTCCATTGGCATCATATCCTGTTATGGTAACGTCATATTTGCCTTCATCCATAAAAGTGCCCGCTGGTGTAGTTCCAAAATTAGCAGTTTTCAATTGCTGGCGCTGATCATAGCTGTAACTATATGCCTTTTTCTGGCTACCATCTACCGGGCTGTGCCATTCCTGGGCTTGTATGTTACCGGTAAATTGAGCCTCGTCAGGAAAATTACTCTGGCTTATACCAGTGGTTGCTATTTGTGCACTGCTATAGTCTTCCGGGTGATAGTTCAAAACCATACCAAAGACGTCCTGGCCATCTCCTCCTGGATCTATGTCAGGATTACCTGAATTTATAGCCTTTAACTTGCCATCTACAGTATACAGGTAGTCCATGCCCTGATCGGCTTGAACTAAAAAAGCTCTTTTTAATGGTCCGTGCAAATAATAATCATAGCTTGCTTGATGTATTAAATCCTCTTTATTGGTTATTTCTAACTGGCCATTATAAGAAGGTGCTACTGTTCCACTATACACACTCTCAAGCCTACTATCTTCGTCATATTCATAATAATGATAATACTCATCTTGATTACCTGCCTGGTAGGCTACTTCTTTCACATTACCCGAAGGGCCATACTGGTAGGTAATAGTTTTTACACCCAGGCTTTTAATATCCTGGACCATTTGTAACAGCCTGCCCCTTTCATCATATGAATAAAATGTTTTATGTAAAGGGCTTTCTGAATCTGCTACATAATATTCAGAAGCAGAAACCGATCCCATTACGAATGATTGTGGTTCACTTGATGGATAATCAGACATTGGCTTATCATAATAGCTTTTGTTGATGTATTTTTTAATGCCGCTATTTTCAGGGAAATAACCGGCATTACCATACTCATCCAGCAAAGAGATAAGTCCTTCCCCATCAAATGCGTACTGGCCATCTTCTGCTTCAAATTCTCCGCTTTCAACTGGCCTTAGTTGCTTATCATAATGCGTGTAGCTTAATTTACCTTCAATTTTTTGCTGTGCATTTTGAGAAAATCGGATACGCCCATCTTTGGCATATTTAAATTCTGATCTTCCACCATCTTTTTCAGTTACAGCAGTGGTAAAACCTTTCCAGTTATATTCATAAGTGGTTTTATCAATGTTCTCAAATGGCACACCGCTCTGATATTGTTTTAATCCATTGGGTGTAATGTTACATACAACCTGCCCTTTGTTGTTGTAGTATGTGTGGCTTAATAATTCTGGTACTGAACTTATGCCATAATAGGCGCCTATTAGTTGCTGTCCATCATAATTTTGGTATTGAGCAGCTAACCTCCCTTCAGCATCTCTAGTTTCTATTTTATAAAACTTAGGCTCATCTCCACTTTGTCCTTCAAAACCTAATTCGTTTTTTCTAATTTCTAAATATTCAACCAATAGAGGATCAGTATTAGCAACCTCCTTTTTCAATTGGGTGGGAACATGCTCGCTTCCTGCCGTGTAAGCATCTCCAGGTTTTGTTTGACCTATAATTTCGCCAGAACCATCTTCTGTATACAAGGTACGGCTATAGGGGTATCCTGTTGATGCAGTAAGTGGCTCATTAATAGAAGAATTGTTACTGCTACCATTATTATTGCTGTAATACCAGCCAAGTGTCCCTGCCTGTGTTTGATCCATACTATTAGGAGCATCCCTCTTCACTAAATCAAAATCATCTGCATTATAACCGGAGGCAAAACCTTCCTGATATTCAAAATAAGTAGGGAATACAATTGCACAACCGTCTTCATTTAGCTGATTGTTCGAGTTGCTGGTAATAATGGGGGCAGCCATAGTTTGCACCACAGGGCGGTCATATGCATCCCTTATATTTTGAGAAGCTAGGATTACCCCTTTGCTCAATACTTTACTTTGGCTTTGCAAATGTTGCCCTTTGGTATCATAGTAATTACGGCTTTGTGCTATTTCTTCCCCGTAATCATTATAGGCAGTCATTTGGGTGTAGTTCATATCCAAATCAGGATCGTTTTCACTAAGCCTTGGAGGTGCATACTCCAATATTAGTTCAGCACCAGTTGTTAAGGTCATACCGGGTTTTATAACTACTTGTGAATTTGATTTAACGGTTGCCGCAAAATGCTCTAACACTAAATTTTCAGGGTCATCAAAAGCCTCATAGCCAAATTCAGTAGTCAAATCCTCTGGAAGATTTACAGGACAAGGTTGCTCAATAGTTATATCTCTGCCTCCAGCAAATATTTTTACAGGTGGTATGGTCAAGCAATAATCGCCAATAGAATTGTTTTTGGCAGGTTCAAGCCTGTAACTTCCCAAATCACTATTTACTGTAAACGTAAAATTGCCGCCGTTCTGATCAATCAATATGTCATTGCCGCCATCTTGGGACACAGCATAAAAGTTGGTTAATTTTGTAATGCCTGGAAACCTCAATGTATAGGTTTCGCCTGGTTTTACCTGATAACCTTCCTCATAAGTCACTAAGCCTGGCCCTATTATTTCAGGCTCAGGATCGGTATCATTAAAACAAGATGGTACCACTTTTACTGTTTTTGATGGACCACCACCTTCAAAATTTAAACCAGCATTATCCCTCAATTGAGTAGCAAAAACATAATCCCCAAAAGTCTCAGCTGTACAATTAAGGGTATAAGTTCCTGAATTATCAGTTAAACCACTTATACTTTTTTTCTGTTGTCCGTCTAAGGTCACTGTATAATTGATACTACCAATTAACTCCTGCTCTTCAGCAGAAGGTTGAAAGAATAAAGTAACAGTTTTGGGAAAAGCATCATTTTCATATACTAAATCTTCACCTAACTTGTAATATGCATTATTGGTTAGTTCACCACCAGGATTTACGCCTCTATAAATAATATACTTCAACAAAGGCTTCCAATTTTCAGCACTACAGCTTGCAAAAACACCCTTTCCTCTAACTGTTCTTTGCTGAAAAATAGTAACTTCTACTACTCCGGCAACTTCAGGGTTGAAAGTAATTTCGAGAGGTACAGTCCAGGAATTATTGTTGCCACTACTCGTCTGAAGATCAAATCCGTTGGAAGGGACTACATCATCAACATCCGTAACCGATTCTAACCTGACGATTGTACCACTGCCACAAACATAAGTAGAATATTGCGCTTGAGGTTGCCCGTCTTCATTAGTATACCGTACCGAATTAGTACTTAAACTCTCATACTTTATGAAAGTAGGGATTTCCTGAGCATAGATTTGACTAACTCTTAAGAGAAATACTAAAAAAATTATTATATAAGTTATAAATGACTTTTTCATTTTTCAAGGTTGTTTTTCGCATAATTATAAACCATTTCACTTATTGTCCTATCTACCGGATAGAAGAATTCCTTATAGGTACGGACAAGTTTACCTGAATTATCGTACTCAAAGCGGGTATAAAGATTATCCTTATCTAAAATATGGGTAATTTCATTGCTAAACTGATCATAGACATAGCTAACTATTGGAGAATGAATAGGGTGAATTCTAAAATCATCCATGTATACAGCCCTAATTGCATCATTAAATGTTCCAATACGAAGTTCCTGTGTACCCTCAGGGATAGAAATATCAATGTTTAATAAATACCAACTTTTCGACTTTTGTCTTTGTAATACAGGACTATTGGCTGCTATAATTTGACCATCAGCTTCTGCATAAAGACTCACTCTTTCCATTTCTGACGCACTTTCAGCATCACCCGGTAAGTAGACCCAAACACTTGCCCTGAAATCTTGTGAAAAATCCGCTTCATTGGAATTCATGGTATATGAAAAGCCTTCATTTCCAATTGGAATAAGCAAGCTATAAGTACCCGTATGAGATCTTGCAGTAGAAACATTTCCTTGATTTCTATTGATTCCGTTTTCCTCAAAATCATTCCCGTCAAAATATTCAGCACCACTGCTCGTAACTTCATAATAATTAGCATTAACGGCACTTAAAGTAGTTTGACATTGACCCGGATCTTTTTTGGCTACTGCAAACCGGCCGTTCATATCCTTTTGTTCTAAAATATGAGAATAAACATCAATAAGTGTTATCTCGCTTTGTTTTTCCCACAATCCATTGTTTTCTGAAACTGCGTAATCAAAAGGGTTAGCTACAAAATCATTTATAGGATATGTTCCATCAGCTTGCAGTTGAGCTTGTCCGTTCCATGAATAAGTGGATTTTTTACGGTAAATACCCTCCTGTACCCCTTCATTTAAAATAGGAATTTGATTAGACCAAACAGTTCGTTGGGCCGAAAGTAATCCTAATTTATCAATGTTTTCACTAAGAATAGGCAAGGTATCATTATCTATTCTGACTCTAAAAACGTCCATAGCAGCTAACTGGGTCAACATATTTTTACCTCCATACATAGACAGTCCTAAACTATCTTCGTATTCTCTAAGCTGGTACGCAGGTAGGCTCTCGTTCAAGAAATAACTACCATAACTATCTTTACTGATTGTCTTAAGAACCTGCCCACTAAACCAGTCGAAAGCCATATTCCAATTTTCTGAAACAAGGTTTCTTTTATGGTCGGTAGTACGCTGACCCAACATAATATTAGGGTATTCTACCTTTTGGCTAAAAGAAAGTAAATCCTGCATATTACCTTTTTCATTTTTAAAGGTTCTAAATTCATGAAATGCCTGACTTATTTTTCCCTGATTATTAAAATGTCTATCAAGAGCCTCATCAAATTCATCTCCTCTATTAAAAAAATCATGTAGGTAGATGTATTCATTCTCAGTTAACAATTGATTTTGAGCTCCATAAAATCGAACAGCCTTCAAATTTCCAACCTGCACAGAATAATTCTTAAAAGTGATAGGGTACTGGATCCGAGTATCGTTAGGAACTGTAATTTCTACAGAACTCATTTCGCTACATTCGCGCAAAGCCTCAAAGCAAGAAACACCATTACAGTATTCATAATCTCCCTGCTGTCCATCACATGTGCTTCTAATCGATTCGCATTCTGGCAATGTACAGGTATAACTTCGGTCATCAGTTCTGAATTCTCCATTTAGTCTTTGCACCATAGATGAATCAAAAACTTGAAAATCATATTCAATCCTACCTGGGATAGCTACACCATTAACCTCTTCAGTAACTGAAACATTTTGATAAGTGACTCCGGGAGAGGGTAACTCATTTGCCATCCCATAAATTGAGCTATATGAATTAGAAATAAATTCAATCAAATCCCTTTTAGATCTGATAGGTGTCGCTACATCTAAATACTGAGGGTTAATTTTATAGTCAATATTCTGTGATTCAAAGCTTGTTACACCATTTTTATAACTGTATTTTGTAGCATTTTTGGTTCCAGTAAATGCATTATTCAAACTGATTTCCCTAACTCTAATACGACCACCACCGATCTCTTTTCCATTATTCAGATAAAGCAATCCTCCTACAATGTAGTCAGGCCAATTATTTGGCACATTAAATTTCACCTTTTCTAAACCTATTACACCGCAATAATTATCATCTTTATATTCTGGCCAATCGTACCAATATGTACTTTCTGACAAAGGATCGACAGTATTATTTATTTTAAAAAAAACTTTATTGTTAGAATCATCAATTTGATGTAATTCTAGATTTTCTAAAGAAATGTTTTTAGGCCCAAAGACTCTATTAATTCCGCATTCCAGAATATAATCTTTAATATCACTTACACCTTTAGATGGAATTGATTCGATAACTCTGTCAGTAAACAAACGAAAAGATGCATGAATATCGAGATCATGATATTCACCAACTTTAATATAATCGCTAAGTTTTTGTCCAGTAGAAAATAATTCTACCTCTAAGTAATTATTTGAATTAATTTTTGCGTCTTTAACTGAGAAGAACGGTTTTTTATTTAAAATGCTAACCATTGAATCGGTTTCATATTCGATATTTATTTGACTACTTAAAGCCGTTTTTATTGTTCTCAGCGAAAAAACATCTTTATTTTTAGCAGATATAAGCGTCACATATTTTGATTCATCAACATTGTTTGAAGAATTTCTGTGATAATCAGACTTAAACATATTCCAGTTGTCGTATGCATCTTTATCGAAAGGGGGGTTTTTTGTTTTATAAACTGTCTTGAAAGCTCCATTTAAAGGAAAAATCAAAGATAACCCTGCCTGTGAATTCAAATAATGCAATTTAAAAATGTTTCCATTTTTTTCCATAATAGTTGCATAAACCTGCCTAATATTACCTTGTAATGTCTTTTCAAACTTAATAATATCTCCTAATGCAAGCTTACCATCCACCTCTTCAAGCGTACTATCATTATAAATTTTAACTTGAATGCCTTCTGTAGGTAATTCATACTCGAAGGCGACTCGAGGAATAATAGATTCTTCATTTTTACCTAAAAACTGAATTTCGTTTAGAGTAAGTTTTCCCGGATTAATATTTGTAGGACTGTTCCCTTGAAAGCTATTGGGAGTTTCTGGCTGTAAACTGTAGTCATAAGAAAATTTTATTGATCTAATAGATTTATCGTTTAAATCCCTTTCGTTTAAATCTTGTACCCTGTATAAGCTTATTTTATCTAATCTCAACAAAGGTCGTCCTATCTGTCCCCCCGAGTTAGGGTTCATGCAGTTTTGTAAGCAATTTTTATAACCGTCGAAGTCAGTTCCAAATGTATTATCACATTCAGTATTACATTCAGAATAATTGGGGTATTCATAGTAAGGAGAAGAGAACCCCCCTCCCCATAAATTGGTTACCTCGCGCCCATCTATCCTTTCCGACCTAGAAAATAATGCAACATGAGTTCGAGTAAAAACAGAATCTAAGTAATAGATTTGCTTCCTTCCATGAGAATAAATATCAGTTTGGTTATCAACATCTTTATGAAATCCTTGGGCTGGATTCCTCCATTGAAAATCATTTACGTATTTTTCATAGCTAAAACCTACCCAATATCCCCAGTCCTCCTGATCAAGTCCAGGCACTCCTCGATCCACATAGTCCGGACCGGTTATGGCTGTTAGTAACCATTGGTATGCGTATGGCTGTGGCTCTCTTCTTTCATGATATTGACCAGTTGGATTATCAATTTTCTGAGCACGAAAATATTCACCATAGGTATATACTGGCAATGAAAAATGATAGGTCATCCCATCACTTTTTGTTATTTTGTATGCCCCTATTTGGTTCCCAATGTTCATTCCTTCAAATTCCACTGGTTGATTGATATAATCTTTATAGGAAACTAAACCTTTAGAGTTAGCTAAACCGTTCCTGATTTCAAGATTGGTAAAATATGCTACATCCTTACTACCTGCTAATTGTTTTTCTTTGTAACCTTTAGTTTGACCACTAATTATATTATCTGATTCAAATCTTTGATCTGAACTATTATAAATCATTTCTTCCGAATGCACTGCTGAATTAGAAAAATCATTAACAAATCGGTAGCCAACCTTTCCAAAGTACTTTTTACGTTTTTCAAAAGACAAATCACCTTCTTGTTCTTGTCTAAACAAGCTAATATTGTCAAAAATATATGGCCTGATAGTGCCACTAATACCCTGGGCATTTACAGCATAGTAATCATAAGCTGGAAAATTACCCCCACGTTGTTGGTCTGCACTTTTACTTTCAGCAAAATCGACATCAGGATCAAGTAATGAGTAAGAATCAAAACTAGTATTACCGTTTCCCGAATTTTGGTATGCCTCATCAGCGTTTACTGAACCATAAACGAATAAGTAATCTTCCTGATCAAGCCAATACCGAAGGTAACTGTAGCCGAGGGTAAAAACTCCAACGGGTGTGGGAATTGGTACAGAAACGCTCCATCCACTATTACTCCAATCATTACCATTATTATTTGCCTGACTTACAGAAATCCCGAGAGCAGATAAGGAAGGTTTAGTACCACTAGTTGACAATGAAACTGCAAGTAGTGAACTTGATCTCCCTGAGCTTTCAACTGAAGACACACCAGCATTAAAACTAACTGATTCAAAATTTGTATTAATTCCAATGGATCCAGCAATATTCTGACTTTTCACTGTTGTAGACCCAGAAGTAACACCACCACCTAAGCTATAGTATGACTCCCCAAATGGCGAAATCCCCACAGTAACTCCTAAATATCCGCTTATTTTGCTATCTTCAGCGAATTTTATAGGGACAGATAAACCCATATAACTACCAACACCCCAACCCAAATATGTATCGTGTGATACTTGTAGACCTACACTAGCTCCTGGTAAGCCATAGCCAAGTGTTCCAGTATGCCTTTCCCCACCTTCATTATAGTCTTTAACAACCCTTGTCGCACCAACTTGGTCATCTGCGTAACCGTTTACAGTCCTTGTTATTGCTCCTGCATTAACCGTCCATCCCAAACCTACCCACGAAGCCTCTTCTAACGGCTGTATTCCAGCATGATATGAAATTGATAAAGGATAACCCCCTTCTGGCCCCGGAACTTCGAGCAATGGAAGACTATATGTAAAATCTCCAGAAGAAAGGTTTACCATATCATTTACATCAATGGGCTCGAAGCTCGTATATTCTGGTGCAGTAGGCCCTGAAGTTTGTGATAATACTACATTTGAGCTTAAGCAAAAAATAAATATAATAATCTTCGTAAATAAGTATTTGTTTCTCATGGTCTTGGCATTAATTCAGAAGTATAATATAAGTTCTTTTAAATATCTTTTAATAAAAACTCTCTCTTAAAAATCATATTTTTAAATTCAAATACGTACTCCTCCATACCTTCCAGTAGGGGTTGTACCTTAATTATAACAGCTCCGCTATATTTGTCTAATTTTTCGAATACCATCAACACTTCATCACTTTTTGCCAAGCCATAGAAATTTTCATATCTGTAATCCGATAATTCTATAGATCTATTTTCTATGGTAAGGTCAACAAATGAATTTAACCTGAATGATAAATTCTGCAATAAGCTGGAGTATTGACCCCTTCCTAATTTATTTTTATTTAACAATGCTTCACCTGCATGAGAAATAGATAATTGAAAATAGCTATACTTACCATAAAAATTTTGCAACGAGTCTCTTTGCTTGATAAAAGAGGCTTTGTCTAAATTATGGTCAATATATTTATCTACCCAGTAGGAAGTTGGCAGATAAGTGACAGTCATTTTAATTCCATCTTCTTCCTCAATCTTTGTATATCCACTTGCTTCACTATGGATATATTCTACCAAAGCTTCACCGTTCTCAAATTCAAGATTCTCAGAAGTGCAAGAATATAGTAGCAGCAAAAATCCTGGTACTACTGATAAAAAGGCTGTCAAATTATGGCATTTCATACTACTATCATTACTGTTGAAGCCTCTTCAAGATGTCCTCTGTAACATCAAGCTCTTCTTTGGCAAATGCTAAATTTCCCACTTGCGTTGCACCCAAGATCACATCAAATCCCTCATCATTCGCAAATTCTGTAATGACCTTATTTATTTTTTGAGAAACCTCTGCATTCAATTTACTTTCCTCTTCCTGAGCTTTTTGATTTATAGCTTGCTGATATTGTTGCAGTTCAGTGATTTTTCTGGTGATTAATTCTTCAGTTAACTGACGTTCCCTTTGACTAATTTTTTCTTTATCATCCATCAATTTTTTTCGTTCCTTATCAAGTTCGCTGCTTAATGTATCTAAGTTAGCACGCCACTCGATTTTTCTTTTCTCCATTGTCTCCTTTACCTTTTGCATGCCTTCGTATTTATTTAAAAGCACAGCAGTATCTACATAAGCCACTTTTAGATTTTTAGAGTTGGACTCATAAATAGCATAGCTGCTTACTAATATGGCTACTATGCTTAGTATCAATGTTAATTTTTTGTTCATAAGAATTATTTTACTCGAAACGTAATAGTTTCTTCAACACCGTTAAATTCCGTACCCAAGATTAACTCATCTTCAGTCAAACTCACTAAATTCCAAATTTCAGGCTCCAAACCGGACTCTTCATCTGGGTTTCCAGTAGCATGTTTTATCAACCATGAAAATTTTGTTTCATTTTCTAAAAACTCCCATTCACCAATATAATTGATCAAATCACTACACCCGCCATTATCATCCGGTGCAGAATAGCTGGTTATTGTGCCATTGTCATGTTCAATAGTTCCATCGGCTGAAAAAGTAAAAGTATTGTCGGCTCGCATTTCGCCACCTATTCTACATTCTTCAAATTCATCTGATTCATCATAACTAGATTCGGCTTCATACCAATCTTTAGAGCTGCCACCGGTTAACAAATCACTTTTGCTTAATTCGGCATTGTTTTCATCATCAGGATTACAAGCCATCATTATGCTCATTATTATTACAAGTAAATTCATCTTTTTCATAAGTTTAATTTTAATTATTCAATATTTATTCTTTCTATTAATGGGTTTTCTTTGAATCTTTTTTATTCACATCATCCGCAGTTTGAATAGCATCACCCTCTTTATTCTACTGTTTTAATTCTTCCACCATTCACCACTTTAACATTTCCAGGTAAACCCTCCGTTATTTTTGTTAGTCTCAATTCTCCGTGAATAGTTAAATCCACACCACTGACCGTGAGACTAGCCCCTTGATTTTCAACCACAACTTCTATTAAATCACATTCTTCTATCGTGTTTACCGTCACATCTTTTCCTATAATAAAAACTTTGCTTCCGAGAGAAGGAATTTCGGAGGTTACTTCACCATCTTTTTCCCTTGCCCAAATCGCATCATTCCAGTTGCCATTTCTCACAGCATAAAATTCACCAGCTCGTAAAGATTTCTTTTTACTATAGATTGTTAAGTCCGGAATTAATTGATTTGTAATTTCACAATAATAATTAGCTGATTCATCAAAAGAACTACCCAGTATCAGCTTATCATTGTTTTCCGAAGGAATAATCTCTTCGTTTTTATACCATTGATATTGATTTTGGGTACCTTCTACTTCTACAGTAAATACATCCCCCCCCCTTTCAAAAAAAGTATTTACTGAATCTTGGGAATCGTAAACAATAAAATATGGTTTTGAACTTCCGTCATTGTGAAAAAACGGTTCTAAGTCTCCAAAATCCAATTGCATTTGATCAACATATATACCAACATCAGATAGATAAGGATGGAGGTATAAATCACCTACGGAACTCAGATTCGTCAATGCAAAGGAAACAAAATACAAGTTCTCAGACTGAGCTAAATTTGGTAGACTTCCTGTAAATGGTGTTCCTACCATACGTAGATTAACTAGCTTTGTCAAATTACCAATTGAGGAAGGCATGGAACCAGTAAATAAATTATAGCCTAAGAAAAGATCTGTAAGGTTTGTACAGTAACCAATTGCCTCTGGAAATTGTCCTTCAAATAAATTATCTTCTATTTGCAAAACTTCCAACCCCTTCATTTTGGATATATCTGAGGATATTTCTCCACTAAAGGAATTGAAACCTAAGTACATTTCCTTCAAACTATATAAATTATAGAATTCGATGGGTATGTTTCCATCAAAATTATTCCCATATATATCAAGGAATTCAAGATTCTGGAGGTTTCCAATAGTGTTAGGTAATTGCCCATTAAAACTATTGTATCGAAGGCCTAAATATTGTAATCCATGTAAATTTCCTAAGCTCCTAGAAAGATTACCTTCCAGAAAATTATATTCTAACCATAATTCTTCCAGTGACAACAATTCATATAAACTTTCAGGAATCGATCCTTCCAAATCATTGTATGATAAATCTAGTAAAACTATATCTCCATTTGCTATAGTAACCCCAAACCATTCATCTAAAGGTTCCTCAGACATCCAGTTTGTATTATCAAACCAAAAATCCCCATTGGTATTATTATACAAATCTTCCAAAGCTTGTCTTTCTACTGCATCAGGCACATTTCCTTCTTGTGCAATGGACTGACGGTAAATAAAAAAGGAAATTATCAGAATTATAAATTTCAATTTCATAGCTATCGTATTTCTTCAATTATTATATCAGTAACTTTCATCGGACTAATGATTACACTTTGCTTTGATCCTGCCTTTTCCAGTCTACCTCGTCTATCTTTTCCTATCGCCACAAATTCGTAGGTATTGGGAGGCAAATCAATAAGAAAATTAAAAGATCTGTCCAATTCAAATTCCAATAGTGCCTTAGCGAAATTATTGTTTAATTCAGAATCTTTATAGTCCACTTGTTGATAGACGAACATTCTTAATTCTACATATTTTCTAGCAGCTGCAAAACTTCCATTTCCATAACCTGACAGGCATCCTTGATAAAAATTAGAGTTTTCAGTCACTACTTGCCATCCGTAGTTTGTGTATCCATCTATATTATGGAATTCTTTAGGAATCATTGCGAGTGAATAAAGAGTATTTCCTGATCTATTGGATAATGCTATATTCGCTTCATCAGTTTTTGAAGATTGAATACCTTGCAACCTTCCCAAGCCTTTGTCTTCATTCCTTCTTATCTGCAGATTTTCCCCGCTACTCAACAATATTTGAATCTTTAGAGTATCTTCTCCTAAAGTCATTTCCTGCGTAACTTCTGGAAGATAAATGTCGCTAAACTGATTACTCGGAGGTATAAAGAAATTTAGATAATCATTCTGGACAATTTGATGATCTCTGTTCTCTATATATATCCATGTATTTGTCCCATCAAAATATGGCCATGTACCTTGAATACCACTGAGTGGTTTTATATACTTCTCATAGTCTGAATTATATCCTGTATATGGGAAATACACAAATTCATTTCCTTGACGAGTATAATAATCTTCAATCCTACCATTTTTATAGGATGTAAAGTCACCTTTTACTTTGATAATTCGATTAGAAACTACCTCAACCACTGGTATTCCAATCTCATAAATAGTTGCCATGGGTATCAAATATCTGGCATTTACAAATTTTAATTTTACACCGTCTTGATAAGCTTCAAAGAAGTCCTGATTATTAATATCACTTAATACACAAATATTACTTATAATATGTTGAGGGGAGAAATCAACTTCAGGGGCTTTTCGAATTTCTTCCAATTCTTCATTTTCACAAGACATCACCCCAACAGTAAGTAATATCAGTAAAAGTCCAAGGATTATGCTTATAAACTTATTAGTAACCATAGTATTAAATTAATCTGAAACTTCAGTATTAAATTTGTTCAGTATATTTTTTAGAATCACCTTATATCCTCTACAATTATTGTAGATAATTTTAATGGTTCAATTACAACATCTCGTTTCCATCCCACTTTTTCAAATCTATCTCTTCTGTCTTTTCCAATAGCGTAAAAATCATAACTTCCACTTGGTAAATTGACTAAAAACCTAAATGAACGATCCAGCTCAAATTCATAAATAGATTTTTTGAAACCGGTACTCAATTCTAAATCGTTAAAAATTCCTCTAGGGTAAACTAACATCATTACTTCTTCATATCTACGGGCGCCTGGATAGGATCCTTCAACAGTACCTAGTGGAATACTCAAATTAAAATCAGGTTCAAATACATACGCTAAATCATAATCCTTCTTAGTAAATTGAACCTTATCATTTGGAGAACAAGGGCCTTCAAAATCTCCATGTCTTAAATGAGCTTCTACTGCCGAAATACCGATTTTCAGGCTTTTTCTATTTGATGGGTTACCGGGAGGTAAATGACATACTATACCTTTATTATAAACTGTATCTATTTTAAAAGACTTGTTTGGATTGAAATTTAATAGAACTGTTGTCTCTCTCCCCCCTATGATCTCAATAGTATCTTCTCTACAGAATGTGTTCTCTCTTGAGTATAGCTGTATTAAACTATCGTTTTTGCTTTTTATAAACGAATACCCCTCTGAAAATTCAAGATCTAACTTTTTATATTTTTCGGGTAATGACTTTATTCTTACACCAATACAGATTGTGTTATATAAACCCGTATCGAGTATATGTTTGCCAAGATATATTCCGGAATCCAAAAGATTAATAGGTGCTAAAGTCTCCGAGCTAAATGTATACGATTCAACGTTGTCGCCACTTAATGTTATTTCATCGATTATCACAGAAACATCTGTAATACTATCGTGAAACCATTCTACACTGGATAAATATAATTCAACTGCTCCTTCATCTGAAGGAATTGAAACATTCTCAAACTCACTTTCATTACATCCAACAGCAAGCAATCCTAACAAAACGAAGCATAACTGTACGCTTCTGATTGTAATAAAACCCGATAAAATTTTTTCCATCTATGTATTTATTTATTTATAGCTTCTTTCTTTTTTCCTTTAATTTCAAAACCTATCCGATAAATCAATCTGTTGGGGCTATTCCAAAAACTATCCTCGTCAAGGAAATTATACAGTAACTGCATATTGCCATTAACATTTTTACTAATTCTAAATTTCATCATTAATCCACCTAACAGATTGTTATCAACTTGATAATTAAGGTGCTCTTCTATGGGTGTCTTTCTCAAAGTTTCATATTCAGCATGTAAGTAAATGTTCTTAAAAAGTGCAAAATCTGAAAAGAAACGGCCTCCGTAAACCTCATTTTCTCTAGTTAAAAAATTCTTGCTATTCGTATCAATGCCTACTCTATAGGTTGCACCTAATCCTAAAGCAAGCTTAGGAAAAACTAAATAAGAGACTTGAGGAGAAATATCCACTCCAAAGGGATCTCCTGAATGGATTTGTAAATTTGTTCCAAATATAAACCTTTCAATTGCAGGCTGGTCTTTTAAAGGATTGATAGGTTTGTCCTTTAATTCAGAAAGTGATTTGACCTCACTATACTTTTTCTTGTATTTTGAAATTTCTTGTTGTGAATTTTTAATTCTATCATTGAAATCTTCTTGGCTACCCTGATCTTTAAACTTTTGAAGCTTTTCCCTTAGTTTATTGTCGGTAAAATCGCGTGATTGCTTTGATAGGTAATCTTTTTTGCTGTATCCTTGTAGGTTATCTTTATTTATTACTTGATCAACGGGACCTTCTTGTGTTGAATTCGACTGATTTTTTAATTCAGTTAATTGATCATTTTTCCCGATTTTGTTTTTTGCTCCTTCATCTACTTTATTGATTAGCTGTACGCTTTCACTTTTAATTTTCTCTCGAATGGTAGCTGAATCGAATTTTACTTTTTTAAATTTTTGTAACTTTTCAGTGTATTGTCTTTTACTTTGCTTAATGGTATTTATTGAATTTTTACCCCTTTCACTGCCCGAGTTTAGGGGTTGGCGTTGATCAGCAATTTCTAGTTTCTTAAGATGGCGTTCATAGCGATTATTGAATTTTTCCTTCTCGTTACTTTCAATATCTTTAATTCTATTCTCGTACCCTTTTCTTCTTTCTAATCTTTTATCGGAAATTGTGCTGGAGATGGATTTACTGGGTTCAGCTTTAATTTTATTTCCAATATTTAAATTTTTAGACTGATTAATTAGCTGACTTTCAACCTTATTGGAGGAATTTCTTATTACAATTGAGTCATTATTACTTATGGTGAGAGCACTATCTTTGGAATTTGTGTTTTGATCAGTAGTACTGCTTTGAGCAAAAACAGTATGAAAAGCAAATATTAAAAAGTATACAGTTAGGAGAATCTTCATTAAGGTCTTGGTTAAACAAATAACGTCACAATACTAAGGCAATACAATTTGTTAACCTAATCCTAACTGTTAAGAAAAGTGTATATAGAGTGTAATGATTTAATTAAAATAAATTATCAATTTATTGCAATTTATTTAATTATAATTTAACTTAGTAGGTTTTCTTATTAGTTAATAAGTCTATTTTCATGTTACACCCTATATTTAAAGCAGAATAGATTGATTGACTTTTACCTACACTAATTACTATAAATCGAATCGAATCATCAAAATTAAAAGAAGCTTCATGTAAGCTATTTGTGACTTTTGAATTATTTCATATATTCAAAATTATAATCGCTTACATAAACTTTCAAAACATAAACCTTTCATTTTAAAGTTATGATACTTTATTTCTTTCTACTAATACTTACAAGAAAGGCCTCATAGGAGACCTTCATCTGCAAAGCTTAGATAGCTTCCTGCGGTTAGGATGATGTGATCAAGGACTGGAAGATCTAAAAATACCCCGGCAGCTTTTATCTTTGCAGTTAGTTGCAAATCTGCTTGGCTAGGTTGCTTATTGCCACTAGGGTGGTTATGGATTAAAATGACACTTGAGGCATTGCATAATAAGGCATGTTGAAATATCACCTTGGGGTCAGCTACGGTTCCGCTTATGCCTCCAATAGAGATGACTGTAAAGCCTTGTACATTATTAGCTCTATTTAGGTAAAGACACATAAAAGCTTCTCTAGTTTCGATATCAATGGGATAAATCTTCCTTATGTAGCTAGCTACATTTTCGGAGCTCGTAACTTTGATGGCGGGTATCTGATTTTTTACATTGTACGTTGCCTGTAATTCTGCAACGACTTTTTTGAATGTTTTTACTGCATTAGTTTCCATAATGATTGATTTAAGTGAATAAAAATTATGGATATTTTGAAGGCTAACGCAGTGGCTTATTCAGAATAAGCAAATATTGGGCGGTGCCAGGCTAAAAAGTCCCGGTATTTTCCGGGATGGTTTACGGTGGGTATTTGTATTTCAGAATAAGAGCCTAACTTAATCCAGAATTTGTATTCTATCCTTCGAGTGCAATTAGACAAAAAAAGAAGAGATTACTACCAAAAAAAGGGAGAGTCATAAAATTTGATGTTCTGTAAAAAATACTTGTGATCAGTAATAATTAAGTGAAATTCAAGTATCAACTATATTTAATATGCAGTAGGTTCTGGATTTTAATTCCCATAGAAAATGATTTAACAAACTAAGTTCAGAATCAAATTTAAGGTGATTTGATTAGCTCATTCTTTTTTAGGTTCGGCTAGTTATCACTTCTAAAAAAAGATTCTAATTTGATAAAATAATAAAATTTCTGTGCCTTCGAGATAGAGTTTGGAGCGCAAAAAAAGCAACGTTTTTAAAACGTTGCTTTAATTAGATTTCAGAAGATTTAAAGTACTTTGAAGTTTTCAACTATGATATTGGCATTATTGTAAGTATTGCCATCTTTAGTTGAGGTGGAAGTTTCGTAATCGCCTTCAATGTAAAACTGATTGCCTTTTTTAAATACATCGAGTTGCTTTTCTGAAAATTTGGTGGCAAACATAATGCAATTGTGCCATACTGTTTTTTCAACTTTTTCACCATTTTTGTCTTTGTAGCTTTTGTCTTCAGCCAAAGAAAAAGTAAGCATTTCTTTTTTGTTTGATGTGTTGTGAACTTTAGCGTCTGCGCCAATGTGTCCTGTTCCGATGGTTTTCATAATTTTTAAATTTTAGAGTTAATAATAATTTTATGTCTGAACGATTGGGTATTACTTTAACAGATAAAAAAGGAAAATGAAAAGCTACTCGTAGCAGTAAATTTATTTATGTAAGAAAAAAATTTTTCATCCTTTAGGAGCTGATTAAAAATTCCTGTTCTTTGACTATAAAAATATGGCCATTAACCTCAAAAGATAAAAGAAAACCAAGGCCGAAAACAGACCCGTGCAATGATGTTCAACATAGTAACAAGAAACTGTTCCAATCGTGCAGAGATCTACATAGAAAAAAGAGACATGAAAAAGAAAATATGGCCTCAATCGTCTAGTTTGAAGCCTTTTTCCAAAGCTCGATATAGGATAAAAAATATAACACCTATTGAGAGAAATTCGAAATGAGAAATCTGCTCTTAATTGGAATCACTTTCTATTCAAAATCATGACAAAAACTTAAAATTTATCATCATTAAGCTAGCAACCCATATAAATAAAAGTCCCGTCTAATTTAAAGTGAATTACTATTAATGGATCACTGCGCAAAAAAAACGTCAATGTGGCTTTCCTTAATGCCGCGAGAAAATTTCCTTCAAAATTTTCCGGCATGAAAGCCTCAGTGCCCTGTGTTTAGCGTTTCTTTTTGCGAAGGGCAGGGATTTGCCGGAACGGAAATAGGCCGTTTTTGCGCGGCTTAACTAAGCTTAGGTAACTGAAAGTTAAGTGTGATTGTGTAAAATAGGCCGTGGGCTGGTCAGGCTCTTAAAAGTCGGCTTGTGCAGCAATTTAGCAAGCAAACGATCTTTTATGTGCCTGATGCGAGAATAACGGCAAAGGAAATGGGTGTACCTTCTTCAATTGGTTTGCTAACGACTATAAATCTAAAAAGTGGTTTTAAACTAAAATATTTACCTCCACTTTTGGGATTTGGGAGATAAATCGACATTAGATCCATGCACGACCGATCAGGGATAGAAGTGGAAATCCTTTTGCCCCTTATTTCAAGGGCAAAAGATTGCAACAAATAGCCCGGCTGATCGCCAAAAAAAATAGATTAAAAATTTTCAGTATATGAAGTGGTTTTTGATACTTCATTTTGATTTTGACTAAATTCTATTGTTTCTACTATTTCACCATCTGCTTTGATAGTTATCACCATAGAAAAACTATAGTCTGTATCGTCCGTGGCATCGATTGTTGGGCTTGTATTTATTCCGAAAGTGCAAACACTTAGTGGAACTGACGAGTTGACTGTAAGCTTTGAAATTAAATTATCTAAATCTAAAGTTGAACTTGTATAATCTCCAGGGCTATTTAAGTCCAATATTAAAGAATCTGGTGAAATTAAAGGTTCAATGTACTCTAATTCATTCGTTACTCTTGCAAAAGTAAAGATAAATAATGCTTGAAATCTGTCATAGTCTCCTGTTGCTGAGAATTCAATTGTAACATTTTTGTCTACTGATGCTTCTGGTTCTTGCGTATCCTCTCCGCAAGAAAATAGTAAACTAAAAAGTACTGCGAACATTCCATATTTAAGTTTTTTCATTTGTTTGTCGGTTTTAGTTAAGCTCTATTATTTTATTTGAATTACGTGCTTTTTGCACAAGATCTCTAATTTTATCAGCAATATCTGATTGCTTAATGCCGGCAAAGGCTATTTTTTTTGACTAACATCCATTGTAAAAAGTTGTAAAGTCATTAGTCCAAATATGCGCATAAAAAACGGTTGTAAAATGGTATAATCTTTCACCCTATAAAGCTCCAAAGTGTTAGCTGTATAGGGAAATAAGCCTGTTCTCACTTTTATTGTTTGAATATTAACAGTGTATCTAATGTTTCTTGTATAAAGAAATGATATCCAGAAACATGCCAAAAAAATAAAAAATCCAAAAATAGCAAAAGGGTAATAAAAAGCAGCAACAATAAATAATGAACCAATTATTAGATATTTAAACGCTTTATAAATTGCATAACTCACGGCAGGCGTCAATATTAATGGATAGGTTTGTGTTGTTTTCATAAGTCAGTAGCTAGTTCTAAAGTAGATTTCCATAATTGATAGTAGGAAGATTTTTTCTTAAGTGGTTTCAGACATTTTATTGAAGGTCTTTTTCTAATGGCTTGAATATGCTTCCAGTATTTGAAATCAGACACTTGTGTTGAATGGCGTGAGCCATCAACACAAGCTATAATCTGATCTCCCCTTAATTCATATTTAAAATTGCGTTTATTAATAAAGTGGTCAATTTGGCAATCCTGAATGTCTCCTTTGGTTGTTGCAGGAAATAAAGTATAAAAACATCTTACTGCGGGGAGTAAAGAGGTGTAATAATGAATGTGTTCTTCATTAGGGCTATCTCCTGTAATAATCACGGCGTATTTATCTAATTCAAGTATTTTAGCATTGATATTTAAGTAGATCAAAGCATTAGTGTAAGTGTCACTGAAAAGTATATTTCTGCACTGCAGAGCAGTTGATCCTAAAATAAAGGCCGTTCCTTTCGAGCTTGGTATGCATTGAGCTAATCCTAGAAGTTCGGTTGAAACAATATTTTCCTCTAAATCATAGGTATAAAAAGACACCTGGCCATGCCGATTGCTTGACCAGTTATCTTTAAACATAGTTAAAATGTTGAAATCTATATTTAGTAAATCCAGAACGCTCAAAACTATTATCTTTTAGGACCTGAATATTTTTGTTCTTCCTCCATCTGCGGTTCATTTTGCGCGCTGTCAGATTTAGGATTTAATTCAGCTCCGCTCATATCTTGTGAGTGAAGTCTTTTGACTGAATCTTTACTTAATTGCGGGCCATCAGCTGTAATTCTGCTGCTTGCCTCCATGACATTGCTGAGATCATTCTTTGCATCTTTGTCATTAGGGTTTGTAGCAATTCTTCTTTCTATTTGCTTTCGTGCCTCTATAATTGCGCTTTTAAATCCGGATGTCTGCATGTATTCAGCTTGGCTCATGGTGGTCTTCTTTTCAGTAGCCTGTTTTTGATCTTTTTCTTTATTTTTAAGCAGAATAGCTTTAATCCCTGAAATCAGCATGTAAGATAGTCCACCATCAGCAACCATGGAAAGTACTAAAAGAGATCGGTTAGATCTGAGTCCTTTACTTTCTGTCTGGTCTATTTGCAAGGTGGTGCCATCATTGAGCTGGATTTCTTTACCTTCACGAAGTTTCTTTTTCTGCTCTGGGGTCAATTGTTGGTCATTAGCTCTTTCAGGAATTTGTATTACATTTGGATCGTAGCTTAAGATCTGCCGCGTTTCTTTATCGTATTGATAGATTCTTTTTTGATCGATTCCATCCTTATCAGTTAATGTTTTAGGCAAGCTTTTGATTGCGCCAGTTTCAAGATCTCTTTGCTCTTTGGCGGTGAGTTGTCCGTTCTTAAGAGCTTGCTTGAAAACAGGGTCTACTTGTAAAGTGGGTTTATTGTTAGCATCCTTGACTATTGATAAGCGGGCCAACATAGATTTGATTTCTATTTGTTCGTTTTTTAGATCTTTAAGCTCCACCACATCAGTTCTACCTCCATTTTTAAGCGTTTTAAGCTGATCATCAGAGATGGTGTATTTACCATCTTTGTAGAGTCCGAAAGACTTCATTTGTTCAAGGGGCAATCTTTTTAAGGCTTCCATATTATCGTTGTTTAGTTAAGTTATCTGTAAAATATTTTAAAGGATCTATCGTCTTATTACCCTTCTTTATAGTAAGGTGTAAATGATCACCGGTAGACCTTCCAGTGGTGCCACTTATTGCAATTATTTCATTGGGATAAGTAGTCAATCCTTCTTCTATTAAAATTGCTGAAAGGTGTCCATATGTTGCCGTATACTCTTTGCCGGTAATTTCTATAAAATTGCCTATTACAGAGGTATAGCCTATTTTAGTGACTCGACCATAAAAGATTGAGTGAATGCTATCTTTGCTGGTATTGATGTCAATCCCTTGGTGAAATTGTTTAAGGTGGGTAATAGGGTGCGTTCTGTAGCCATATTTAGAGGTAATTGTAAAACCTTTAGTAGGTAGTACCACCCTATTTTTATATTCTTCCAGCAGGCTATTGGTAAAAGACCATTTCTTTAGATATTTTGATTGCTCTTGGTAATTATGCTGCTTTGCGTTTATAGCTGCTTGAGCTATATAGTAATTACTAAGATTAATAATTGTTGAAGGCTGAATATATTGAGCATTGATTTGACCCAAGCTATTTTGCAAGTTTATCCATGTGGATAAAATAAATCCTATCGTTATAATTCTAATCATCAGCTCGTTTTAACTGTTGGTTTAACTATATAAGCATCAACTATTTCACTTACCTCACTTCTAATTTTCATGAAGTTATCTCGGACAATTTGTTCCTGATTACCCTTCATATCATAATATTTGGGTAGTTTTTGATAATGAGTTTCTTCCTGTTCTAAAGCATCTTCATCTAATGTGATTTTACAATGGATGTTGGAGGATTTATATTTTCCATTATATTTAGGTGCTTCCTTTGCAATTAAACCAACTATTTCACCGGTATTAAGCGAAGCAATTTTTCCGGCAGGAATTAATGGGTCATTTTTTTCATTCATTGAAACTGAGGTCCTGGATCGGTCAATAGAAACGCTTTCAGACAATTGCTTTCTTTTGCCAAAAAGTCTTTCTAACCACTCCAAAGTTTCTTTATTTCTAACAGATCCTGAAAGCACATTTCCGATGACAGCTGTAATGGTGGTGGCTGTGTCTTTTCCTTGCAGCTGCCTGAGTTGAGGTATTTCCTGTAACCCGAGCAGGACAGCAACCTTGTATTTCCTTGCAGTTGAGATCAGGTTTTCAATTTTATGAATGTAGAGCGTTGGTGCTTCATCAGCTATAATGGCAGTAGGGAGATTGCCTTCAGTGTTGACCAGCCTTGTCAATCTATTGACTACAGTAGCATAGCAAGTTGAATTGATGTTTTGCGTAGCTGAACTATTAGCAAGCACAAGTATAGAAGGACTTTCAGGGTTAGAAATTTTCAAGTCAAAATCATCCGCTGAGAATACCCACGCTGTTTCGGGAGTATTTAACCTAGAGATAAAAATTTTAAGTGTACCAATTTGACCCTCTAACTGATCATAAGCCTTTTTTTCCAAGGCACTTTGGAAAGGACTTAACAATGATTCAAGTTCCGGCAGATCCCCAAGACAAGTAAATATCTCCTGATAGGTTTTATTCAAAAAGGCCAATAAATGGGCGAAGGTTGAATATTTTCCATCATGCGTTCTTGAAATAAAGTAGATGCATGAAGAAAGAAAGTTAACTGCAGATTGAGTAAAGAACTTGTCAGATCCACCGGAGCTTTCAGATTTTTGTAGCGACTGAACAATTGCTTCCGCTGTCTCCGAAGCATCGGCCACAGTCTTAAAGTATTCCCTTTTCATGGGATTGATTCTTCTTGAATGTTCTATATCATCAAGATTGATGACATGAAACTTAAAGTTTTTATTATTTCCCTTTTGTTTGGCCAGCAGGTAATGATAATAGGCTATTTGTCCCAGGTTTGGAAAGGCAAAATCATAGAGGCACATTGTGTAGCCTTTCTGAATCATTTGCCTGATATAGGGATTTACTACACCATATGATTTTCCAGATCCGGGTGTTCCAATTAGTAAGGTTCCTCTGAATGGATTAACAATATTAATCCATCCCTGCTGTACCTTTCTTCTGTAATAAAATTTCATGGGAATGTTGATAGAGTAGTCATTGTACTCAAGTTCCTTGTCCTGAAGAAAGGACTCCCCTTCCATGTTCCATTCATCTTTGCCGAATCCACTTTTGATGAATTTAGAAATATTGTCCAGGCTAATATGTATGAGTATAGCCCCGATTATGGAGGCTAAAATATAGGCTAGTTCAGATACACTTGTAAAGGGTAGAAAAATTTGGTTAAACTCAGTATTGTATAAATAGATAGAGCCAAAAAAGAGTAATAAGCCAAAAGTTAGTGGAAAAATAATGGTTTTTTTAGGATCTAAATCCAATGCTTTTTTTGATTTGGTTCCTATACCTGTAAGGCAAAGTAAAGCAAGAATTGTGAGCTTGCTGTAAAGTAGGTTTTCATAAATTGGAAACTTATACAATTTTGCAATTAATGTTCCTACATGTTCATTGATTACTGAATTGGCCATCAACTCGTAAGAGTAGGCAAAAAGAAATATTTCAAGAGCTACAAGCAGGTAGACAGCAAATTGAAATGTGCCATGAAGTTTAACAAGTTCTCTTTTCTCCTCCATCTTTATTAATTTATAGGTATCCTTAATCCAGCTGAAAATATGAATCTGAATCTTTCACTCCTTGGCGCCCAGAGCCAAATGCTATTTTGGTTAGAAAATGTAAGTTCCATTCTATTGGGCAAAGTCTGAGATATCTCAAATCCAAGAAATAGGGCTGATGTAAATTGCAGGTTGTTGGCCCCTAACCCTGCTCCTACATTCAACCTGGTCATGGTATTGATTTTCTTGAAAAGTATAGGTTTAAAATTGACACCAAAAAGGAGTGTTTCATATGGCTTATTGGCACTAGTTGAGTCTATTCTTAGAAACTTACCTTGGGTTCCTTGGCTAAAGACCGAATCCGCTCTTTGAAGTGTGTTGGGTCTGTGATAGAAATTTCCAAATATCTCCCATCTGTTATAATACTTGGTGCTGAACTCGTAGGATATTTCTGTCATGTAGATATCTCTAAAGTCATATCCCACTTTAGCACTCAAGTACTTACTTCCTATTTGCGCTTGTGCAGTATAGAAAGTAAACGCTAGTATGATAATTAATAAGGCTTTCATAATGTGTCTGCTGCTAATAGGTCTGAATAATCAAGGTTAATTTTAAGTGTTCTGCCAGAGATTTGATCCTCTGATAATTCCACCGTCAGGACTTTATTATTAGGATAGGTGAATTTCTTGAAAACATAAATATTTCTGAATTTCTTCTTAAAATATTCTGGCTCGTATAGCTGAAAAGTAGGCTCCACCTCTATTGATTGCACATTTGTGGCTTTCACTATTTTCTTGTCTTCTATTTTAAATCGGATCTGATCTATGTCGTATTTAATGTTGGTTTTATTGGTGAAGGTGATATCAATAAAGATATAATTATCGACTGTGAAAACATTGTTAATGGCGCCTGTTAGTCCATATTGAGTACTATAAACAGCATGCATTCTCTGTTTTTGTTTATAGGCTGTTAAAGCAAAACCTTTTAGCTCCGCTTCTGATAAATCACCCGGGGCAGTTTCTATCGGCAAAGTATGTTCTTGTTGAATCACGATCCGGGTGACTGTATTTTCAGCCCTTGAGGTATAGAATATTTCATATTGAGCCATAAAAGATTTGGAAACAATAGTTACTATACCAATAGATTGAAATGGGTTTTCAGGTACTCCCTCTGTTCTTATTCTGACCAGGTTGGGCATAGGGAAATCGCCCTGCATATGCTCGGTGGAAATATCGGTATATTCAACGTCTTCCGGAGAAATAAAATGCAGAGTAGCATTTTCATTGATATAAATTTTCGGCAGTTCTTTTTGCGTGGTACCGGTTATTGTTTGAGCAAGAGAATTAAAGCTCACTAAAAATGTTGTTATAAGAATTAAGTTTTTCATGGTTTTAGTTTTTTGAGGATTCTACAATTAGATTACACTAAATCTTGTCATTTACTTTTGGTTTCAAGTAGCTACAAATGATTCTCATTTAATCGCCTAATAGGCGTTATTTAATTAATTTTGCATTGTCACTGAGTTGCTTTTTATCTACTAAGTATAGGAAAGTGCCATACTTGACATTGACCTTATTTTTCTTGATAGTCTTAGATAATGCTTGTGATGTGTTTTGTGTGATACTGGTCAAGAGCTGTCCTAACACATTTCTATTATCGGAACCTTGGGCTCCCTGCCCTAATGTCTGCGTTCCTTGGCCACCTAGATTTTTAGAAAATTCCCTGAATTCGCTATCAGGAACATAAATACCTTCGATGCCGTCATTGTCGTACACAGTCAGGTCAATCGGATATATTTGATCACCTAACATAACCGAGGTGATGGTCAGTGTAACTCTCTGAGATTGATAGCCCTCAATTGTGGCAAATATGTAGCTGTTCTTTTTGAGTAAAGCTGTTCCAATGTATATATCATCCAGAAGCCTTATTCTGATCCTGTTGCCTAATCTTCCTTTTTTGATATCCTCGTCAATAATGGCCTTAATAAAGGTTTCCTCGTTGTCCCTCCTGATAGTATTGAAGGTGGGCTGCATATTGCTGGCCTTGGTAACATTGACAGGATCTTGCTTTTCCAGAGCAATTTGTTGTTGCTGTGCAAGTAATTGCTGCTGCCTTTGGTATTCGGGATCTGAAGCCTTGGTCATAGAATCAATCATGCTCATTTGGGCTTTGAATAATTCCATTGGGTCTTCATAATTGTTTCGACCACCGGCATTAGAAAGGGCTTGACTATTGGCATTTTCTTGAATGGATTGAACTGCCTTGTCAAAATCACTATTATCATAGTTTGAGCTTTTAGTTTGCCTCTTTTTTATGGGTTTTTGCATTTGATCAAAAACTCTCTGCAAACTATCCAGGGTCTTCTTATCCTCATACAAATTAGTTGTTTCAGGTGGCTTGCTTTCTTCCAGCTGTTGCAGACCTTTTATGGCAGTGTAGCCATCATTAGCATTTTTATAGATGTTCTGTGTAGCTGCAAATTTATCATCTAAAATGGACTGGTTCACAGCCTCTGATACATTACCTATTTCTGACTGAATTTGCTTGCTATCCACCAGGTTACTTGTCTTTTCATTCCCATCAGCAATAGATTTATAGCCATAAAACAATAGGAATGTGAAGGGTAAAATCAATAGTGGTAACACATATTTGGGTTGTTTAAAATCTATTTTCATGATCAATTTTTATTAAGGATTTCTAATTCTTTTATTGCTTGCTCTACCAGCATGCTATCTTGCAGGCTTATGGATTCTTTTTTTATAATTTCCGCTATGATTTCAGTCCAGTAGTCGATTTCGGCTTGCTTGAGTTGTATTTCCTGTAGCTCATTTATATTATTGTTAATCTCCTGTGGACTTTGCTGCATTTGCATGGTTGGAATACCAGTTCTTGGCTGCCTTTGATAGATTACTACTGCCGTTATAGATGATGTGATGATCATCATAATCATTAGCACATATATGATTTCCGGGTGTGTTTCGAGAAATTCCTTCATCTTTCCATTCGTTTTATTATAGATGGGTTCAAATTCATTTTTAATTGCTTGCCACAGAGTAGCATCTCTTTGTTTGGGTTTTATCTTCCACATCATAGCGTTCGTTTTTCAATGATTTCCAAATCTTTGTTTTCAAGCGTTTTCCAGTTAGTTATGAGTACTCCATGGCTATTATTTTCACTTCTAGGAATGTCTCTCACGTAACCTGTAGTAATCAAGCTTCTCTTAGTTACCCTGCTTCGCCTTTCTATGGTCTGTCTGCCGTAGAAAGTGAATTGTTGCTTGTTCATCACTACAGAATCAGTCTGAATTGATAGCACAGAACTCGATGAAAGTATGGTATTGAAGTAGCCCTTTTCTTTCAGGTTATTATATTGATTTAAGCCTGTCTCATCAATGAGATACATGGCTTTTTTCATTTGATATTCGATGTGTTTATCATCTGGAGTAATTGAAAAAAACAGGCTATGAAACAGGTCTACGGCTGCTTTATATTCTACCGGTCTATTGACTGCCATGTCGGTTTGAGTTGCCTGTAATGGTGTATTACCAGCCAATATATAAATGCTTTTGCGTGCATTATTTATTTGCGAATTGGCTGTATAAAAGGCTATACAGACAATAATGATGGCTGTGATCATGCTCCCTATTGAAACCATGGTGGACAGTCGAATTTTGTCTTCTATGTTCTTGATTATCATATCTATTTCTTTTATTTCATCACTCCTTTTGTCAATACCACTTTACCTGCCCTTGCCATACTGCCACCTGCTCTTCCACCTTGTGTGGCTGCTGAGCTTACACCGGAGGTTGAGATAATCCAAGTTGAAATGGAGGGTACTGTTAAAATACCTATTGCCCCCACAACAAAGGTGACCAGGACAATACCAAAGCTTAAATAGCCATTGGTGGTAAGCCAGGCTATTTTTTCAAGTGTATCAACTGTGGGTGAAGTAGTTAATAATTCCGCATATCTGTCTACCTCAGCCTGCATGGCGTATTGAACTAATAAAGAAATGATGTAGAGAATCAAATAAGCTATCCCGGAATATAGATTAACGCTTACAAATCTTGCTATCCATGTGACCAGTGCATCTCTGTAAGCCGGTAGAATACTCATGGCCACCGCAAATGGCCCTAGCACCACCAGCACCGATGAATAGATAATCTGGAAAATAAAGATGAGGTAGGTGGCTATTCTAAAAATCCATAGCGCGGTTAAATCAAGTATTTGGGTGATGAGCAATGAAAAGCTAGTTTGCATCCTGATGCGCATTTTTAATAAAGGCTTTAAGATCTGATCTGAAAAAAATCCTTTCGTTCCATCAATGGCCTGATCTATAAGACTTTTATCAGCCTCTTCTGCCTTAGCTGCAGCTAATTCTGTTTCAGCATTATAATCGACCATTTTATCTGACAGCTGTATGATATAAGACCCTCTGATAAGTCTTAAGCTATTGGTTTCAATGCGTGTCTCATTATATAAGGCTTTTGTTTTTTTAGCGACTATTTCTGTTGGAAAAGCAATGATTCGACAAAAAACTGTCCACCAGATAGTAATCATCACTAATGCAAAAGGTCTTAGTAAGGGCATGATTTCAATTTTTTTATCTCCTACCATCATTTCATAAGATTTGATAGAGAAAAATATGAGCATAAAGATGGCCGCTAGGGCCTGGGCTTCGAAAACAAAAGGTATTTGGTGTTGGTAGGCGTAATCCTTCATTTGTTCAAACCACTCGAACATCCCCTCATCTAACAAATCATCCCCTTGAGTGAATTGTACAATTTTCTGATGGTTGGGATCAGGGACAGGTGCTTGAGCGAAAACCATTCCGCTCAGTAAGCACAAAACAATAAAAAGGTATAGAGCTTTCATTTTGCTAGGGTTTTAGTGTTTTTCATGATTTCATCAATAATTTCTTTGTAGCCTCTTGTAGGCTTGAAAACCTCTTTGTCAGCCTTCATTTCATTTGTTCTCTTGCTGATGTCGAGAATCGTTTTAGCCACCCTTTTTTTATATCCCCAATTATTGTAGAGCTTTTCCATATCAAGCATTATCCTATGGTACATGAGCATCCTCTGTCCTCTTTCCATGTCTGCAGTTTTAGCTACCTCGTAGGATTCCTGAAGGGCTTGATATTTAAGATTGAACCAATCTACAGAACCAGTTTTAGCCATGTAGGCAAACTCTTCAAGGCTTAAATCTGTAAAGGCTCCTCCCTTGTCATCTTCTGTCAAAGCTTCAAGTTCCTCTTTATAATAAAGTATGTATAAAGGATCTCCTCCGGACAGATCACCGGAAATACGCACGATTTCTTTAAGGGCTGTCTTTTTTATTTCCGCTTGCTCCTTCTCATACTGCTTGGTCGCAGTATGCATTAGAATTGCCGCTCCGTACCTCAATGTTTGTGGTCCTGCTGGAGACAGAGGTCTGCGATCGGTTTTATGGTAATCCTGGTGGAAGCCCCACGTTGACCACCAGAGTGGATTGGTCGGAACGCCAAAAACTCTCCATGGATCTGGTGTAAAGTTGTTCCAAGCTGTCATTACCATTCTTCTTTGTTGATTGATCACATGCCCATCGTTGATAGGCACTTGTGCCTGTAGATTAAATGA
>JBBSPJ010000002.1:0-43601 GCA_038258905.1 Cytophagales bacterium
GAAGACATAAGTTCTATTTATATGGATAATGGATATCTTTTCTTTAATGTGGTTCCGGTAGAGGTAAGAGTTGAAGGTGATTCTATTGATTTAGAGATGCGCATTTCTGAAGGTCCACAAGCCACCATTAAGAATGTAAATATTTCCGGCAATACACGTACTAATGATCACGTGGTTATTCGTGAATTACAAACTATACCAGGGCAAAAGTTTAGTAGAAGAAACCTCATAGAAACACAAAGAAGATTATCTCAACTAGGCTATTTTAATCCTGAAACAGTTAATCCTGTGCCAATCCCTAACCCTAATGATGGTACAGTAGATATCAACTGGGAACTGGAAGAAGTATCTAATGACCAAATTCAATTATCTGGTGGTTGGGGTGGCTTTATTGGTTTCGTAGGAAGCCTAGGAGTTACTTTTAATAACTTCTCACTCAGTAACTTCATGGATTTTAAAAACTGGGATCCTTTACCTGTGGGAGATGGTCAAATTCTCTCTATTTCGTTTCAGGCAAATGGTAGACAATTCCAGAGTTATAATGCTTCTTTCACAGAGCCATGGTTAGGTGGTAAAAAGCCAAATGCCTTAACTGTAGGTGGTAGTTATTCTTATCAGGGAAGAATAGACTTCAGAGATCCTAGAGCACAAACAAATGGATCATTCAGTGTAGCCAGAGGTTTTGTGAGTTTAGCCAGAAGATTACAATGGCCTGATCAATTCTTTAATTTATCTAATACGCTAGAGTACTCTAAGTATACCTTAAATAATTATGGTTTATCACTAGGCTGTTCAGATTGTTCGTCTAATAATATCATCTTTAAAACAACAATTTCCAGAAACAGTGTGGATAACCCTATATTCCCAAGACAGGGTTCGAATATCACGTTAGGAATATCATTAACACCTCCATACAGCTTGGTGAATGGAAAAGACTATGACAGACTTTCATTTGAGGAATCCATCAATTTTGTGGAATACAATAAATGGATGTTTGATGCTTCTTTCTTCAATAAGGTAATTGGCGATTTAGTTATAAATACAAGAGCCAATATGGGATTCCTAAACAGTTACCAAAGTGGTATTGGCGTAGGTCCGTTCGAAAGATTTATATTGGGTGGTTCCGGTTTAGCAGGACAAAACTTTATTTTAGGTAGTGATATCATTGGCTTAAGAGGATATGAAGATAACTCTTTACGACCGAATCAATTTGTAACAAGTTTCGAGGAAGGTGAGCAACAAATCAGAACTTTAAGTGGTGGTACTATCTATAATAAATTTGTTATGGAATTACGCTATCCTATATCTTTAAACCCTTCCGCTACTATTTATGTATTGGGCTTTGGTGAAGCAGGTAATACCTGGACTGATTTTAAAGACTATAATCCATACGATTTAAAGCGTTCCGCAGGTTTTGGAGCTAGAATATTTATGCCGGCATTTGGAACTATTGGTATTGATTGGGGCTACGGATTTGATCCTGCGCCAGGCCAAACATTACCAAGTGGTGGACAAATTCATTTTACTATTGGTAATCAAATAAGATAAATTGGTATGAGATTTGTTAATGTAGCATTAAGCATTGTATTTTTGTTGCTTTGTTTGCAAAACGTGCAAGCACAAAAATTTGGTTATGTGGATTCTAAGTTCATTCTTTCAAAGATGCCTGAATATAAAGAAGCCCAGCAGGAGATAGAAAGTTTATCAGCTGCTTGGCAAAATGAAATTCAGGGTATGAGAAAAGAGATTGAAGCAATGTACTCGGAATTAAAAGCAGAAGAGGTACTTCTTACCAGGGAATTAAGAGATGAAAGATTAAAGGTCATCGAAGAAAAAGAACAGGAAGTAAAGGAATACCAAAAAAAAGTATTTGGCTTTGACGGAATGTTCTTCCTTAAGAAGAAGGAATTAATTAAACCCGTGCAGGATAAAATTTTTGATGCTACAGAGGTAGTCGCTAAAAAAGAGCGTTTACAAATAGTTTTTGATAAAGCCGGGGAATTAATAATGATATATACCGACCCTATTCATGATTATACAGATCTTGTTTTAGAGGAATTAGGTTTATTGGACGATAATGATTTAAATAAAAATTAAAAATTGAGAAAAACGATGAAAAAGGTTTTAGTAATGATGTTGGCATTAGGTTTTGTATTTAATGCCTATGCACAAAATACAAAAATAGGGTTTACTAATGCAGATTACGTATTAAGCTTAATGCCTGAGGCAAAAGAGGTAGAATCTCAAGTGGCTGCTTACGAAAAGCAATTCACTAACTCTATTCAGCAGAAATATCAAACTTTTCAAACTAAAGTAGCTGAATATCAGCAGAATGCTCCAACTATGACAGAGCAAGTGAGAGCTGCAAAAGAGCAGGAATTACAAGCTGAGCAACAAAGTTTGCAGAAGTTTCAGCAGGATGCTGAACAATCAATTGTAAAAAAGCAGCAAGAGCTATACCAGCCTCTTTACGAAAAAATACAAGATACTATAGATAAAGTGGCTAAAGAACAAGGTTATACGCACATTTTAAGAGCGGAAGCTTTGTTATATATTGCTGATGAAAAAACCGGGGATATTTCTGATTCAGTTCTTAGAAAATTAGGTGTTGAGCCTCCTGCTAGAGAGGAAGAATAAATCCTTTTTATATTTTAAATATTTAAATAGCTCTGAATTAAACTTCAGGGCTATTTTTTTGCCTAAATTATTTTTAACATTAATTAATTTGAATAAATTACTTCTTAGAGATAAAATAAATGGTAGAACATCCTGATTTTCTTCGTAAAAACGACCTCATCATTATAGTGAGCCCTTCCGGAGTGGTAGTTAAGGATAGAGTACTTGAAGGAATAGAAATTTTGAAAAATCAAGGCTTTAAGATAGAATTAGCCCCTCAAGTGTTTACTCAGCATTTTAAATTTGCAGGCACCCCTGAGCAAAGGTTGGCTGATTTACAATATGCCTTAGACCATCCAACTGCTAAGGCCATTTTATGTGCAAGAGGTGGTTTCGGCATCACCCATATTATAGATCAACTAGATTGGTCAGGTTTTAAAAAACATCCAAAATGGATTATTGGCTTTAGTGATATTACCGCTTTATTGCATGCTGCCTACCATAATGGCTTTGCGAGTTTACATGCCAGTGTTGCGCAAGGCATATCTAAATTATCACAAAAATATCAGGAGATTTATATCAATAATTTAAGAGGTGATCTAACACCTCTAAAAGCTGAAAGTGAATTTAATAAAGCTGGATTGGCTGAAGGAATATTATTAGGTGGAAATCTTTCTTTGCTGGCACACCAAATAGGCACTGAAACCGAGCTAGATTATACCGGTAAAATTCTCTTTATAGAAGAAGTAGGCGAACCTCTATACCATATCGACAGGATGATGCTGCAGTTAAAAAGAGCTGGAAAATTGAAAAAATTAGCTGGGCTGGTAGTGGGTCAATTTACGGATATAAAAGAAAGCAAAGAGCTTTTCGGCAAATCTGTAGAAGAAATTATTTTGACTCATTGTTCTTCCTACAACTTCCCAATCGGTTTTAACTTCCCTTTTGGGCATGGAGAGGATAATTGGTCTTTGGTGCATGGAGGGATGGTGAAATTAATGATTGAGGGACGCTCTAGTTTTATGGTTTTTTTACTAGTTTAATCCACTATATATTCATCAAACAAAATACTAGTTTATGCAATAGGTTCATATTACTTTTTAGATATTTATACCCCATTTTAAATTAAAAATTTACCAAATACAGTAAGTCAATTATAATTATTTTGCTCTAAGTTTGATACAAATCAAACCTTACTAAAAAATGACTAGAACCACCTATTACAAAAGAATACCTTATATTTTACAATTAATTAAGAAAGGGCAACTTACATCTCCCTCAGATTTGGCAATCCAATTTGAATGCACTGAAAAAACAATTAGAAATATGATTAATGATTTGCGAGATCTAGGCCATCAAATAAAATATTGTCGTAAAAATAGAAAATATATTGTTATTTAATTCTAACTGAAAGTTAATTACCGCTACAAGGTTTTCCTTTGTTTATGTTTAACAATTTAATCTTATAATTATGAAAAATTTATTAAAATTGCAATGTCCCTAATTCTTGTTGTTTGGGTTTTAACTTCGTGTAATGAAGACGAAAAATTAGATACTTCATTAAATATGTCTGAAGTAGAAAGTGCAGATTTTTTCAAAAAAAATATTTCTATTTACGATGCCAGAGTTAGAAGTATAAACGAGCAAAATTATGTAAAAGAGCTATATCTAGCTAACTTTTCTAGTGAACAGTGGGATAAGAAAAGTATAGGTTTCGAAGGACTACTTTTTGAAGACAATGGACTTGGAAACGATCTAATTGCTAATGATCAAATTTTTACCTCTGTTAACGAATTTCCTCATACCTCCAATGTTCAGTTTGTTGAAAATAATAAAGCAAGATCAGTATTGAATACTCCAATAATTTCTCCCGAGTTTATAAGGAAAACTGAACTGGAAATACTTTCAAATGAATATACATTGAACAGAGAGACAAATTCTAGTAACAGATTATCTGGGCCGGTGGCTACTTTAGAATGCGATGTGGAAATATGTAGTTCCGGTTGTATTGCAGATTGGGTTTGGGATGGCTTTGGATGTGTGAGCGTTTCAAATTGTAGAGCTAAGATTGGCTGGGAATAAAAAATTTATAGAGCTATCTTTTAACAAAGAGATAGCTCTTAATTTACTGCTATATAACAAGACTTGATTGTTCAGCCTGTACATTATCTTTCCACAAATAACACTCCTAAGACCTCATCAAGGGGACATCTACCTCGATTTTAAATAGCGGAAAATCATAACCTTAATTACTATTATCTATCTTAGTAATGGTCTTGTTATCTCGTTTTAAGTTCATTTCAAATAACTGCTAATACTTGATAAAGTAAAGATAGATAATTTTTAAAAATTCAATTTTAATTTGGTTATTCTACCTACTCAGCATAGAGATCATTAATAAGTAAACATGAATAAAATTAAAAAAAACCCTATTATATTTTCAATTCTGCTTATAGTTTCTGTTTATTCTATAAATAAAATACCTATTAGCAATCTCTTATTTAAATATGGATTAAGTGATTTTTATTCTGAAACTTTGGAAAACATTATTATAAATTTTATTGCATTAATAATTATACTAATTCTCATTAGGAAACTAGAAATTGGATTAGCTATTAAGGGCGGAAATTTAACTACTCTATTATTCTATGTACCGATCTTACTGATTGCAATTATATTTTCAGGTGGAAGTTTGCACCTTAGTATCATTGAAACTACCAACAATTTCAAATTATTTATTTATGGATTAGAAATTTTTACTTCTGCATTTTTAGAAGAATTCTTATTCCGTGGATTAATACTAGCTATATTATTAAAATACTATTACAGAAAAAAGTACGGTCTGCTAAAGTCGATTTTAATATCTAGCTTAATATTTGGTTGTATACACTTTCTGAATTATTTTAATAATCAGGATGTAGGTATAAAAAGTGTGACAAATCAAATCTATGCCACATTTGCCTTTGGTTTTATGTATGGGGCAGCATATCTCAAAACTAAGAATATTATAATTTTAGCTATTATTCATTCTCTAAGTAATTTTTTTGCAGGTATAGTTGATATAGAGAATCAGGCAATTCATGAGAATATTATTGAATCAAATAAATCTGGACTAGAAATAATTTTTTCAGAAATTATAAGGATAATAATTTTTGGCATCCCAATCTTAATAGGATTATTCACTATTTCTCAAATTAAAGAAGAAGAAATTAAAGAATTTGTTGAGTAATTGATTTTGTCAGAAATAACTAAATGCTTTATCGATTATCTAATCAAAAAACCAGCTATCAACCCTACAATAACAATATAAGGAGCCGGTATTTTAGTGAACACTAAAATGCAGATGGTGCCTATAATGATTGAGAAATTTAGAACAGAATTTTCCACCGGCTCAAATAATAACAATACGGCAGCCACTACCATGCCTGAACTCACCGCAGTAATACCCTCTAGAGAGGCTTTTATAATTCTATACTTTTTTAACTCATCCCAGAAGCGCACTAAAAAGAAAATCATCAAGGTGCCAGGGACAAAAATACCTACTGCTGCAAGAAAACCTCCCAATATTTCACCCCAGGTGCCATATTCCCTCATTGAAAGTGCCCCAATATAAGAGGCAAAAGAAAAAGTAGGGCCAGGAATGGCCTGAGAGATGGCGAAACCACTTAAGAACTCAGAAGAACTTAAATAATCCTTAAAATCCACAAACTCTGTGTAGAGAAAAGGCACGAGCACCTGCCCTCCACCGAAAATCAAACTACCGTTTCTGTAGAAATTTTCCAACAAACGAATAGGTAGAGACTGAGTGATGGTACCGACAATAGCAATTAATATCAGTACGCCTATCCAAATAATCAAGGCTGTCCATCGAATCCTCATCTTACCTTTTTCCTGTATAGGCTGTTTTTTGTACTTAAAGGTTGTTGCAAAGCCACCGGCTAAAATAAGCGCAGGAAACAAATAAGGAGAGCCAATAAATACTGTGATAATTGCAGAAGCAATTAATAAGATGAAACTGGTTTTAGTATGGATTACTTTAATGCATAACCTGTAGGCTGCTACACCTACAAAGCCTACCGCAATAGGCTGAATAAAACGAGTAAATTCTGTCGATAGCTCCTTTGAATCTATATTGGACATGATGATGGCAAAGCCCGTCATTAGCGCCACAGCAGGAAATACCCAAACGAATAACGTTAGAAAAGCAAAAGGTGCCCCTCCAATTTTATAGGCTAATCCACAGAGTATTTGGGTAGAAGAAGGCCCCGGCAAAATCTGGCACAGGGCATTCATTTCAATCAGTTCCTCCTCTGTTAAATAGCCTCTTTCCTTCACCAGATAATCTAGAAATAAAGCAAAAGTGGCTGTTACCCCTCCAAAAGCGGTAACAGATATGATAAAGATATCTTTAAGAAATATATAATATCGGATACTCCGAACCACTTATTTCTTATTCAACAAGCCTATTTCTGCTAATCTTTCCTGCAAGAACTCTCCAGCAGTTGTGTCTTCATATTTCTTAGGATTTTCCTCACTAACACAACTTTCCAAACAGGTTAAATCCATGCCTGAAACAGGATGCATAAAAAATGGAATGCTATATCTGGAGTTTTTCATCTGCTCTTTAGGTGGATTAACCACTCTGTGAATCGTAGATTTTAATTTATCGTTAGTCAATCTAGCCAACATATCCCCTACGTTTACTACGAGTTGATTAGGCAATGCCGTAATAGGAATCCATTCTCCATCTCTACGAAGCACTTGTAAGCCATCTGCACTTGCTCCCATTAACAGGGTAATCAAATTGATATCTCCATGCTGTGCTGCCCTTACAGCACCATCAGGCAATGCATCCGGATTTTCTATAGGAGGATAATGAATAGCACGTAAAATACTATTCCCGTATTCCACTTTAGGATCGAAATAATTTTCTGGTAGCTCAAGATATAAAGCAATAGCTCTGAGCATTTCTACGCCTGTTTTTTCCAAATTCTGATAAATCTCTTTGGCTACTGCATCCATTTCAGGTATTTCTTCTGGCCAAACATTATCGGGATACTCCTTTTTCATGGGATGACCTGCAGGAACAAACTGACCAATTTGGTAAAACTCCTTCAAATCAGGTACACTATGTCCTTTAGCCTGCTCACGACCTGTGCTCGTGTATCCTCTTTGGCCGGCTAAGGCAGGATCCTCAAATCCTTTTTTCTTCTCAAGCGGCAGGTTGAAAAACTTTTCTACAATAGAATAGAGTTTTTTACTCAATTCGTCAGTTAAGTAATGTCCTTTAATGGCCACAAAACCAATTGTATTGTAGGCATTACCTAAATCTTTCACAAACTGCTGCTTCTCAGTTTCAGACCCTTCAGTGAAATCTTTCAGGTTTAGAGACGGGATTTCATTATATAATTTATTGCTCATATAGTTATTGTTCAAATTTGATTGTGCAACATAATAGCTCTACCTTTAGTATACTATAGTTGTACTAATGTAAAACAAAAAAGTAATACTGAAAAGTAGGTTTTTATTTAAATACAAAGCTATTTGATTGAAACTACAAAATACTTGTTAAAACACCTAAAAACTAAACTATGACAAAATTAAGCACAAGATTAAGTATTTTTTTACTGATGGCCGTATTATTTGCGTGTACCACAGGTAATAAAGAGGAAAAATCCTCTGAAGAAACAGAGATGGAAGAAACAGAAACTTCCGACATTACTTTAACACCGGTAGAATCACCTGAGTTTGATGATGCAATATTGGAAATGCTGGAACCACAGGAAAATTCGGCTTCTATTGAGCCAGGAGATGTGAAATTTTCTTACAATGTTAAGAATTATGATCTGGCCACGCAAACGCTTGATGCAGATATCAAAAATTGCGCAAACTCGCCGGATGGACAACATATCCATTTAATTTTAAATAATGAGCCTTATTCTGCTCATTATGAATCTAATTTCACTAAAAATTTATTGGAAGGTCATTATGTAGCACTTTCTTTTTTGTCAAGATCTTATCATGAGAGTGTTAAAAGCTATAGTGCTTACAACATCAGACAGTTTACAGTAGGACGTCCTGCAAATGATCAAGAGATAGCTGACCTGTCTGACCCACATATGTTTTACAGCAGGCCAAAAGGAACCTACACAGGCGATGATGCAAAGAAAGTTTTATTAGATTTCTACTTGCTCAATACTGAGTTATCTCAGGCTGGCAATAAAGTAAGAGCCACAATTAACGGTCAGGAATTTATGATAGATAAATGGCAGCCATTCTTTATTGAAGGACATGACATAAAAGAAATGGAAATTAAATTGGAATTACTGGATGCTAATGGAGAGTTAATTCCAAGTCCGTTTAATCCAGTGACAAGAAAAGTTCAGTTAAAAGAAAATGCTCCAATGTAAAACTAAGGACGTTTGAAAACTTTAGAAAAGGGCTTCGGCCCTTTTTTTTATTTGCATGTGGTCAAATCCACTTTTTTACTTTAAACAAAATTAAAGTGACAAGTGCGCTGCTAATAATCAGACCCCAAAAATAGGCATAACCGTATTCCCAGCTAAATTCAGGTACGTTTTCAAAATTGATACCATATACTCCGGCAATAAAAGTGAGCGGAATAAAAATTACCGAGAATATAGTCAGGGTTTTCATCACCTGATTCATTTTGTTGCTTATTACCGATTGGTATAAATCTCCTAAACTGGAAATAAAATCACGATAGGTTTCTACAGAATCAATGGCTTGAATAGTATGATCATAAACATCTCTGATGTAAAAGCGCGTGGTTTTTTTAATGAGTTTTAAATCGTCTCTCTCCAACTTAGAAATCACCTCACGTAAAGGCCAAACAGACCTTCTGATATGAATCATTTCTCGTTTCAATTCATATAAGCGATCGAAATCTTTTTTATCTCCGGCATACATAATCCGTTCTTCAATATCTTCCAGAATATCTCCGAAACTTTCCAGCACAACAAAGTAATGATCCACTACCGTATCAACCAAGGCATATAAAAGATAATCACTTCCTTCTTTTCTAATGCGGCCCTTTCCCGCTCTTATTCTTGTTCTTACACCCTCAAATGTATCACCTTTTCTCTCCTGAAAAGTAATGACCATATTATCTCTCAAAACGAAGCTTACTTGTTCACTTATTGTTTTACGCTTATCCTGGTCAAATTGCAGCATACGCAAAGCAATGTAGAGGTAATCTTCATTCTCATCGATCTTGGGTCTTTGTTCTACTGAGAGAATATCCTCCATGGTGAGAGGATGAATATTAAAAGCATCGCAGATCTGTTTAACACTTTCCGCATGATGAATACCCTCGATATTAACCCACATATAATCATCAGCTTTACTTAACTCCATTAAAGTTTCGAAACTGATGTCCTCGTGTTCTATAAGGTGATTTTCCTTGTACGAAAAGGCAGAGATATTAAAAGGAGTGTCTTTATTAACTCCTGTATAAATACCATGTCCGGGCGGCAAGCCTGCTAATTTGGAGCTATCGCGAAACATTCCGCGCAGGCCGGTATATAAATTAAGCGGCTCCTTTACCAGGAGCCGCTTAGGTAAATCTATTATTTTTTTGGTTAATTTATCCATTCATGGATATCAGGAACTCATCATTATCCACTGTTCCTTTCATTTTGGTTAACAATAATTCCATTGCCTCACCAGAATTCATGTCAGACATAAATTTACGCAGAATCCAAACTCTTTGTAGTTCGTCTTTACTCATTAATAAGTCTTCCCTTCTAGTACCTGATGCTAAGATATCAATAGCAGGATAAACTCTTTTGTTAGAAAGTTTTCTATCCAATACCAATTCCATGTTACCGGTACCTTTAAATTCTTCAAAGATTACCTCATCCATTTTAGAGCCTGTATCAATTAAGGCAGTAGCAATAATGGTTAAAGATCCACCATTTTCAAGGTTCCTGGCAGCACCAAAGAATCTTTTCGGTTTATGCAACGCGTTGGCATCCACACCACCTGATAATATTTTACCTGATGAAGGCACCACAGTGTTATAAGCTCTGGCTAAACGGGTAATGGAATCTAACAAGATTACTACATCATGCCCACATTCTACCATTCTTTTGGCTTTCTCCAATACCATGCTAGCCACTTTTACATGTCGCTCAGCTTGCTCATCAAAAGTAGAACTTACCACTTCAGCCTTTACAGACCTAGCCATATCCGTTACTTCTTCGGGTCTTTCATCTATTAATAAAATTAATAAATAACACTCAGGGTGGTTTTCCGCTATAGAGTTGGCAATTTCTTTTAATAATTCGGTTTTACCTGTTTTAGGCTGGGCCACAATCATACCCCTTTGGCCTTTACCAATAGGAGCGAATAGATCTAATATCCGTGTAGAATACCTGTTAGGCTTAGTACTTAAATTAAATTTCTCTTCCGGGAAAAGAGGAGTAAGGTATTCAAATGGCACCCTGTCTCTAATTTCTTCGGTAGTTTTACCGTTCACAAAGGATACTCTCAACAATGCGAAATATTTTTCACCTTCTTTAGGAGGTCTAATCTGACCTCTTACGGTATCTCCGGTTTTTAAACCAAATAATTTTATTTGCGATGGAGATACATAAATATCATCCGGGCTTGCAAGGTAATTGTAATCTGAAGATCTTAGGAAGCCGTAGCCATCCTGCATCATTTCTAATACTCCTTCATTTTCTATGATTCCGTCAAAATCAGAAATATCTGCCTTTTTCACTCTGTTGTCAGGTCGCTCATTTCTGGCAGGGCGTTCCTTTCTTTCTGGTCTGTCTGTTCTTTCCGGACGTTTCTCTCTTGGATTGTTGGCCGGTCTTGGCTTGCTTCTTCTTTCCTGATCGTCTTTGTCAGCTACTTTCGCTTCCGGTGCTTTGGCATCCTGAGCTTTTGGATCAGCAGCTTTCGCTTCAGACTTCACGTCTTCGGTTTTACTAGGTTGGGCAGGTTTATTGCTTTCTTTAGGCTCTCTCTTTTCTGGTTTTTTAGTTGCTTCAGGAGCAGGTTTACGAGGCTTTCTTTCTTCCGCTGGGGCTGAAGGTTTTTCTGTTTCTTTTTCTGCTGCCGGCTTACTTTCTTTTTTAGGCAAGTCAGTTTCGGGCAATAAAGCTTGTTGATCTAAAATCTTGTAGATCAGCTCTTTCTTAGGTAATTTTTTGAATTGGGATACTCCTAGCTTTTCAGCAATCTCTTTCAATTCGGAAAGAAGCTTTAAATTTAATTCTTCAATGTTGTACATAAAAGGGTTTTTACTTGGTCGGAATATAGCATTCCGAGATTGTTGGTATGATTAATTTGATACTATGAATTTGGAATTTTTTTGATAGTGTGAAGCTTTGAATCATGCTCCATCCTCACTTGGATAGTACAATGATATGCTATGTAAAGTTAATTGTCAAGTAAATGTTCAATTATAAAATCATTTTTATGATTTAGTACAGGTTTCTGTTCCATTTACAGTCAAAAATCCGTTATTTTGCCAAAAATTTATACCTACATGCTTCAAGTTGCACAACTTCGTACGGAAAAAGAAAGCGCCATAAAGGGCCTTATTAAAAGAAACATCTTAGATGCTGAAAAGCTAATAGACCAGGTAATTGCATTGGATGATGACCGTAAAAGTATTCAAACAGAAATGGATGCCGTTTTAGCCGAATCCAATCAAATTTCCAAAAGTATTGGTGCTTTAATGCAGCAAGGCAAAAAAGAAGAAGCTGAACAGGTGAAATCCAAAACATCTGAATTGAAGCAACAAAGTAAATCTTTGCAGGATGAATTGGCTCAAAAAGAAAAATCTCTTACTGATTTACTTTATCAGCTTCCTAATATTCCACATCCTGATGTAAAAGCAGGTAAGGGAGAAGATGATAATGAAATAATTTTAGAGAATGGAGAAAAACCTGCTTTAGCGGCTAGCAAAGAGCCTCATTGGGACTTAATAAAAAAGTATGATATCATTGATTTTGACTTAGGAGTAAAAATAACAGGGGCAGGTTTTCCTGTTTATAAAGGTAAAGGTGCGCGTTTACAAAGAGCCTTACTCAATTTCTTTTTAGATGAAGCTGAAAAACAAGGATTTAAGGAAATTCAACCACCTATTTTAGTGAATGAAGCCTCAGGAATAAGTACAGGGCAATTACCGGATAAGGAGGGTCAAATGTATCACGATAAAGACACAGACCTTTACTTAATTCCTACAGCAGAGGTTCCTGTTACTAATATGTACAGGGATATGATTCTTGAGGAACAGGAATTACCCGTTAAGCTGGCAGCTTATACTCCTTGTTTCAGAAAAGAAGCCGGTTCATGGGGAGCCCATGTACGGGGGCTGAACAGATTGCACCAATTTGATAAAGTAGAAATTGTACAGATTCAGCATCCTGATAAATCTTATGCGGCTTTGGAAGAAATGAGCAACTATATTCAAAGCCTTTTGCAAAAATTAGAATTGCCCTACCGGGTATTGAGACTATGTGGTGGTGATTTAGGCTTTACTTCTGCCCTTACTTACGATATGGAAGTATGGTCAGCCGCTCAAGAAAGATGGCTGGAAGTAAGCTCTGTATCCAATTTCGAAACCTACCAGGCTAACAGACTAAAGTTGCGCTATAAAGATGCAGATAATAAGAAAACCCTGCTTCATACTTTAAATGGCAGTGCATTGGCGTTTCCTAGAATTTTAGCCTCAATTTTAGAGAATAACCAAACTGATAAAGGCATTAAAATCCCAAAAGTATTAGTGCCTTATACAGGCTTTGAGTGGATTGCCTGATTTTAGGCTATTCCACATCTTTTCATACTCATAAGAGTTAAAAACATTATAAAGTAATATTAACCATGGCAGCATTTCAAAAAAGAGATTTTAATCAAAGCAATAAGCCATCCGATAAGGATTTTATTTTTGGCACCAGAGCAGTTATGGAAGCTATTAATTCAGGTAAAGAATTAGATAGCATTTTTATTCAAAAGGATGTGCATAATGAGCTCATAAGTGAGTTGATTGAATTATGTATTAAACTTAAAATTCCTTTTACAAAAGCACCAGTTGAAAAACTCAACCGTACTACGCGGAAAAACCACCAGGGTGTAATTGCTTTTTTATCTGCAGTAACTTATGCCTCATTGGATAATATTATCAGCGAAAGCTTTAGCAAAGGGAAAGATCCTCTTATATTAATATTGGATAGAATTACAGATGTGAGAAATTTTGGTGCTATAGCCAGGTCTGCAGAATGTGCAGGAGTAGATGCTATTGTGATACCTTTTAAAGGAAGCGCCCAAATTAATTCCGATGCAGTAAAAACTTCAGCCGGTGCTTTACACCATATACCGGTTTGCAGAGAAAACAATCTGCAGACCACTGTGGAGTATTTACAAAAAAGTGGATTACGAGTAGTGGCCTGTACGGAAAAAGGAACAGATTTAATTTATGATGTACCACTTAATCAGCCGGTAGCTATTATTATGGGTTCCGAGGAAGATGGTATTAGTAATGATTTAATCCGCAAGGCAGATTTTTTAGCCAAAATACCGATGAAAGGAAAAATTGCCTCTCTTAACGTATCAGTTTCTTCAGGACTTGTGATTTATGAGGCAATTAGGCAGAGATTATCTTAATTGATTCCTAATTATCAACTTTTAGCTCGATCTTTTTCTTTACCCCAGATGGGTTTTCATTTTTATCTTTGGTCGCTTCGCCAGGTGTTGCTGAAGTTGCTTTGCTTTCTTTAGCATCAACCTGCTGAGGTTCCGGTAAACTCATCTGCTCATTTAAGATCTCCTCATTAAACATCCGATTACTTAATTGCCTTGCATAGGCCTGCCCTCTTTTTTCTCCATAATCTACATATGATTTGCCGGCCCATTCATTTGCAGAATATAAATCTCCCATCACTTCGTAACCTAAAGCAATATTATAGGCCATTCTGCCCAAGGCTTTTGCATCATCACTTCTATTGATGCCAGATTTCCAGGTATCTATAGCATTTTCCCACTGATTTACTCTAGCCTGTCTGGCCCCTTTGCTAATAAATGCATTCCTTTTAGGTTTATGGTAGTAGTTTCGTGAAATTCTAATTGGCATAGGAGCAATTTTACCGGCATAAGATGCACCCACAGCACTACCTAGATATTTAGTAGCTTCTGATTTTTGTGCCAGAGCAGCCAGTGCATCACGAATACTGGTGCCGGTAGCTTCCCATGTTCTGTTTTGCGTGAATATATCCTGATCTACAATAGTTCTTTGTTTCGGATCATATAATCTTATACCAATGCGGGCGGTTCCTACTCCCTCAGCATAAAACTCGGTGAATTCTTGTTCAATTTCTTTGCCATCCTTATCCTTAACTTTACGAGTTTTTTTTCTTCTGCCGTCTGTAACTAAAAATTTGATATCGAAGAGTTCTACAACAAGCAGCGCATCTACACCATATTTATTTGATAATCTGTTAACCTCATTCCAACCTAAAGGCTCAGGAAACGAACCTAATATTGAATTAGTAGCCAAATTTTCATCGGCTATTTTTATCTGATACCGTGGTGAGTTTCTTAAATTATTCTGCAATGAGATAAACATGGCCATTACCCCATCACGTTTTTCATTGAGCCCTTCACCGGTTAAAATACCCTCAATAATACCCAATGTCCTATTTTCCGCATAGGTTCTGTCTACCAACACAAGGGATTGTATGTTATTAGGCACATTAATAGCTGCCGGCCTCATGGTATTAAGCGTAACTGTTCTCATGCAGCTACTTGTAAAAATACCTAATATTAATAAGAGTGTAAATCTCGCTATCATAACTATATAATTTAAACCTATATGAGGTAGCTATTCCAATTGTTTTATTAAATTTAGGAATATGCATCCAATTTTGTCCTATGTCTGCCCATAAATTCTTTAAACCTGAGCATGTTAGCATACAAAAGGTGCATTATGCCGGATTAATTTTCGATATTTTAAGGTTAGACAAAATTCATGCCGCAGCCTCCGGTAATAAGTTCTATAAATTAAAATACAATATTTTAGAAGCTGAGGAGCAAAAACAAAAAACACTCCTCACTTTTGGAGGTGCATTTTCCAATCATATTATAGCCACTGCTTTTGCAGCAAATGCATGTGGTTTTAATTCTATAGGAATAATAAGGGGAGATGCAGTTGAAAACCCCACCTTGAAAATGGCATCGGCTCAGGGCATGAAATTACATTTTATAGATAGGGAGCAATATCGAGAAAAATATAATCCTGACTTTATAGAAACCTTAAAGGAACAGTTTGGTGATTTTTATTTAATCCCTGAAGGTGGCACCAACTCTTTAGCGCTTAAAGGGACTTCTGAAATAACAGATTTAATCCCCGATATTTATGATCTACTTTGTGTTTCTGTGGGAACAGGCGGAACTATTGGAGGATTAATAAAAGGTAAAAAGGAGCATCAGCGTGTTATTGGTTTTTCTGCTCTAAAAGGAAAATGGATTGAAAATGAAATTGAGGAGTTAGTAAATCATAAAAATGGCTGGAGCATGAATACCGACTGCCATTTTGGAGGCTATGCTAAATGGAAGCCCGAATTGATTGAGTTCATCAACGACTTCCACCAAAAAACCGGCATCCCCTTGGATCCGGTTTACAATGGAAAGATGCTTTTCGGCATCTTAAAAATGTGGAAATTAGGAGAAATTTCTGCAGATGAGCATATTTTAGCTATCCATACAGGTGGCTTACAAGGTATTAATGGATTCAACTTTAGATTTGGGCCTCTTATTGAAACCTAATGCCATCAGGCTCTATATGATGTTGTCTCTCAATTTCTTCAAAAGAGGCCTTTCTCACTGAAATTATATGGCCTTTGAAATACAAATCTGTCCCCGCTAGCGGATGATTAAAATCAACTATAATGTACTGCCTATTTTTATCAATAATTTTACCGCTTTGAGCTTCTTCCTTGTTTTCGTAACGGATGAATTCTCCTACCTGCAGGGTCTCTTTGGTATAGCCTTCTTTCTCTAGAAATTGCTCTACCGGTATTTGTTTAATGAGTGATTCATCCTTTTTTCCATAAGCAAAATCCGTAGGTAATTTAAAAGCAAAAGTATCCTGATTGGATCTCCCTTTTAATTGCTCTTCGAAATAAGGAAGAATTTTGCCAGTACCAAATAAAAACCTGAGAGGGTAATCTTGTCCGGAATAATCCACGAGCTCCCCCGATTCATCATTTTTTCTTACATGGTAGGACAAAGTAACTACTGAGTTTTCTTGAATTTCCATAGTTATATTAACAGTGACCAGTGGGTTGATGTTTTACTTAAATCTAATTTATCATTTTGAGTCCTAATCTTCATTCCATCAGATATTTCTGATTTTTACAATCCAAAATAAGTGTTTTATCAAAAAAAGCTTTGTTTCCTAACATTCCGCCCATTCTTGTTAATTTCATCATCAAATATTGAATGCTTGAATAACCTTCAATATAGGTCACCTCATTAAGCCTAAGTGTGGTCTTTTGGAATTTTATCTGTTCCTTCGTTTTGGTTGTATAGGTTGTTAAAATATTCCCCATAGAATTCCCCTTTGCAGAATCAACCTTTTGTTTAGGAATTCTAATTTTATCCCAAATTTCTTTGCTAGCTATATATTCATATGCACTGGTCCCCGAATCAAAGATTACTTTTATTTCTTTATTATAGATTTTTATTGGGAACAAAATTCTTCTTTTTCGGAACTCGAAATCACTATCTGATTTTTGTAAACTTTCCGTTTTGAAAGAGACAAAATTTTCTTTAAAGTTTAACACTGTAGTTCTTTTCTCCATTAAATCTGTCCCAATAGTTCCTATGATTTTAATAGAGTCCGTTCGATTCCAACTTTTTTTAACATTGTACACCTTAAATTTATCAGATAAAATATTCATTTCACCTAATTGAAAATTTAATTGAGCATAAACTGAGTCCATTTTTACAAGATTGTTTTTATAAATTTTTTGAATAGTATCTAAAGAACTTTTGTAAAAAATCGTATTAGGAGAGCCAGTATCAAATTGCATAAAGAAAGTATCATCTATTCCATCAATTTGTACAGGAAGTAAAAGGGCTGAAAACTGTGAAGAATTGGAGGCTTGCCAAAAAATAGGGATTGGTCCGCTTTCTCCAACAACCATTAAAGAGTTAGGTTCTGGAGTAAATTTTTTATCGAAGTAGAAATATCCTGTAATGCAAGAAATTACTATCATGCCTACGATGACAAGTATTGTCTTTTTTAAAATTTTCATTGATTTATTTTTTACAATAATCACTGAAATTTATTTAATTGTATATGACAAATTGCCGCCAATTTAATAACTAAACCATTATTTTATTAAAAAAACTGTATAGGTGAAGAGATTTTTATATTGTTTCGTTTTGTCAACGAATACGAGTTAACAAGAATTATTAACAGATTAGTAAGAAAACATAATAACAAAACCCACAAAATTAATGGACTCGCTATTTGAAATTTTTTCTGAATATAGGGACTTAAAATCAATAACATTGAGGTTATTAACGTCCATAAAATCTGAAAACTGATGATTTTAGATGCGGTTGTTCTAAAATTCTCTTTTTTATTTTTAAAATAAATAATTGAGGGGAAAATTATATTACCATAAGGGATGATTAAATATGCTAAAATTGATGCATTGAGTAACTTTAATTTTATAACATCATCATTTTTTTCAACAATGGGTAATTCTTTATTTAGTAATTCTGCTGGTTCAATATTAAGAGTGCCTACCAATACTCTCAAGGTGTGGCCCTTTGGCACAATTCCTGATTCAATCCTTTGAATTGTTCTTAATGACAAGCCCGAAGTATCTGCAAGTTCGCTTTGAGTTAAATTTTTTGACTCGCGGAGAAATTTCAATTTATTCATCGTCAATTATATTTAAAGCAAACTACACTAATATTTTGAAGAAACTACCTCCTCTTCAAATTTAACATCCTGCCAAGAATCACCCCCTTATTTTCTTTTACAGTAATGTCTTCATCGCTCACTTTTTTCACACCTTCAATAGTAAAGAAAGCTTTTGGGTTATAACTTTTAATGGTTGGAATCAAAGTTCTTAAAGCTTCACGTTTCACTACGGTAAAAATAATATTCACTTTACCATCGTTACCAGTAGCATCAATATTGGAATAGCGATAATTGTTTTCTTTTAAATATTGAATTAATTCATCAGCTGGTCTTCCCGTGATTACTCGTACAACAACTCTGCCCAAGGCCAGTTTTTCTTCAATAAACATTCCGAAATAAGTACCTGCAGCATACCCGGAAGCATAGGCCAGATAACTAATTGGGTTGTCAATATGCTTAATAATCTGCCCTATAGCTATTAGCCATATCAGGGCCTCAAAAAATCCTAAGATAGGGGCTACATTCCGTTTGCCCTGCATTACAAAAATAACCCTAATTGTTGCGATGGAAACATCTGCTACCCTGGCGAAAAAAATAAGGATTGGTAGTATTACGTATGCAAAAAGTTCCGGAGAAATTCCTAGTTCCTGAAAAAAATTCATTATTACTTAATTATGCAAATAAATAGCTTACTACCTCTGAAAGCTGTGAGCAAGCTTTGATTTCAATTTTATATTTAGATATATCTATACCTTTTAAACTAAATTTGGAGACTATTATTTCTTCAAAACCTAGTTTTTCTGCCTCGGCAATTCGGTTATCAATTCTATTGACGGCTCTTATTTCTCCTCCAAGTCCTACTTCACCGGCCATGCATATTTTTGAGGAAACAGAAATCTCTTCCAAAGAAGAAATAATAGCCACACAAACGGCTAAATCAATAGCAGGATCCTCTACTCTGATTCCGCCTGCAATATTGAGAAAAACATCTTGAACGCCCAAACGAAAGCCTCCTCGCTTCTCCAAAACAGCTAAAAGCATGTTCATCCGTTTATTATCGAAACCGGTGGCGCTTCTTTGTGGGGTACCATAGGTAGCAGTGCTCACTAGAGCTTGTATTTCTATCAATAGAGGCCTGTTTCCTTCTAAAGTAGCCCCTATAGCGGTTCCACTTACATCGCCATCTTTTTGTGAAATTAATATTTCGGAAGGATTGCTCACCTGCCTCAAGCCCGTGTTGAGCATTTCGTAAATTCCCAGTTCATTGGTAGAGCCGAATCTGTTTTTAGTGGTACGCAATATCCTATAAGATAAGTGCCTATCGCCCTCAAACTGCAAAACGGCATCTACCATATGTTCCAATACCTTGGGCCCTGCAATGGCGCCATCTTTGGTGATGTGCCCAATCAAAAATACAGGGATTCTATTTTCTTTGGCAAAGCGCATCAGTTCTGCTGTACACTCTTTCACCTGCCCTACACTGCCTGCCGCAGATTCCATTTTTGGAGTAGTGAGGGTTTGGATGGAATCAATCACCAGAATATCGGGATCCAGCTCTTTTACTTCTTTAAAAATATTGGTAGTGGATGTTTCAGTCAATATAAAACAGTTAACAGACTGATGCTGCATCCTGTCTGCACGCATTTTTATTTGCTGAGCACTCTCTTCACCACTCACATATAATACTCTTTTATGATTCAGGTTTAAGGCAATTTGCAGCATAAGGGTAGATTTCCCTATTCCGGGTTCACCTCCAATTAAGATCAAAGAGCCAGGCACTATGCCTCCACCTAAAACACGATTCAGTTCAGCATCCGGCACCACTATTCTTTCTTCAGCAGAAGCTTCCACTTCTTGAACGGCAATGGGTTTGTTGGAAGTGTTTTTCGAAGAGATATAACCTGAAGGAGATTTTTCTTTGGTGACAATTTCTTCCACAAATGTGTTCCATTCGCCACAAGAAGGGCATTTTCCTACCCATTTGGGAGATTCCGTTCCACAATTCTGACAAAAATATAGTGTTTTTGATTTGGCCATAACTCAATAAAAATATAAAGTTAAGGCTTTTTGCGGAGGGAATGAATGACAGGTTGTAATTTAAATGAGAGGAAATGAGTTTAAGTGAATTAAACGATGTTTCGCCATGGTTCGTGTCTCACGAACCATCGAGATATTACAATAATAGCACTTTAACCAAATATGGCAGCGATGGTTTCTATTCATAAATTATTAAAATATAGTCATTTTTTTTTTCAAAATACTTTTTGCAGATTTAGTAGTTAAAGGATTAACATTTTACAGTTTTTATTATCAATGCATAAAAGGTGCGTGAGACACGCACCTTGGCACAGAGAATCGGCTAGAATAATAATTTGTAACAATGCATGCGATAATTTTATAATTACTTAGTTTTTTTTTATTTGCTTCAGAAATTCTATCCAAAAATCCTGAGTTACAAGGAGTGTTTTTTCAAAATCAATAAAGCTATTTCGGTCAATCTATATTAAAAACCTTGGAACTTCGTAATCATGCCTAGAATAATCGGTAGAATATTCACCTTCAGAAGTTGCAGTGGCAAGTTTCAGAGTTTCATTATTTAGAATACAATGTTTACTCCCATTGGCTATGAATTTCATATACTTTAATTCTTCACACTTTTTAATCAACCAGTCCTGATATTTTAGTAGTCCACTAAGTTTAAAATCATTACCGTTCTTCTTTCTTATTATTTCATTTTGATAATCGGGATGTTTTAAGTAAAATTCATGATATGTCCAATCGGATAAATGCCAGGAAGTTATTGCGCAATTAATAGCATGTCTAGGATTCAAATGTTGCTTATCGAAATCCTCATATTCTTGATGGAGTTTATTTAGCAAATCTTCAGAAGATGTAATTTGAAAGGAGAGTTTTGCTTTCATTGGCTGTTTGCTATTAATGATAAATTAAATGCAACCCCGATCATAATCAACCGGAGTTGCCTTAATTTTTACTTAGTATCAGTTTCTACCTCTTTCTCTTCACGGTTTTTCACGTATTTTTCTAACCATTCGTGCTGTTCCCACAACATGTGCATAATACTTTCCTTAGCACTATAGCCATGGCTTTCTTTGGGTAACATCACCAAGCGGGCAGTTGCACCTAAGCCTTTCAATGCATTGAAATAACGCTCGCTTTGCAAAGGATATGTACCGGAATTATTATCTGCTACACCATGAATCAGCAATAGCGGTGATTTCATTTTTTCGGCATGCATAAAAGGCGACATATCATAATAGGTTTCAGGCGAATCCCAGTAGCTGCGCTCTTCGCTTTGGAAGCCAAAAGGGGTAAGTGTTCTATTATAAGCACCACTTCTGGCAATACCTGCTGCAAATAAATCGGAGTGTGATAGTAAATTAGCCACCATAAAAGCACCATAAGAATGACCGCCTACTGCAACTCTATTCCTGTCTACATAACCCATTTCATCTACTGCATCAATGGCTGCTTTGGCATTGGCTACTAATTGATCTCTAAAACTATCATTGGGTTCTTCATCGCCTTCGCCTACAATAGGAAATGCAGCATTATCCAGCACTACATACCCCTGCGTTACCCAATAAATTGGACTGCCCCAATATGGATATATAAACTCGTTAGGGTTAGAAGTACTTTGAGCCGCATTATCTTTGTCCTTATATTCTCTTGGATAAGCCCAAATAATCATTGGCTTCTTTTCCTTGCTAGATTTATCGTAGCCTACAGGTAAATACAAAGTACCATCTAACGAAAGTCCATCTTCTCTTTTATAAGAAATTACTTCTTTATTCACATTTTGCATACTTTTAAAAGGGTTTTCAAAGTCTGTGATTTGCTTCAAATCATTCTTTTTGCGGATATTTCTCAGGTAATAATTAGGGTACTCGTTTTTAGATTCAATTCTCACCAGAATTACACCTTTTTTCATATCAATGGCTGAGTAGAGATTCTCTAGCTTATCAGTATATTTCGATTCGTATAATCGCTTTTTCTCTAAACTTTTCAGATTCATTTCATCTACAAAAGGAAACTGACCTTTATCTGAATACCCATCACCCATCAAATAGGCTTTTCCATTTACCAAAGTAAGTACATTTTCATTGTACTCATTTTTCTCCGTCACAAAGCTTCCCGGATCACTGTATCTGTCTTGGTAACTTCTGTCGAATATTTTTTTAGGTGCTTGTTTATTATCTGAAGGATTAAAAACATAAGTTTTAGTGTTCCTGGTATTCCACCAATAATCGCTGGCGAGTGCTACATCATCTGTTGCCCAGGTAATTCCTGAATATCTGTTGATGGTTTTTAATAATGATTTACCTTCACCCTTAAATGGGGCATCTAGTTGAAAAACTTCATCTCTGAAATCCACTTCTTTTTCCGGATCACCTTCATCCAACGCCTCTGCCCAAACTAAAGTGGCCGGCTTGTCTGCCCTCCAGTTCATACTTCTTTTCCCGGTTCGTGTGGCCATAAAGCCTTGGGGTTGCACTTCCTGCAATGGAATATCCATAACATTTTGTACGAGCTCTCCAGTATTGGTATAGATATTAGATTCACTTGGAAAGCGATAGTAAGGCACTATATAAGAAAATGGTCTTTTAATGCTACTCACCATCACATATTTTCCATCAGGCGAAAATGACAGTCCGGAATACATAGCTGTAGGTAAAAAAGGAGTACTATTCCCATTTAAATCAAGGGAAATAATGTCAGAAAGAGCTAATTGCTCAAAATTAAACTCATCATTCGGGCTGCTTAATAAATCCTGATAGGTTCTGTTTTGGGCTTTTTCACCTTTACTTTCAGAAATGATAGGCCCTGTAGGAATGGCTTCGCTCGCTTTAATCAATTCCTTTCTGTTACCGGGTAAAATTTTCACTAATAAGCCTGAGTTGTCTTTTTTCCATTCAATAGGGTTTCCCATATTGGCATTGGCCTGAGCGTTTAGTAATTTTTTTACTGTGGCTGTCTTTATATCGAGTAACCAAACCTCAACGCCTTCTTCTGTGGTATTGGTGAGAGCAATCATTTTCTGATCGGGTGACCAATTAAAATTGGCTAATCGCGGAGATGCCGGCAAACCTTTTACAGATTTAATATCCGTTTCAAGCGGTTTTTTTAATTCAACATTATTATAATAGGTGGTTCTGCTCCCAATATTGGTTTTCGGATTAATTCTTAATCCTCCTAATCTAAGCTCTTCTTCTGACAGCTCAGCAATACTTTTATAAGGGTCACGGTAAATTAACACCATATTTTCAGCTTTTTTATCCACCAAAGTGGCAGGAGCTAAAGGTGCATTAACCAATTCTAAAATTTCTTTGGGAGGTTTTTGATACTCCAGGTTTTCTTGCGCTACTATTGATAGTGAAAATAATAGCAGGATGATGATAGGGATAATTCTCTTCATATGTTCATTATTTAAGGTTCTGATGATATGTACATCACTTTTTAAACAGTAGACAATATACCTGAATTATAATGAAATATCAATTCACTTTTGCTTAAGGGCCGAAATTGAGTCCGAAAGGTGAAGAGTAATAAAGAAAGTAAGAACCAGAATCTACTTTCTTAAAATAAATAATTAAGAATTGTGTTTAACTACTCTTTCTCTTTCCTGATATCCATAATATATATTTTTTCCTCTTCAGAAAATTTCTTCGAACGAATTATTATTGTAAAATTCCCAGTTGAATAAGTGTAGGATCCTATAGCAAATCTCAGCCCATCAGGATAACTTCCTTGATGAACATAATCAAAATCTACGGACTCATATTTTTTAAAGAAATCTTTTAAGTAAATTTCAGCATGTATTTTACTAAAGTTTTCAGTTTCGCCATTGATGTTGAGCTCTATCGTTTCGTGAAAATACTTGGCTAATTCCTTAGAGTTTCCCGCTTTTAAAGCAGATCGAACATTTCCATATAAATTAGCTTTTTGGGCATAACTGGTAGAGGTAAAGAAACCTAAAAATAAAAATAAAATTAAACTTATAAGCCTATTAAGATGCTTGTTCATTATTTTGTTGAAATTCATCATTTCCATCAATTTGCGCAAAAATTGCGCCATTCATATGGCTTTTTCAGTTGCCGTTTCAATATCTAGCAACCACACACCCTCACACCTTCCCGTGTTGTGTTGGTTAAAGCAATCATTTTGTGGTTAGGAATAGAATGTGACTGAAATCAATAGTAAAATGAATAAGGGGATAATTCTCTTCATAAGATCAAAGTTTTGGTCTGATGCAAATCAATCTAGATATTAACTTTGATCAATATAATTGAGGTATCATTAACTATTAATTTACTTTAGCTAAGTAGTAGTAAATACAGTGGAGAGGCAAATTCCGCTATTTAGGAATGAGAGCTATTGGTGATAGGGGGCTTATAGGAGATTTTATGTCCTAAGCTTAGGCTATTCTTTGAGGAAATCTATAATGTAGATTTTATCTACTCCCGCAAACTTCTTTGTACGTATAAGCACCCTGAAGTTACCTCCTGAATAACTGTAAGTTCCTATAGCATATTGCAAACCTTCGGTAGAACTACCCTGGTGGATATATTCAAAATCTACAGATTCATATTTTTTGAAAAAATCTTTCAGATAAATTTCTGCATGCACATTACTGTAGTTTTCATTTTCTCCATTGATGTTAACCTCCACAGTTTCGTGAAAATATTTAGCTAATTCTTTGGAGCTACCCGCCTTTAAAGCAGACCTTACATTTCCAAATAAGTTACCTTGTTGGGCATAAGTGGTTGAGGTAAAAAAACCTATTATTAATATTAAGCTGACAAGCCTGATAAGATGCTTCTTCATTATTTTATTGAAATTCATCATTTTCATCAATTCGAGCTAAAATTGTGCCATTTATGCTAAGTAATCAAAATTGTTATCAAATTAACATAAAGCATTTGGACTTACAAAGCCAATAGAAATTATTATCTTTATGTTTTAATATAAATTATAACTGAATAAAGTTAAAAACGTGAACTTAATAAAAAGATTTAATCAATCTGAGGTTTGCTTCATTAAGCATTTTATCAGCATTATTTAAATAGTAAGCCTTTGAGCATGAGATACTGAGAGGAATAAGCATTACAGAATCAAATATAAAATTTTCAAGATTAGGAAGAACAACATTTACCATGAGCAAAAAAGTACTTTTAATGATATTAGACGGTTGGGGAATTGCCACCAATAAAGAAGTTTCAGCTGTAGATAAAGCCAACACCCCATTTGTGGATAGTCTCTACCCTAAATACAAAAACAGTAAATTGGATGCTTCGGGTTTGGCTGTTGGTCTGCCGGAAGGGCAAATGGGCAATTCTGAAGTTGGCCACATGAATATTGGTGCCGGCAGAGTGGTTTATCAGGATCTGGTTAAAATAAATAAAGCCATACAGGAAAAAACCATCAAGCAGAACCCTGTTTTTAAGGAGGCTATGGATTATGCCAAAATGAACAAAAAGAAGGTGCACTTAATGGGATTAGTTTCGGATGGTGGTGTTCATTCCCATATAGATCATTTAAAAGGATTACTAACACTTGCGCATGAAGAAGGCTTGAAAGATGTGTTTGTTCATGCTTTTACTGATGGCCGAGACACTGACCCAAATGGAGCAGTAAATTACATAGATGATGTAATTGAGCATTGCAAAAAAACGACTGGTAAATTAGCAACTGTTGTGGGCAGATATTACGCAATGGACCGTGATAACAGGTGGGAACGCGTAAAATTAGCCTATGATGTGATGACCAAGAATGAAGGGGAAGGCCGAAAGAATATTGTAAACTCGCTCAAAAAATCATATGCTAAAGGCATAACTGATGAGTTTATATTACCTCTTGTTCAATTGGATTACTCCGGTAAACCTGTAGCTAAAATTGAACCCGGTGATGTAGTAATCTCTTTCAATTTCAGAACAGATAGAGGAAGAGAGATTACACAGGCTTTAACGCAGAAAGCTTTCCCTGAACAAAATATGCATCCTTTGGATCTTCTTTATATCACCATGACTAAGTATGATGATACATTTGAAGGCGTAAAAGTATTATTTGAAAAAGATAACCTGAAAAATACGCTAGGTGAGGTTTTGGAGAATAATAATAAAAAGCAGATTCGAATAGCGGAAACAGAAAAATATCCCCACGTAACATTTTTCTTCTCAGGAGGCAGAGAAACTGAGTTTGATGGAGAAAAAAGACTGATGTGCCCTTCTCCTAAGGTGGCTACTTATGACTTACAGCCAGAAATGAGTGCCGGAGATATCCGTGATGCCATTATTCCTGAATTAAAAAAAGGTGAGGTAGATTTTGTATGCTTAAACTTTGCCAATCCTGATATGGTAGGGCATACTGGAGTGTTTGAAGCAGCCGTAAAAGCCTGTGAAACCGTAGATGCCTGTGCAAAAGCAGTGGTGGAAGCCGCATTAGAAAATGATTATGCCACCATTATTATTGCAGATCACGGCAATTCTGATTTTATGATCAATGAGGATGGATCTCCTAATACTGCACATACTACAAACCTTGTGCCTTGTATTTTAGTTGACAAAGACTATAAGGGTAATTTAAAGGATGGCAAGCTGGGGGATTTAGCGCCCACTATCTTAAAATTGATGGGATTGGACGCTCCTGAAGAAATGACCGGAGATATATTAATTAACTAATTGTATGAAGTATCAGCAAATTTTATTTGTATGTGTTGTGGCATTCTTTTTAAATGCTTGTCAGGAAAAAATTAAAGAAAAGCCAATCAATACTTATTATGATGTAGAGTCATTAATTAATAAGCAAATTGAAAAATTGAGGAACAAAAATCCTCAATTGGCTAAAACAATATCCATTGATGGCGAAACGGAAAAAGATACAGTCAATTTTGATTCTCTGGGCTGGAGAAATGAGCTGGAGGTTTTTAAGTTGGCAGATATTAATAAACCTACTTTGCGCGACTTATATCTGGCAACAGAAAAAACCCAAGACGGATTGAAAGTGTGGAGCTATACAGCCGAAAAACAATCTTTAGGCATAGAATTTCTGAAAGTGTATTTTGGAAGTGATAGCACACTTACTAAATTGGAGGCACGCTATAATGAAAATAATGCTTTGTATACTTCTGAGAGATATTTAGAAATGGATTTCGATAATATTGCAGGAGAAAGTAATTTAACTAATTACAAAGTATATGGGAGACAGAAAATGGTGATGAAAGATGAAGTTAAATTTTCCATAGAATCTTCCATATTGTAGATAAATATTCTTTAATGTAATTTTACCAGAGTTTAATTAATTCGTAATAATCCTTTTATTTATCATTTGTCCTCGCCGGGATGTCAATACTTTTTCCATACTATATAACTAGCTCATTCCACTGCTAAAAAAGCCCCTGAGTGGGCGACCTTTTTGTAGAAATGGCGTAATATGTTTGCGAGATTTTGGCGGTATTTTTGAACCGCGCTTTGCGTGGGAAACAAAAATGGTGACAAAATCTATTTTGATAATGATTCTTCCTACCCCGGCAAGGTTATCCCTTTCAACTTCCTGTATAGTGTAATGGCATATCTATCCGTCATTCCGCTAACATAGTCAATACAAATTAGACTTATTTCATATAAACTGGCTGTTTCGGTAATCATTTCCTGGTAGGTTTCCGGCAATAATCGGAATACAGTCAGGTTTTTCTTGCCTGAATCTTCCTTTCCTTTTTGAGCAATAGCAGCTTCCAAAAACGCACTTAATAGACCCTCCAACACAACATGGCCAACAGCTTCTGTCTCCAAAACCAATTTAGACCTATAAATCTTCTGTATGGAAACTTCAATAATATCTCTTAACACCTTTTTGGAAGGAACTAAATCCATTAAAGCGGTATCGAATTCACCGCTTAAAATGGCTTCTTCGTTATCCTGAAAAACCTTAACACATTGTTCAATTAATGTATTAATGGCTAGAGCTCGTAAATAGGCTATTTTTTCATTTTTTCCCTTTGTTTTTTCAAGCTTCTCAGGCATATAATTTTCACCTAAGATTTCGGCTAGTAAATCCCTTGCTTGTTCAAAAGGCACCCAGCCTAAGCGACAGCCATCCTCTAAATCAATTACGTGGTAGCAAATATCATCAGCAGCCTCTACTAAAAATGTGAGCGGATGTCGCACCCAGCAATGTGTATTATCCGCTGAGGGAATTAAACCCAAAGTGGTGGCTAATTCTTCAAAAATAGCACTCTCACTTTGAAAAAAGCCGTATTTTTTCTGACTTCTTCTGCTTTTATCTCTTTTTTGGATTAAAGAGGCACGCGGATATTTACTAAAAGCAGCTAAAGTACTCAGTGTTAATTTAAGGCCCTGGTTTTCCTCGCTATTGAGCAACCTAAAGCCCTGAGCGTTACCTTCAAAGTTGATGAGGTCTTTCCATTCTGCTTCAGAAACCTCACTTTTTACATGCTGCCCTATTCTACTTTCTTTAAAAAACGCAGAAATAGCATCCTCACCGGAATGACCAAAAGGGGGGTTACCTATGTCATGAGAAAGAGCAGCAGCTGCGACAATTGCAGCTAAATCAAAAGCAGAATAGCCCGCTTCAGTCAATTCCGGATATTTAGAGATAATAACTTCTCCTACTTTTTTACCTAATGATCTTCCCACACTACTTACTTCGAGGCTATGGGTTAAACGCGTATGTACGAAATCCTCTTCAGGCAAAGGAACTACCTGGGTTTTGTCTTGTAATCTACGAAATGGATGAGAAAAAATTATTCTATCATAATCTTGCTCAAAAAATGAGCGTGCACTTGATGCATTATAATTGCTTGACTGCCCAAATCTGTTGGGATTTAAAAGTTTAATCCATTCCATTTTCTCCATGAGGTAAAATTAGGGTTTTGCAGGGCAGTAAAAAAGAGTGACTCAAAAATATAATTATAATAGCAGGTTTTTCACTTTAATAAAGATTGAAATAAAGAAAATTTAAAAATGCATAAAGATAAATTGGAACCTTTACCCATTAATAATTTGTGTAATGACAAAATCCTTATTCAGCAATTATTACCTTAGCTTAGGCCTTTGTTGGCCTGACTCAAGATCAAAAACACCTTGCATTTTAAAAAAATTAAGCTATTTTTGATACTATCATATGATACTATAATCACATTCATGAATGAAACCACCCTATAAAATAACAGGCAAGATTTTAAAGTTAGTTGCTTCAATTTCAGAGAAAATTGGCGAGGTAAACTCCGCTCATTTAAATAAGCCTCCTACAGAACTAAGGAAGAAAAATAGAATCAAAACTATTCATTCGTCTCTTGAAATTGAAGGCAATACCTTAACAATTGAACAAATAACAGCAATAATTGAAAAAAAGCCGGTAATTGGGCCTAAAAAAGACATCTTGGAAGTTAAAAATGCTATTGCTGTTTATGATTATCTTGGAAATTTGAATCCCTATGATTTTAATTCATTCTGTAAAGCACACGAAATATTAATGAATGGCCTAATTGAATCTGCAGGAAGACTAAGAAATAAATCTGTAGGAATTGTGAAAGGCCCGGAACTTGCACATATAGCACCCCCAAGTGGAATGCTAAAACCTTTAATGAATGATTTGTTTGACTATTTAAAAAATGACGATGATTTAGGTTTAATTAAAAGTTGTGTATTTCATTATGAAATGGAATTTATTCATCCATTTATTGACGGTAACGGCAGAATGGGAAGATTGTGGCAGACTTTAATTTTAAAAGAGGATTATCCTGTTTTTGAATATTTACCAATTGAAACATTGATAAAAGAACGACAAGATCAGTATTATGAATCACTAAGAAAATCTGATAACGCAGGAGAATCTACCGTATTCATTGAGTTCATCCTAGAGATTATTCTTGCCTCCTTGGTAGAATTATTAAAAATTCAAAACGTTAGTCTCTCGAGCATTGACAGAATTAATTTATTCAAGTCCATAGCCAAAAATGAGTTCTTTACTAGGAAAGATTACCTAAAGAACTTTAGGGAGATATCACCGGCAACAGCTAGTAGAGACATGAGATTAGCAGTTGTAAATGGATTAATTGAAAAAATAGGGGATAAAAATACCACTAGATATAGGTTCAAGTAGCATCAAAGTCTCTTAACAAATTTAATAATAATCTAAATGCATTTACTCTACACCTAAAACAAACATAAATTATTCCTATGACATTGCTAAGGAATGAAACCAGGATATTATATAAAGGGTTTTATTCCTTATTCAATTGATACTATATTTGCAATCTTATTTAAAACCCTAATTAACATGTTAAAAAGAACTATTTTTTTATTTAGCCTTTTCTTTATTGGCTTTGCACTCAATGCACAAGATTTGGCTTATACTGTCAACTTAAACGACAGATCAGATGATACTTTTAAAGTAACCTTAGAGATCGATACCAAATTAAAAGCGGAAAATAACATCTATCAATTTGCTGCCACTGCCCCCGGAACCTACCAAATTATGGATATGGGCAGGTTTGTAAAGAATTTTAAAGCCTTCGATAAAAAAGGTAATGAAATTGAAACCCAACAGATTTCTACTAACCAATTTCAGTTTGTAGAAGAGAAAAAGATTAAAAAAATAAAGAAAATCACCTACGAAATTGCTGAAACCTGGGATACCGAGGTGGAAGAAAATAAAATCTATAAAATGTGTGGTTCTACTATAGAGGAAGACAATGTGCTAATAAATGGACAAACAGTTTTTGGTTATTTATCCGGTATGCAATCAGAAGCTCTAAGTATTAAATTGCAATATCCTGAAGAGTGGGAAATTGGCACCGCTTTAAAACCTAATGAAGAAGGCTTATACATAGCAGATAATTTTGACCACATAGTAGACTCTCCCATTCTTTTAGGCAGACTGACTAAAGCAAATACTACTTTAGGAGGCACAAACATCGATGTTTATACCTATTCTAAAACTGACATGATCACCTCGGATGATTTGTTAGGAGCTATGGAAGAAATGCTTAAAGCAGCCGATGCTTTCGTAGTAGAATTCCCTGTAGATCGATATACCTTTTTATTCCATTTTGATGATGAGACCTGGGGCGCCTGGGAACATTCTTACAGCTCAGAATATATTTATGCAGAGCAACCATGGACCCCTCAATTGGCGAAAAGCATTACAAGCACAGCGGCACATGAATTTTTCCACATTATTACTCCTTTGAATATCCACAGTGAAATTATTGAGCAATTTAATTTCATAGAGCCAACCGCTTCGGAGCATTTATGGTTATACGAAGGCACCACAGAATGGGCTTCTGATTTAATGCAGTTACGCTACGGCATGTTAGATTTGGAAGGGTTTTTTGCAGAACTACAGCAAAAGCTTTTTGTTGATTCCCGATATGATTCAGCCTACAGCTTAAGTAAGTTAAGCCTTACTTCTTACACGCCTGAAGGCCAAAAGCAATATGGAAATATTTATATGAGAGGTGCTTTAGTCGCTGGGCTACTGGATATCCGTTTGCTGGAGTTATCAAATGGTGCGCGTGGTTTACGAGAAGTTGTAAACGAGCTGTCTAATAAATACGGGCCTAATAAGGCATTTCCTGAAGATGAGTTTTTCAATATTTTTGTAGAGATGACTTATCCGGAAATTGATGAATTTTTCGAAAAGTATATAAAAAATGCTAATCCTCTACCTATACAAGAATATTATTCCAAATTAGGAATTAACTACCAACGAAAATTCAATACAGGAAATAAGGTGCCCAGCTTAGGCTATGGATTGGCTGCTCCGGCAGGTAAAATCATCGTTACTCAACCTACTGATTCTTTGGCTGAAATAGGCCTTCAAGAAAATGATGTGATGTATAAAGTAAATGGCACTGAAGTGAATCTGCAAAACGCCAGAATGGTTTTGGGTACATTATCGCAACAGCCAATTGGTTATGAGTATGACCTTACCATTCTCAGAGAAGAAGAAGAAATTACTTATAAAGCCAGAGTTATAGCACAGGAAGAAGTGAAGGAACATATCTTTACTTTAGATGAAAATGCAGATGATGAGGCAGTGGATATGAGAGAGAAGTGGATGAAAAATATGTAGCCAATAGTTTGTAGCTATTAAAAGCCACCTTCTATTTCAACGAAGAGTGGCTTTTTTTTGCCCCAAAATTTCTCCAGCCATGGTTAAAACCTTCTTTAACATTTTATATATAAATACCCTTTTCCAGTATCGGCAACATTCCTGTAACACTTTTATTTAGGTGGTAATTATTACATAATCATTTAGAAGCATTATCAATAGCAATAAACTATCGAAAAAAACTGAATACCGAGTGCTTTGTATTTGAAGCTTTTCACTTCTCTATCAACTGCAACTGAAATAACCTCTAAGTTAGGCGCTTTCATTATTTTTAGATTATGTAGTGTAACATTCCCGACACATCGGATTTAATAAAATCTTAATCGTCTAAAAAAGTAATCTCATCAAATAATCGTCATTTTTGAATCCTAAACAATTAACTAAAAACTAAAAAAATGAATCTCAAAAATGCAATCGGAGCCTTTATGGTATTTTGTATTATAGCTGCCGTTGTTAGCAGCTGTACAACAGAGGAAATTACGGAAATAACGCAGGTAATTAACAATGACACCACTATTGTAATTACTAACAACAATGACACCACAATTATGATCAATAACGTGGGAGACACAATGATTTTTACTAATAAGTCTAACTTAGAGCCCCTGGTAGCTTTGAACCCGCAGTTTAATTTTGTGAAGGCTTTTTCTTTGATCAGTTCATCTGATACTTTGGAAACCAATTCAGGGGCTACTTTCAGAATGGGTGGTTCTGCAGACGGAGCTGGAATGGTTAAAAATGGGGACGACTACTATTACATGTTAAATCTGGAAGACCATTATTCTGTAGCTAGAATTATCTTGGATAAAAATTTCACACCAATACAAGGAGATTATATGTTGAATTCCGGAGTGGCAGACTTAGCTCGCCAGTGTTCTGGAACTATGTGGGAAGCAGCTATTCATGGTGGCTCTCAGGATTTATTCCTTTCTGCATCAGAAAGTTTTAATTACGATGTGAAAGGCATCGATCCAATGAGCTCTCCAACGCCAACAGCTGATTTTGGATTAGATGCATTAGGAGAGTTTGCGTGGGAAAATGCCGTTCCACTTCCTAAAGGTGCTTACGCAGGCAAAACAGTGATCGTTGGAGGTGATGATGACTCCAGCGGTTCAGAAGGTCAGGTAACCCTTTACTATTCCGAGACAGGTGATGCTGACTTGGAAACTGGTGAAATCTACGTGTTAAAAATGAAAGACTCTACCCGTTCAGTAAATGAGGGAGAAATTGCCTTTGGAGACACCTATGATATGGAATTTGTAAAAATAGAAGGCGGAGCTGCGATGACCAAAGATGAAATGGAAGATGCTAGCATGGAAGTAAACGCTTTCCAATTTATGAGAGTAGAAGATGTAGACTATGGTAAAGGATCTGATGCAGCAGCCAGGATACTATATTTTGCAGTAACAGGTCGCGGGCCGGACAGAGGTACCTACAACGACTGGGGAACAGTGTATAAGTTAGAGTTAGACGATGCATCACCCTTGAACGGAAAAATGACTCAGATAATTAGTGGAAATACTAATACGAATAATATGGATGGTAATTTGCCCTTATTGCAAAGCCCAGATAATATTTGCGTGACAGAAAACTTTATCTATACACAAGAAGATCCTAATTCATTCTCAAGAGGCCACTCTTCTTATATTTATCAATCTGACCTTAATGGAAATAATCCAAGAGTAGTTTTAGAATTAGTCGAAAGAGCAGATTTGTCTCCTGACAAAAACATTAGCAATTCAGGAGAATTTGGATCTTTAATTGATATTTCAGACAAAATTGGCATCCCAAACACTTTTCTTTTAGCAATACAACCTCATTATTGGAAGAGCGATGACTTCAAGAATATCGACGGCCATGACAATACAGGAAATACAAATGGTAGTAGAGAAGATAACCAAGGCTCCCAAATTGTCATTCTACAAGGTTTACCTAGATAATAAATAATCAAATTATGTTATTTTATAGCAGGTTTCACATATTCGTGGAACCTGTTTATTTAATTTTAAAATTCATGCGTCTTTTATTTACCACGTCTTTTCTATTGATCTTGCTGTATTCCTGCCAACAAAATAATGAAGTCCAAAAAACTGATTTCATTTCGGCACAAAATTACTATGTTTCACATTTAGAGCAGGCAATATTCTATATGGATTCACTGACCAAGATTGATAACCCTGCCACCTTGAAGCAAATTTACTTTCAATCAAAAAGACACTATAAACTGTCAGAAGCTTATGCGGCGTACCTCAACCCCGAAGCTGGAACTAGAGTGAATGGCCCACCTCTACCCATTTACAAAGAAGATAACGGAAAAGTTATGGCTCCGGTAGGCTATCAAACAATCGCCGAAACAGTTTTTGCTAATTCATTAGACCAAGAAGCATTGGCTTATCAAACATCCATTACTTTAGGCTATCTTGATAATCTGTTAAAAAATGTGAAGGAAAGGGAACTTACTCCTGAACGATTTTTCTTTGCAGCACACGATCAATTATTGCGTATTTTGGCACTTGGCATTACAGGCTTTGACACACCTACCACTTTTAAAGGCGTTGAAGAATCTGCTCTTTCACTGGAAGGGTTTCTAGAGGTATATGAAATGTCAGTTAGTGAAAATGTAATCAGTAAAAATGAATCGCTCAATAAAGCAATTAAAGAAAGTATTGACCGCGCTATTGTCTATTTAAATAATTCCAAAGATTTTGATCAATTTGATCGCTACGAATTTATTCGTGAATATTTTAATCCTATAACCCGTAATTGGGCTCAGCTCAATGCAACCATGGCGCTTTGGGAGCCGGTAGACTATAAACCGCTTAATTTTGTAGCCCCTACATTTTTTGAAGAAAATTCCTTCAATGTAAAATATTTTGAGAGCCCAAATAACAGAGAGGCGGACTCAGCTACCATGATTTTGGGAGAAAAGCTGTTTTTTGATGCCAGGTTATCCAAAAGCGGTAAAATGGCTTGTGCCACTTGCCACAGCCCAGACAAAGCTTTTGCCGATGGATTGAAAACTCCTATCGGGAACGATGGAATGCCTCTTTTAAGAAATACACCAACTCTTGTGAACAGTATTTTCAATAAATCCTTCTTTTGGGATGGCAGGTCAGGCAAGCTTGAAAGTCAAATTACCAATGTATTCACTGAAAAGAGAGAATATAACACAACAGTGCATGAAATTTCAATAGAAATTTTAGAAGATGTAGCCTATAAAACTCTTTTTAAAGAAACCGGGAAAACCCCACGGTCGAACAACGACATTATCAAATCTATCTCCTCTTATGTAGCTACACTTAATGGGTTTAATTCTAAGTTCGATAAAAATATGAGAAATGAGGAGAATACTTTTACTAGTCAAGAAATTGAAGGAATGCGGCTCTATATGGGTAAAGCACTATGTGCTACCTGTCATTTCGTTCCTTTAATGAATGGCACTGTGCCGCCTTTCTATTCTGAAACTGAAAAAGAGGTGATTGGAGTTCCTGCTACAGCTGAAAACGAAGAACTTGATGCGGATTTGGGCTTCTATAGTTTCTTCAAAGAGGATTTACACAAAGGAATGTTTAAAACACCCACTGTGAGAAATGCAGAATTGACCGCTCCTTATATGCATAACGGTGTTTATACCGACTTAAATCAGGTAATGGATTTTTACAACAATGGTGGCGGTGGCGGAATGGGATTTGATTTACCGCATCAGACGCTACCTTTCGATTCTCTGAGTTTGAATGATTCTGAAATAGAGTCTATCATCGCATTTATGAAAACTCTAACAGATGCTGATGTCCAAAAAAGCAAAAAGTCTACAGCAAAAGAATTTTTGACCTTATCCAAATAAGCTTATGTTTTTAAAAGCCCTTAAAAATTCGGCAATTTTCTCCTCGTCTGACAAAACAATGAGTTTTCCATTGGAAGTTTCTGAGGAAAAGCCTATAGTTATTAAAAATATAGAAGAATATCTACCTGAATTGGTTTATGGAGGTATTGATGGAATAGTAACCACCTTTGCTGTGGTAGCAGGGGCAGCCGGTGCTCATTTAAGTGTTCAAATTGTTTTAATATTGGGAATGGCTAACTTAATAGCTGATGGTTTGTCCATGTCTGTTGGTGCCTACCTTGCCAAAAGATCAGAAATTGATAATTACCAAAAGCATCTGAGAAAGGAAAATCTTAAAATTCAATCTAATTCTGAAAAGGCTACACAGCAGTTGAAGGAAATTTATGAAGAGAAAGGCTTTACAGGGAAAGATTTGGAAGTAATTGTAAGTCAAATACAATCAAATAAAGAGCTTTGGGCTCATACCTTATTGGTGTATAGACATGAGTTATTGCCTGAAAATAAATCTGCACATAAGGCAGGGTTTTTTACATTGATAGCTTTTGTTGTTGCGGGAGCTGTGCCGTTAATCACTTTTCTTTTTACCCAAGAAAATACTACACAGTTTTCACCTTTTGCTTTATCTTCTATTTGTGCCGCTATTGCGTTTATTCTTATAGGCTGGGGGAAACATATTTTAACACAAGGAGGTTTGTTGAAGAGTATTTTGGAAACGCTTTCTTTAGGAGCTTTAGCTGCAACAGCCGCCTATTTTGTTGGGGACATCCTTGAAAAGCTGGTCTTTTAGTGATTTCAAAAGAATTTCTCTATAGACTAAAAAAAAGCTATTTTGGTAATTTTTGATGCTGATTATTGGCGCATATGCAATTTTACACTAGTTAGGGGGTGCTTAAAAATATGAAGTACTTTCATTGAAAAAGCTTGCACATGCTGAAAAACTATTATGGAATAATCATTGATTAATATAATATAGGGATAATTTCTAAAAGGCAATTGTTTTTAAGCAAGCCCTAGTTCAAATTACTTGGGCTACCTGCATTTATATACTTTGTAGGGTACTTGACCTACCACAATATGGGAAATAAAAAATAGATACCTGAACGAAAACATCTTTCTGGAGACGAAGAATTCTACAAATTCACAATTGCACTAACCAAGAAGAAATAAAATTTTATATTGACAATTCTGAAATAAAAAGCTGGCTGTTCAGGAGCCTGTTCTTCTTAAAACCAATCTTTACCCCCCCCTTTTACTTAACGCTTGGAAAACATTGAAATAATTTGCATGATATGTGCCTTTTAGTATCAAAATCAATTTTCCCTAAACAATAATTTCAGTAGCTTTCTCCGCTATAACTTCACTTAAAAGTGTTCATGAGAAATACTCCTTATATATTTTTTGCTTTGTCGATCCTATTTGGGAGTTTAAGTGAATTATATGCTCAAAATGCGCAGCAGAAAGTTATTCACCTAGAAACAGCATCAACTTTACACAATATCGGCGAACACATTTACATCTACCAAGATGAAACCAATAATCTGAAATTAGAGGATATTTTAGCCTCGAAAGTACAAAATGAATTTAAATTAGGTTCTCAAGAGGTACCTAGCTTCGGTATTAAGGATGTCACTATTTGGTTAAAATTACATATAAAAAATAACTTAGGCCGGGAAACTCCTTTCGTTCTAGAGATTGCCTATCCCACCCTAGATTCTATTTTTTTATACACAAAAAACGACTCTCAAGGGAATTGGAATATGGAGTTTGCAGGAGACAGAGTCCCATTTTACCAAAGAATTGTTGAGCATAGAAATTTCATTTTCCCATTAAACTTGAATTCACTTGAAACCCACACAATTTATATCAAAATAAAAAATAAGGGCTCTATAATTGTACCTATCAATATTAAGCCTAGAACCCATTTATATTCTTCCAATATAAAAGAAGAGTTACTTTATGGAATATTTTATGGCATTATGATCGTGATGTTTCTGTATAATCTAGTTCTGGCTTTTGCAGCTCGCACTTGGAATTATATTTTTTACATTGGCATTATTGCTGGTAACTTACTGAGCCTATCTGCATTGAATGGCCATGCTTTTCAATACTTATGGCCTGATAACCCTTGGTGGGCCAACCATGTAATTATTTTTGGGATAGGTTTATGGATTAGCTTCGGTAATCTATTCGCCATAAATTTTTTAGAATCGAAACACAAAATAAAAGCCTACCATCATATTTTTAAGATTATGCTAGTAATGGGTTTACTCATTATGCTTTCCGCCTTTGTTGTAGATTACAAAACTGCCTTACTAATTACTAACTATATTTTAATCCTTAATTGCCTAAGCTTATTTACAGGAGGTATTCTGTTTTGGATAAAGGGTGTTAAAGTTGCCAAAATATTTACTCTTGCCTGGGCAGTTTATTTAATTGGTGTTGTGCTCTACACCTTAAGAAGTTTAGGTTTTTTGCCCGTAAATTTCATGACTAACCATGCGCTCGAAATAGGAGCTGTTAGTGAGGTAATTTTGCTTTCTATCTCTTTAGGTTATAAGTATAGGTTATTAGAGGTTGATAAAAAGAAAGCTCAGAAAAATGCTTTGGATATAATGACAAGAAGTCAGGAAATTATTCAATTGCAAAATGAAGAACTTGAACTTCGGATAACAGAAAGAACCAGAGATGTAGAACAAAAACAAGAAGAGGTTTTGAGTCAAAATGAGGAATTGAACAATAAAAACAAAAAACTTACTGAGGCCCAAAGCATTATTGGAGAGCAAAATAGAATGCTACGTAAATATAATGACGACCTGGAAACTAAGGTAATAAAGAGGACAAACGATCTTCAGTTGAGTAACCAGGAGTTGGCCCAAAATGTGCAACAATTAGAGCAATATGCTTATATGACTGCTCATAACCTTAGAGCACCTGTTGCCCGAATTTTAGGACTCATTAATTTATTAGAAATGATTCCTGAAACTGATAAATCTGAGTGGATCACTATTCTTTCCAAAGTAAAAGATGAAGGTAATAGCTTGGATGCCGTAATTAGGGACATGAATGCCATCATTGAATTAAGAAAAGGAACAGATATTGAGTATGAGGAGGTAGACTTAAAGGATAAAGTAACTCGAATCAAAAACATCCTCAAAAACTATTTAGCAGAAACCAATTCGAAAATTAAAATAGATACTTCCGCATTTAACACATTTAAGAGCAACTCTACTTATATTGAAAGCATTTTGTATAATTTGATTTCAAATGCTATTAAATACAGAAAAGAAGATAGCCAATGTCTGATTAAAATTTCAACAGAGATTCTTGAAGAGCAAAAAATAATTCATGTTCAAGACAATGGTATTGGTATAGATTTAAATAAATACGGTAATCAATTATTTGGTATGTACAAAAGATTTCATGTGCATATAGAAGGTAAGGGCCTAGGATTATTTTTAGTAAAAAGCCAGATGGAAATAATGGGAGGTAGCATTCAAGTAAAAAGTAAACCTGGGGAAGGCGCAACTTTTAGCCTAATCTTTTAATGAATTTTTTAATACCATTTCAAATTTAAGAAAAGCAGAACTGATACTAATTTTACTACAAATACCTGCTTCATTGTATTCATAAATGTTTTTATCACCGTTAGGGATTTCAAACATGTATTTTTTTTCATCAGGTAGCTGTGCAATCTGTACTTTATCGTGAAATCTTTCTGAGAATACGGCATCTCTAGACTGAGGAGTAGTAAAATAAAGATGCAACATACTTTTTTTAATTAAGCCATCAATTTTTAAGGTTTGATTATCTTTTTTGGTTAAATAGCTTTGGGAGCTACCTATACGTTCCAAAGTGGCTTCCTCCTCCTGTTCATCGTTTCTTTTATAAATAAAGTAAGCATTTTGCAGAATATCATTCTCATAGATTGCTTCATATAAGTAAACCATTTTGGTAGTCATGAATAGCGTATATTCTACATCCGTTACAGCAGAATAATACACTTTATCTTTTGCAATTTCTTTTTTTGTAACCAACATGCTGCCCACATCTCTTCCTGCCACTTTGATTTCATAAGCCAACTCCTGAGCATTTAAGCTTAAATGATTGAAAGAAAAGAAAATAATAAAAATAAGAAGTTTATGACTCATATTTTGAATAAACATATAGGTAATTAAACTGAAAATTGATTGAAATATTTCAATTAAAGCAAAAAAGCGTTTTATCCGGCCCAGCCGTCTCTATCCAAACTGCGGTACTGAATAGCTTCTGCCAAATGTTCGATTTTTATTTCATCACTATTGGCTAAATCGGCAATGGTGCGGGAAACTTTTAAAATTCTATCGTAGGCTCTTGCAGAAAGCCCAAGTTTTTCCATGGCATTTTTAAGTAGTGCTTTCCCGGCCGTATTAATTACACACAACTCTTTCACCATTTGTGATGGCATAAGCGCATTGGAATGTATTTCAGGGTGTTCCTCAAAACGTTGCTTTTGGATATCGCGAGCAGCAATTACCCTTTCTCTAATGGTATCACTGCTTTCTGCTTTCCTGTTCTCCGTCATCTGCTCGAAGGAAACCGGAGTTACCTCAACGTGCAAATCAATCCTATCCAAAAGCGGCCCACTTACTTTATTTAAGTAACGCTGGACTGCTCCGGGAGGGCAAACACACTCTTTATCCGGGTGGTTATAGTATCCGCAGGGGCACGGATTCATGCTGGACATCAACATAAAGTTGGCAGGAAAATCTACGGATACCTTAGCCCTTGAAATAGTTACCCTCCTCTCCTCCAGAGGTTGCCTCATCACTTCTAAAACAGTTCTTTTAAATTCCGGTAATTCATCCAGAAACAAAACCCCATTATGTGCCAAAGATATTTCTCCGGGTTGAGGAATGCCTCCTCCGCCTACCAAGGCTACATCAGATATGGTATGATGTGGGCTACGATATGGACGAGTAGCAATTAAAGAGGCATCAGGACCTAATCTGCCGGCTACAGAATGTATTTTGGTGGTTTCTAATGCTTCTGTTAAGCTTAAAGGTGGTAAAATAGATGGAAGTCTTTTTGCCAACATGGTTTTTCCGGCACCCGGAGGCCCAATCATAATCACATTATGTCCACCCGCTGCGGCAATTTCTAAAGCACGTTTAATATTTTCCTGACCTTGCACATCGGCAAAATCCGCATCATAAGAGTTTAAATTAGTGAAGAAAATATCTCGAGTATCAATTGAAAGTGGCTTTAAATCAGAGGTGCCTTCTAATACATCAATCGCTTCCTGAAGATTTTCAACGCCAAAAACTTCTAAATTATTTACAATAGCAGCTTCAGCAGCATTTTCTTTCGGAAGTATAAATCCTTTAAAGCCTTGCTTTCTGGCTTCAATAGCAATGGGAAGCACTCCTTTAATCGGCCTTAAATTACCATCTAAAGCCAGCTCTCCCATAATCATATACTGATCCAGTATCTCTGTGGTAATCTGATCTGAGCTCTTAAGAATTCCGAGGGCAATGGGTAAATCATAGGCAGAACCTTCTTTTTTCACATCTGCAGGAGCCAAGTTGACCACGGTTTTTTGCCTTGGCATTCTATAGCCACTGTATTTTATGGCAGCATCAATTCTATGTTCACTTTCTTTTATGGCATTATCCGGCAGACCTACCATATGAAATTTTAGCCCCTGACTTACGTTCACTTCAATAGTGATAACGCTGGCATCTACTCCGAATACTGAACTTCCGTAAGTTTTAGCTAGCATGGGCCATCAATTTTTCAAGGTGTAAAATAAGAATATGTATAATTTTAATATGTACCTCTTGAATTCTATCGGCATACCCAAAATGAGCTACATTTATTTCTAAGTCGGCTAACTTTGATAATTCACCGCCATCTTTTCCGGTAAGGGCTACCACGTGCATCCCTTGCTTTTTAGCGGCTTTTGCCGCTTCGATAATATTTGCTGAATTCCCACTGGTGCTTATTGCCAGCAAAACATCATTAGCTCTGCCTAATGCCTCCACACTTCGGCTAAAAATATACTGGAAACCGTAGTCGTTGCCTACACAAGTAATATGACTTACATCGGAAATAGCCATTGCAGCATAGGCAGGTCTGTCGTCCCTGTATTTACCGCTGAGTTCCTCTGCAAAATGCATGGCATCACAATGTGATCCTCCATTGCCACAGCTTATAATTTTGAAGCCGTTTTTCAAGGATTCACCCATTAAACGGGCTGCTTTTTCAATATTTTGGAGATTTAAATCATTGCTAATGAACTCAGCAAGTACAGATTGGGAAGATTCTAACTCTTGTCTTATGGTTGATTGCATCTGTTTAATTTAATTTTCAAATGTCGTAACTTAATTCGGTTTAGGATCAAGCCTGCCCCGGGGGAATCTTGCTAAAATATAGCTCATTTACTTTTTGTAATTTATTCAACCTTAACGCAAATGAGCTTTATTAAGCACTAAAGTTATTCTTTATTTTGGTCCTTTTTCTTTTGATCTGACTTTTGATCATTAGCATCAGGTCTCACCTCTAATGACTTATCAGTAGATTCCAATTCTTTTTTATCGTATAATTTGGCTTTTAAATTAGTCACCTGGTTTTCTAATTCTTTTACGTTATGATTAGCCTCTTTAATTGCCTTAAAATGAAGAACTATTCCAGCAATAAATAAAATCAGTGCTAAATATGCCCCTATCATTAATACTCCAAGGTAGTCTACTACCGTCATCAGAAAATTCAAATTATCAGGATCTGCTTTGGTTAAAACAAATGCAGTTGCAATATGAAAGAAAAGTAAAAATACAATGATGACAATCTTAAAAGTTTTCATTTTGAAGTATTAATAGGTTGATTTTGTTATGAAGTTAAGCAAATATATAAATTATTTTACAATCAAGAGACTGATTGTATTTCAATTAGCTTTTTATACACGCCTCCTTTTTTAATTAATGCCTGATGCGAACCGGTTTCAATGATTTCACCATCCTGTAAAACGTAAATTCTATCGGCTTCCTGTATGGTGCTTAAACGGTGAGCAATTACAATAGATGTTCTATTTTTCATTAAATGAGA
>JBBSPJ010000003.1:0-38179 GCA_038258905.1 Cytophagales bacterium
AAAGTGAATTTGCAAGAATCTTACTGCTATATTCACAGGAATGAAGTTTATGTAAAAGGTTTGCATATTGGGCAATATGAGTTAGGCACTCATTATAACCACGAGGAAAAACGTGAACGGAAATTGTTACTCAAAAAACAGGAGATAGCTAAAATTAAGAAAAGAATGGAGGAAAAAGGACTTACTTTAATTCCTACAAAACTCTTTCTTAACAGTAGAGGTTTGGCTAAACTGGAAGTGGCTTTGGCAAAGGGTAAAAAAATCCATGATAAGCGCGATAGCATCAAGGACAAAGATGTAAAGAGAGAATTATCACGGATGAAATTTTAATATATGATTGAAGCGGGTCAGAAAGGTATTAGTAGATTAAGTGTTATTCCTGTAAGAAAGGAGGGTTCGGACGCTTCAGAAATGGTTACTCAGCTTTTATTTGGAGATCATTATGAAGTTTTAGAAGCTGCTTTATCTGGAAAATGGGTGAAAATAAAAATCCATTTTGATGGTTATATTGGCTGGATTGACAGTAAGCAATACCACGCCATATCAGATGAATATTTTGAGCAGGTAAACCATTCAGATTATAAAATATGTGTGGATTTAACTGCTTCTATTTTGTATCAAAAAAGTTTGATGCCTGTTACTATAGGTAGTATAATTCCTATTTCCACCAATGAGATTTTTAAAATTGAGGAGCATTTGGGATTTAATGGAGAAGCAAAAAGCCTAAGTAGCAGAAGAGACTATGAATATTGCCAATTCATAGCCAATAAGTATTTGAATGCCCCTTATCAGTGGGGTGGTAAATCACCATTTGGAATAGATTGTTCAGGCTTTACACAAATGGTGTTTAAAATTTGCGGATATAATTTATTAAGAGATGCGAGCCAGCAGGTGAGTCAAGGCAAGCTGGTAGAGTCGCTTGAAGAGAGTAAGCCGGGAGATCTGGCATTTTTTAGAAACGAAGAGAAAAAAGTGATACACGTAGGTATTTTGCATGAAAATCAAAAAATTATTCATGCTTCAGGCAAAGTAAAAATTGATTTAATAGATGAAAATGGTATCTTCAATATTGAACAAAATAATTATACACACTATTTAACAGATATAAAAAGGATTTTGGCATGAAGTAGACCTGTTTAGGGTGGCGTTTATCGGGTAGATTTTTATTTCATGCATTATAGAAAAAATATAGCACGCATGAAATGAGCATAAATCTGGCATCCTTTATATTTCCATTGAGGATGAACAGATTTATGAGAATTCCATGTGACTTATGGAAAAAAAACATAAACACATGAAAATTGGTAGTAAACGAGCCCTTGTATTAAATCAGGATTACAGCCCTGTTACAGTTTGCAACATTCAAAAAGCTTTTTTATTGGTTTATTTAAAAAAAGCAGAATTAGTTGCAACTGATGAGATATTAAAATTGAGAAGTATCTCCAAAGCCTATCCATTCCCATCAGTGATAAGATTGATAAATTATGTAAGCATGCCTTACAGAGGTGTTATGTTAACACGACAAAATATCTTTAAGAGAGATGGACATAATTGCCAGTATTGTGGTTCCGATAAAGATTTAACTTTAGATCATTTGATTCCCAGATCGAAAGGAGGTAAATCATCATGGAACAATTTAGTAACAGCCTGCAAAAGATGCAATGCCCGTAAAGGAGATAATAAGCCGGAAGAAAGTGGTTTGAAGTTAGCAAGACCTCCTTTTAAACCAAGCCATGTAATGTTTATTCGGGATTTTTCAGGTACGGTGAGCGAGCAGTGGATGCCTTATTTGAAAACTAAGAAGATGACGGCTTAGGCGAATTGAATCCAACACCAGCAAGGATTTTGTCATCATTTTTGTTTCCCGCTGCGCTGTGACAAAAATGTCGCCAAAATCAAGCGTATAAACTGCTAAATCCCCAGGGTTGTCACCCTGCGCTACCAAAATGTCACCTCTACGAGGTTTAATATGCTAAAAATCAGCTACATATATAACTTTTAGCCCAGAGTTGAAACCCTAGGCTATAGGATTATTCTTTCACATTATAGAAAGCCAACAGATAAATCCAGGCCGCATCACCATCATCACAGATTTTGTCATCATTTTTGTTTTCCGCTGTGCTGTGACAAAAATGCCACCAAAATCAAGCGTATAAACTGCTAAATCCCCAGGGTTGTCACCCTGCGCCACCAAAATATCACCTCTACGAGGTTTATATGCTAAAATCAGCTACATATATAACTTTTAGCCCAGAGTTGAAACCCTAGGCTATAGGATTATTCTTTCACATTATAGAAAGCCAAAATAATTATCTCAACTACATCACCATTTTCAACAAGCATTTTGTCATCATTTTTGTTTCCTGCTGCGCTGGGACAAAAATGCCGCCAAAATCTTACACACGTATCACTTTTAGCCCAGGGTTGTCACCCTGGGCTACCAAAATGTCACCTCTACGAGGTTTATATGCTAAAAATCAGCTACATATATAACTTTTAGCATAGGGTTGAAGCCCACGCTTCAAAACCCCAGCACCTCAGCACCTAAAACCCCACTAACCTCAAAACTTCCATACGTCCACACCTCCACACCTAAAAACCTGCTAAACTCCCCAACCTCAAAGCATTAGTTACCTAAATATTCATAGTCAAATACTTTTGTTGTTCATAAAAATTCTTACCTTTGCGTTCCGTTCGAGTGAACGGCTTACTTTTTTAAAGTAAGTAATTGTAAACCAAAACGATGGCAGAGGAGGTCCGGACTGCACATCGAAAACAAAAAGGGCCCTGACAATTATGGCAGACAATCAAGAAACAGTAAAGAACGAAGAGTTCGATTGGGAAGCATTTGAATCCAAAGGTTTTGGTGAAGGCTACTCAAAAGCAAAAAAAGAAGAATTAGCTTCTATGTACGATAACGTATCTACAGACTTGCCAGAGCAAGAAGTAGTAAAAGGTATTGTAGTAGCTATTAATGACAGAGACGTTGTTTTAAACGTTGGGTACAAATCAGATGGTTTAGTACCAACCAACGAATTCCGTGATCTTCCCGACCTTAAAGTAGGTGATGAAGTGGAAGTTTACGTTGAAGAAAAAGAAGATCAAAACGGAGAATTAGTTTTATCCAGAAGAAAAGCCAAAATTGTTGGTGCATGGGATAATATCCAAAAAGCACTAGATGGTGATGAAATCATTGAAGGTGTTGTTAAAAGAAGAACAAAAGGTGGATTAATAGTTGATGTTCATGGTGTGGAAGCTTTCTTACCAGGTTCTCAGATTGATGTGAAACCTATCCGTGATTTCGATGTGTTCGTTGGTAAGAAAATGGAAGTAAAAGTTGTGAAAATTAACTACAGCAACGATAACGTAGTAGTTTCTCACAAAGTATTGATAGAGAAAGATCTCGAAAAACAAAAAACTGAAATCCTTAACAACCTTGAAAAAGGTCAGGTATTAGAAGGTGTGATCAAAAACATGACTAATTTCGGTGTATTTATCGACTTAGGTGGTGTTGATGGTTTATTGCACATTACTGATATCTCTTGGGGTAGAATCAATCATCCGGAAGAAGTATTAAAACTTGACGAAAAAGTTAAGATTGTAGTACTTGATTTTGATGAGAATAAGAAAAGAATTTCTTTAGGTATGAAGCAATTGACTTCTCACCCTTGGGATTCGCTTGCAGCTGATTTAGAAATTGGTTCTAAAGTGAAAGGTAAGATTGTAAACGTAGCAGATTACGGTGCATTCTTGGAAATTGCTCCTGGAGTAGAAGGCTTGATTCACGTATCTGAAATGAGCTGGTCACAGCATTTAAGAAATCCTCAGGATTTCATTAATGTAGGTGATGAGTTAGAAGCAGTTGTGCTTACATTAGATAAGGATGATAGAAAAATGTCATTAGGCATTAAGCAATTGACAGAAGATCCTTGGAACAAAAAAGAAGTATTAACCAAATATGCGGTAGGTACTCAGCATAAAGGCGTGGTACGTAACATGACTAACTTCGGCTTATTTATTGAGTTAGAAGAAGGTATTGATGGTTTAGTACACGTTTCTGATTTAAGCTGGACTAAGAAGATCAAGCATCCATCTGAGTTTGTGAAAGTAAACGAAGAGTTAGATGTTGTAGTATTAGAGCTGGATGTTGAAAACAGAAGACTAGCTTTAGGACATAAACAATTGGAAGAAAACCCTTGGGATACTTTCGAGACTGTATTTACAGTTGGTTCTAAGCACAAATGTACAGTATTGAACAAATCTGAAAAAGGTGCGGTAATTGAATTACCTTACGGTATTGAAGGTTTCGTGGCTACTAAGCATTTGAAGAAAGCGGATGATTCTATGGCAGAAGTAGGTGAGTCGTTAGAATTCAAAGTTTTAGAATTCTCTAAAGATGATAAGCGTATTGTATTATCACACTTACATGTTCATTCAGAAACTGAAGATATGCCTGCTAAGAAATCTGCTCCTGCAGCTTCAAAAGGTGGCAAGAAAAAATCTGCTCCTAAGCAACAGCAACAAGGTTCTTCATCTACTTTAGGTGATTTAGATGCATTATCTGCATTGAAAGAGCAAATGGAAGGTGATGCTAAAAAAGCTCCTTCTAAAAAAGCAGCTCCTAAAAAGGAAGAGCCAAAAGCAGAGAAAGCTGATAATGCAGAAAAATCTGAAGCAGAACAGCCAACTCCTGCACCGGATAAAGCTAAAGCAGAAGCTAAAAAAGAAGAAGCTAAAGCCGAAGACAAGAAGGATGAAGTGAAAGCTGAAACTAAAGACGAAGCGAAATCTGAAAAGAAAGAAGCGTCTGAAGACGATAAAAAAGAAGATAAAGAGTAATCTTATAGGATTTTAAGATAAGGCTTAAGTACTGTAAAGTACCAAAAGCTGTCAATTTAAAACCATCCTGCTGTAAGTAGGATGGTTTTTTTATACTCATTTCGAAAATATTAGTAGGTATGCAAATGAGCGGTAAGGTATTCTACCGCGAGCTATCAGCTCATGCTGTTATCTCAACTTCCTTCCTACCTGCCTGCAGCAGGCAGTTTTATCGATCAGCCCGAAGGTTATACCGCATTTAATTAAAAGAGAATGATGCCAGCAAACGCACACTCCAAGTCGGTACCTCAAAGAGGTCAGACTTGTTTAATGGCTATTAATGGCTAAAAGACTGGCTTGCTAAAGGGGCAATCGACTCACCAAAGATGTCTGACCTTGATAAGGTACCGACATCGATTTCAAAATCGGCTTCGATTTTTTCTAATAGCAGTTAAGGTCGTAATTAAGGAGATTGCTTCGTTGCACATGCCTACCGGCACGTAAACTACCGATGACGTGTACCGTAAAAATCTGTTATCAGTAATTTATATTTTTTACTTTTATGCTATTTAAATCAGTATTTTAAGCTTAAGTCGTCATCTTAATTTGTTCGTTTTTTTCTAAAAATGGGAGGTCTCGCAATGACGTTTCAAACTTCATTTATTTAAAGAATACTCCTATTGAAAATTCCAATATTTAATATTACGTCATTGCGAACGCAGTGCGGCAATCTTACTGATTGGAAAGCTGTTTGAATTCAATCTCTTAAAAAAGACTGAATCTTTGGTCAGCACCGCACGCTCTATGCAAAACTTGTACCGTATTCAAATCGGGATATTATTTGGTTTTCGAAAAGAGTAGCATTTATCATAAGTTCCCTAATAAAGGGTATATTAAGGCATGCTATCGAGGGCTTTTAGCTTGTGTTGTTACTATCATGGTAGTTATTTCGACAATAGTATGTTTATACATTCAAATGCTTTTATAAAAATGTATTGTATACATAAAAATATTACTAAATAGTGTAATTATGTAACATAGTCTCAATTTAAATGATTAGATTACATTAAATCCATTTGTACTTATTTAATAATTGAGTTTAAAGCGGCAATTTCATTTAGAACAAAAATTCTTTTGGCGATTACAGCTATTTATCAGAATTTTTAAATGAAACTTATGAGAACGAAATGCAATTTTTAAAACCAAAAACCACTATTCATGACTAAGTCTGAATTAAATGAAAACTGTTACATAATAGGTATTGGCGCATCAGCAGGAGGTATGGAGGCTATACACTCTCTATTCGATAATACCCCTGAGGATGGAGTTGCCTATATTATTATTCAACATCTTTCCCCCGATCATAAAAGTTTTATGGCAGAGTTACTACAAAAGCATAGTAAACTCAAAATATGTGTAGCGGAAAACGGTATGTATGTGGAACCTAATCAGGTTTATCTTATGCCAAAGGGCAAAAATATGACCATTAATGATCGCGTTTTGCGCTTAAGTGACAGTAATGCAAGACCTACAAATACAGCCATTGATATATTTCTAAATTCATTAGCTGAGGATCAGGGTAATAAAAGTATTGCTCTTATATTATCTGGTGCAGGCAATGATGGCACCAAAGGTGTTGAGGCTATCAAAAGGAATGGAGGCATGGTAATAGTGCAAGAGCCAACTAGTGCTAAATTTAACAGCATGCCTCTTAGTGCCATTGAGACTGGTTGTGCAGATGCTGTTTTAGCTCCTGACATGATACCCATAGAAATAATTGAGTATTTAAATCGTGAGGAATTAGAACTTAATTTTAAAGAAGAAATTGATCAAAATAATCAGCAACAGCTAACAGAGCTGCTACAAATTGTTGCGCAACATACAAATTTAGACTTTTCTAATTATAAGCGGCCCACTATTTTAAGAAGAATAGTGAATAGGATGTCAACCAACAAAATCACGACACTTGAAAACTATATAGATTATGCTAAAAACAATGTTCCGGAAGTAAATTTACTGGCTGACGATTTTTTAATAAGCGTAACCAAATTTTTTAGAGACAAAGAAGCTTTTGATGTATTGAATGAAAAAGTAATCCCGGAGATTATTAGTAATAAATTGATGGTAGATACCCTTAAAATATGGGTAGTGGGGTGTGCTACCGGAGAGGAGGCCTATTCAATTGCTATATTGATAATGGAACATCTAACGGAATTAAAAAAGAATTTAGAGGTAAAAATATTTGCTAGTGATATTGATAAATCAGCCCTTGCAGTGGCTTCTAGAGGGGTTTATAGTACTAATATTGAGAAACAAGTATCTGAGGAACGACTTAGTAAGTATTTCATAAAAGAAAATGATAAATATCGGGTAAGGGATAATATAAGAAAAATGATAATTTTTGCCGATCATGATATTGTTAGGCAACCGGCCTATGGCAAAATTGATCTTATAAGTTGTAGAAATCTTTTAATTTACATCAATCCTATTTTACAGAAAAAAATATTATCCTCATTACATTTTTGCCTGAATACAGGGGGATACTTATTTTTAGGGCCTAGTGAAAGCCTGGCTGATTTAAAAAGCTCTTTTGAAATTTTAGATAAAAAATGGAAAATTTATAAGAGCATTAATGAAAGTCGACAATATAACGATAGTACCTACAGCATACCTCGGCTTCAAACACAAACTTACTCTCCCAATAAAAATGCTAGTAACCAAATAAATAGAAATGAAGTTAATTTTAAAGAAATTGATAATCATACTATACTTGAAGAATTGGGGTATGAGGCAGGTATTTATGTGGACTCTGATTTTCTAATTTTGGAGACTTTCGGAAATTACGAAAAATATTTATTACCTAAGTTCTTTAATTTCAAATTGCTTGAAATGCTACCCGAGGAACTTTCAATTGCTACTTCAACCACATTAATAAAATCCTCTAAAGAACAAAAGAGAGCTAGATTAAGTCAGGTAGAGTTTGTGAGAGACCAGCATAAGCATATTGTTAATGTTGAAGTAATACCTGTAAAAAAATCAGAGCAAAATTTACCAACTTTATTGTTAGTTTTATATAGCGATTTTAAAAAAGCAGAAAAGGTTAAAGAAAATGAGGAGCATTTTCAATTAGACTCTCATTCAATTCAGCATATTACTGATTTGAAAGATGAGCTAAGCTCAACCAAAGAAAAGCTTAAAAACTTGTATTACGAGTTAGATTTATCTAATGATAATATAAGCTCTTATAATGAGGAGCTAATTTCAAGTAATGAAGAGCTTCAAAGTACTAATGAAGAGTTACAATCGGTTAATGAAGAATTGCAAACTGTAAACAATGAATACCAGCTAAAAATTAAAGAATTAGCAGAGTTAAATGACGACTTAAATAACTTTTTTAAAGGCACACTCAATGGGCAAATATATATTGATAAAAACTTGATTTTACGCAAATATACCCCTCCTGCAGTGCAACAAATAAATCTTCAGGACAGCGATATAGGCAGACCATTGAGTGATATTTCAACTAAAATAAAATTACCTACGCTCATCGATAATATTCAAATGGTAATTAAATCTTCTAGTGCCATCAATAAAGAAATACAAACCAATGATGGGCGTTGGTATCAAATGGCCATAACACCCTATTATAAGGAACACGATGATATCCATGATGGAGCTATTGTTACATTTAATGATATCACTGAGCTGAAAAAAATACAAGAAAAATTGTATCGTATTAATGCCGATCATAATACCTTTATTTATTCTGCTTCCCACGATTTAAAGGGCCCATTGGCTAATGTTGAAGGTCTTATTACCTATTTAATGGAATCTCAAGACTCAGGCAAAATAGATACTGGGGAAATCATGAAAATGATACAGATTTCAATTGCCAATTTTACTGAAACAATTAATGAGTTATCAGATATTGCTAAAATTGAAAGTGAAATTGATAAAAAAGAAGCTATTAATTTGAAGCAATTATTTGAAGAGGTTAAAATTAGTCTTAAGAAAGATTTAGATGAATCAGAGGCCGTAGTAACATGCGATTTTAAAGAGCCTAGTATTTCATTTTCAAAGAAAAACCTTAGAAGTATTTTACTAAATCTTTTAAGTAATGCATTAAAATACAGAGCGCCTAATCGTACTCCTAATATTAAAATTCGTTCTGTTAAAGAAGAAAATTTCATCATGCTTTCAGTAGAAGATAATGGTTTGGGCATGGAGCAGGCAAAGATTGAAGAAATATTTGCAGCCTTCAAACGCAGACATCAACATGTTGAAGGCAGTGGAGTGGGCTTATTTTTGGTGAAAAAAATCATTTCAAATGCAGAGGGTGAAATTACAGTTGAGAGTGAGTTGGGTAGGGGATCTACTTTTAAAGTATTTTTCAAGGTTTAGAAAAGCATCATTACCTAATTAAATCATTATGGCTTAAATACATTCTTGATAACATTGACGCCATTAATAAATTTTTGCATAATATTTGCGTATACTGTTTGAAGAGCGGTAGAATATCCCTATTTTTGCAATCGCAAATGAGACAAGGTCACGTGGCCGAGTGGCTAGGCAGTGGTCTGCAAAACCATTTACAGCGGTTCGAATCCGCTCGTGACCTCCATTTTTTTTTAACCTCCTGTTGTATAAAAGCTTCAGGGGGTTTTTTTATGCACAAAAGTTAGAGAGCGGATGAGAAGCGCAGGTTCGAAACAAAGCCCCTTTGAAGGGGTTTGTGCGGCATGCCTTGCGGGTATGAGTCAAACCAATTTAGTTCAAACACAATGATAAGTATAGACGATAATCAATTGGTTCGCGAGGGGTTTTGTGTGCGGCATGCCATGTGCGTATGAGCAATCCCGTGACCTCACATTTTTTTTTAACCTCCTATAGTGTAAAAGCCTTAGGGGGTTTTTTTATGCACAACAGTTAGAGAGCGGATGAGAAGCGCAGGTTCGACACCAGACCATATCGTTAGAGATGTCTGGCTGGCGAGAGGCAGTGCGGCATGCCTTGTGCGTATGAGCAAACCAAGCCCCATGAAAGGGCCAATGCTATTAAGTTAAGCTTTTTTTTAGACCCCATCCTTGCATCCTTCCCCGAAGGAGAAGGAGGGATTGTCTTAACTTAATAGCATTGATGAAAGGGCTTGGTTCGCGAGGGGTTTGTGCGGCATGGAATTGCGGGTATGAGTCAAACCAATTTAGTGCAAATACAAATGATTAATACAGACGATAATCAAACTACTCTTTGTAAGGTGACCAAAATCCTGTGCCATGGTTCGTGTCTCACGAACCATTAGCATATAACCTATTAAATTGAAGATAGTAATTGCCTGAATTCAGTCTTTATTCTACGCCTATTTTAAAGTACAAAATCAGGTGTAATAATGATAATAATGATAGATTAGTCATTTTTCAAAATTATTTTCTAACGATAACCTACCCTTCCTGTTAAGTTTCGTGAGACATGATACATGCAGGCACGAACCTTGGCGTGGAGAGATTTTAAATTACACCAGTTGAAACATTGACTACAATTAACTAATAGAATAAAAAACTTGATAGCAATCGGAATGTAGCCCGGGGTTTTTAACCCCGGGTTAAAATGCACCTTAATTGCGTGATTTTGGCGGCATTTTTGCTCCGTAGGAAAGCAAAAATGATGACAAAATCTCATGCTGCTGGCAATTCAAGATGATGTCCTGTGAGCAACAGGCCATGGGAAAAGAGGTGTTGTGCTGCATGCCTTGTGCGTATGAGGCAAACCAATCTACTATACATACAAATTATAAGAATAGACGATAATTTTCTTGTGGGAATTGGATAAAATCTCTGTGATTGAAACTGTTTATAAGTCGCACTCAAAAAGAAGGACAGATTTTAGCAATCTGCCCATTCTTACTTTTCCCAGATGGATTTAGCTGTACTATCTCTTAAATACTACAGTTTCAATAATCTCGGTGCAGTGTTTTATATTTTTAAACTAAAACTTTCTTTTTCAAAACTAACCCTAAGTGTTGGTTTACTCTTTTAATTCTGACTCTTAACATAAGGCAAAGTTCCTAAATAGGAGATTTTTTCATTTATATAATCTAATTATTATTTTACATGTTTCTAAGTAGACTAATCAACATAGCTATATTTCTCCATTGTTATTCTCGCAAGAAGATAACTTACTGAAGACTCTGCACCTTGATTAAGATTCACATGATGTTCTTCCAACCCATCGTAACATCCACCAGTGCATGGATTATATATAATTTGATGCAAATGGTTATCACCCAAAAACCAATTAAAAGTTTTTTTAAGATAATTTAAATATTTTTGGTCACCAAAAGCCTTATAGAAAGTATCTAAGGCTAAAATGGTATAAGCAAATTCTATAGGCTGCTCACCATAACGTATTTTATCCTGCCCTTCTTTGTGGCTCCCTATATTTGAAATAACGGAAATTAGTTTTTCAGAGTGGGTAATGGAAAGAAGAAAATCAAATGTTTGCTTTGCGGTGTTTTTAAAAAGTGTGCTATTGGTACATATTCCAGCTAATAAAAGTGCTTCTGGTAATACTGCATTACCATAAGTTAAATAAGACTCGAACCATTTCCAATTTTTGTTAGAAACACCTCTGAATTTTGAAATGAGATTATCTGCCAACTTGGTAATTATTTCTAATATGTAAGTATCACCTTTAAATTGATAATAGTAATACAAACCCTTTATGCAAAAAGCAATGGCTCTTGGAGATTGAAATTTCTCTATACATGGAATTGCCTTTTGGAATGCAAGCTCTACTCTCGCTTGCAAATCTGGCTGGATAAAGTGACCATGTGATAAAAATTTCCCTAAAGCCCAAATAGCTCTCCCGTTTGCATCCTCAAGGTTTTCATCCTGGTTTTTTTCAAAAAATTCTTCATCGATAGTCACATAATTTAAGAAAGAGCCATCAGTTTGCTGACAAAAAAGAATGTATTCAAGGTAGATGATGATTAAGTTAAGGTCTTCAAAATTACCAGTTAATTCAAAGTCTTGGCTAATGGCAATCAATGCTCTGGCATTATCATCTATGGTGTAACCAGAGCTTTTCTCAGGCTCTGCAATTTTAGCAAATTGTAACATTCCAAAATGCGTAGTCATCCTTTTTATATGATTCATTGATATGGATGGATATTGATAGGCAGGATTAAAACCTTCTTTTTCAAGTATGGAAATGGCCAAATCAACATGATTAATAGCTGCATTTTGCCATGCGGTAGGGCTAATTTTGTGTAAGGCATTCATGTGCATGTCTTCCATCAACTTAGGTTTTGAAAGCATTAGAATGGCAGCATTGGCCAGCTGAATTGGATCTTGAAAATCGAAATTAATTCCTGCCCCATCCAATAGCTCCAAGGAATGCGGAATGGGGGTTGAAATCACGGGACAACCAGCAGCCATAGCATAAGCTAGTGTACCACTTACCGCTTGCTGGGGATCTTTTGAAGTGAATAAATAAATGTCAGTACGCTCCAAATAGTCTATTAAAACACCTAAAGTGAGATATTTATTAACAAATAGCACATGATTATTCAATTTTAAATCCTCAATTTTTTGTTGCAAAAAAGTTCTGTATTGCTCACCTTCATTGGCGAATACCTCAGGATGCGTTTTACCAATGATTAAATAAAGCACATTTGGAAATTTTGCAACAATACTGGGTAATGCCTCCAAAGCTGTTTCAATACTCTTACCCGCACTAATTAGCCCAAATGTGGATAAAATAGTTTTATTTGGGAAAGGATTATTTTCTTCAGTTTGTTTGATACGGGGTTTTATGAGATGAGTACCATGGGGAATAATCTTTATTTTATCTGCTTTTATTTTATAGTCAGTTATGAGAATTTCGCTTGAAAGGTTAGTCATAACAATTAATTTTGCAGAGTGCTTTCCAATTTGCTGAACAAGCTTCTTTCTTAAACTGGATGGGTTTGATAGAATTGTGTGAAATGTAGTGATTACAGGTACTTTAACATGTTTCAGGAATTCTAAAATGTACGAGCCCAATTCTCCATCGTATAATCCAAACTCATGCTGTAAATAAATAATTTGGACTTTATTATCCTTATTTATGGATTCAGCTAAATGAATATAATCTTCTTTAATCCATGTCCTCAGCACATATTTAACCTGACTATTATATTTGATAGGGTCTTCATTTTTTTGCAAGGCACAAATTTTAATAGTCAGGCCACTATTATACTTGTTTTCTATAGCATGAATTAAATCCTGGCTATAGGTTGCTATTCCACACTTTCTGGGAGGATAGGAACTAATTATAAGTATCTCTTGCTCTTTCATACAGGATGTTTAAGAAGTTCAGTAATAAGCTTATTTAAGCTAAGGGAGGCGGCAGCAATGCAAGAATCTGCAGCACCATAATAAATATAAAGCCTATCATCAAAAAGAGCTGTGCCGGTAGGAAATACTACATTATTAACCTCTCCCACTAGTTCCCAATCTAATTCTGGTTTGAAAAGAGGATAGGGAAGTCGGGCCAACTCTATAGTTGGATCTTCCAGATCTAATAAGGCAGCACATGCAGTGTATATATAACCTTTTGTTGAATCATGTACGCCATGATATATTAAGAGCCACCCTTTTTCGGTTTCAATAGGCGGACAGCCACCTCCTATATAACTATTTTCATGGTCAAATTTTGGAGTCAGTAAAATGTGTTCATGAAAATGCATCATGTATTTCTTCCAAAATACTTTGGTTAAGTCATCGATTTCGTTGACGGAAACCAACTGAATATCAGGCTTGATTCGGTGTAAGAAAAAGAATTTTCCATTAATTTTTCGAGGGAAAAAGATGACATTTTTATCTGACAAAAGGACTTTATTTCTATTTCTACCGTCTATATTAGTTTCAATATGGTAACGCCTATATTTTTCACTTAGGTGAATATTGGATTCTGCCATTCGGTGGAATTCAGCATAGGTAATCTGCGGAACTATAAAACCTTTCCTTTTGAAAGTAAGCAGGTCATCAGACACTGCCAAAGCACCTAAAGCATTTACACCATCATATGCGGTAAAAGTAAGGTAATATAGGTCATCAATTTTTACAATTCTGGCATCCTCAATACCTTGAGATTCATATTCAAATTCTGGAAAGAGAAGGGGTTTATCGTTTCGTTGTACTAAATCGAGCGGTCCTGATAGCTTTGCATAACCAATAGTTGAATGGTTACCTTTTCTTACTGCCCTGTAGAATATATGAACTGTATCACCCTCCTGCATAATGGCAGGGTTCAGCACGCCCTCATTTTCAAATTCTAATTTGGTTAAATCAAGGATAACACCTTCTTTTTTTAAATCAAACATCTCTTTTCATTAAGGTTGGTTTCTCAAAATCCGAATGCTTATTTTTTTATAAAGCATTCAAGTCAGCAAAAAAGAAATTTTAAGTAGATCGGAGTAGGGTATGTCAGCTAATAAAAGCTAAATATAAACGAGCCGACTTACCAAGTGTCAAATTGGCTAGATAGCAACTTAAAGAATATTTCTTTCAACAAAGATCATGTTTAGTAGAGGCTAAGAGATTATACTATTAAATTCAATTATTACATGTATTAGCTATTTTCCTGAGTTGGTCACTAATTTTAAAATTTAAATTTTCATTGAATTCAGTAAAAATGGCTTTTTCTTGAGGTTACAGCAAACTAAATTGAAGAGAGATAATGTAATATAATTTACGCTATGGAAAAGATGTGACTACTCAAGCCCCACTCGGGGTGTTCCGAGAGCAGTCGGGATGTAGCTCGGGGTTTTCAAACCCGGGCAAAAATGATGACAAAATCTAATGCTGCTGGTAATTTCAAATGATGTCCTGTGAGCCACAGGCCATGGGAAACGTTGTAGACATAACAAAGGAATTCAAATTTATATTGCGGTGCTATGTCTCAGCCAACCTAGCCAGCCAAAGGTAGGCGTGCTAACAGGCTATTTATACTTTTTTTGATTGGGGAAGAGAGAAGAAGCTTTTACCCAATCTAGAAGGATTATCATTTTATTTCTAAAGCTTTAAAAGTATTCCTAGCCCCGTCAGGGGTGTTATCTTAGTAGGATTGATGCAAAATCTCATGTTGTTGCCAATTCCAGATGATGTCCTGTGCGCCACAGGCCATGGGAAACGGTGTAGACATAACAAAGGTATTCAATTAAACTTTATGCTTAATATGCTTTTTATATTTATGCTTAGTAAAACACGAGTAAGTGGAAAAAGCTATAATTAAGATAAATTAAAATCAAAACTGTAATCCTAATTATACTTATTCAGACTTATATTTTTTTGCCGAGTAGATTTGAAGGTGTCTACATCATCCGGTCTTAATTGAGTATGCTTTGTGCTTCTGCCCTGCACCCTTTTACGCCACATTCTAAAACTGGAAGGTTTCATTTCTTTGCGCATAATCTTGATCACATCTTTCTCGGGCACTCCAAACTGACTCAATATAGCATCAAAAGGAGTGCGGTCTTCCCATGCCATTTCCACTATTCTATCTGTTGTTTGATCGTCTAGTTTTTTCCAGTTTATCATAGTATTAAAACAGTACAGAATAGGGAATGTTTAAAGTAAGGAATATTTAGTTATTTATCCTAAAAAGTATACCTGGCACTCAGCAATACAATTCTTGTTTCTCTTTTAGCGTAATAAGATTGTGAAAAATCGTTGGTTAACCTATCACCCGCAAACCTTAGCGTGTTAAAGATATCTCTGGCACTTAAGGATATACTACCCTTTTTATCAAAAAAGCTCTTTTGGACGCTGGCATCCATGAAATACTGCGATAAATTTCTTCCTTGTGCTTCAATTCCTGGGGAATCATAATTAAAAACCAATTGTAAGGTAAAGTCATAAGGTAATTTGAAATCTGAGGCTAATTTGCTATTAAGCGCATAACCATAATTTACAAATTCCTGACTAATGTTTGAGCCATCAACGCTGATATAAAATCCAGTTAAACTTCCATTTAAGGTCCACCAGTTTGTTATCTCTCTCAATCCTATTAATTCTACACCAGACGATTCAGCACTGTTTAAATTAGCAGGTTCAGAGATGGATTTTTCATCTTCCACTCTGGTAATATAATCTAACCTGCCATTAATTTGTCTATAAAAAAAGTTGGTGGTTAAACTCGATTTTTCTGCCTCAAATATATGTCCTAATTCCAGGGAGTTAATCAATTCAGGCTGCAAGCCGGGGTTTCCTCTTCTTACATTTAATGAATCGGTGATGTCCGGAAAGGGATTTAACCTCCATGCGGTAGGCCTGTCAATTCTCCTACTATAAGTGAATTTTACAGCCTGGTTATCTGAAAATTTATAAAGCGTTTGCAAACTAGGGAAGAGGTTAAAATATTCTTGGCTATTTCCCTCATCCGTATTGTATAAGTAGGTGCTTAATTGTGTCAATTCACCTCTCACACCAGCAGTTATATCCAACTTATCGAAAGATCGGGATAATAATACATATCCGGCATGTATTCTATCCTGGTAATCAAATTCATTACTAACTTCAGGGTCATCTTCAAAACTTTGAGTTCCATCAGCAAATCTAGCAAAATCGAAATCGTAGGTAAAGTTTCTAATATTTGACTTTAAACCGGTTTCCAATTTAAAAAGACCTTCAAAAGGATGGATATAATCAGCCTGAAATACATAATTATATCTTTTTTCATCGGTAAATGCTTGCTCTCTTCCATTAAGTTCTGATGGATCTGTGCTTAGTGTTCCTCGGAATATTTCAATATTCTGCGTTTTAAATTGATTGGTATATGATTGTGAGGCAGACAATTTTAAGGATCTGTCTTTATCCTTAAAACTTCGTTCATAGATGATGGCATTATCATAACCATCATCCGATTCATTTTCATTGTTTCTCCTTACATATTCAAACAAAAGCTGGTCATTACTAACATCTGATAATTGCGAATATAATGAGTTTACCTGCTGGCTGTAACTGGTGCTGAATACCCCTTCATAACTTATGGTATTATTACCAAAATAGTAGTCAGCGCCATAATTAAAGGTATGGCCTAAATTTTCACTTACAGAATTTGTTTCCTGGCTTAGTGACTCTTCATCGTCAAAAATCACTCTATTTACTCTACGTTCACCAACATTTTTCCAGTTTCGTATATTGTATCCAGCATATATATTGTACTTAAGATCTCTGTGGTTAAATTGACCTCCGGCACTAGTTCTTCCCCTAGTTCCATAAAGTGCATCTACTCCGCCATTGGTACCTAAGTTATCTCCTTTTTTTAAGATAATATCTATTATTCCGGCTTCTGCTTCTGCATCATATCTGGCATTAGGGTTATTGATTACTTTAATTTCTTCTATTGAGCTTGCGGGAATTCTATCTAAGTTTTGTGTTAATGAAGAGTTTCTTCCATTAATTAAAATATTAGTTCCAGCACTTCCTCTTAAAGAAATTGAACCATCATCTCCCACTCTCACAGAAGGGGTGTTTCTTAATATATCTAACAGAGTGCCACCCAGGTTGGATAAGTTTTGGCTCGGATTAATGGTAATACCTTCCACTGTTGTACGCATCATGGGCTTAGAAGCTCTTACTTCCACCTCGTCTAACTGATTGTTTTCACTAACCATGTCTACCACACCCAGGTTTTTGTTAGTATTTATGCTGATGCCGCTCACCATTTTATCTTCATAGCCAATAAAGAAAATTTTCAATTCATAGTTTCCATTCGGGGCCTGAAGCTTGAATTTCCCCTCCTCATCAGTGTTTGTAAAAGACTCTGGCTCTTTAGCATCCTTTTTAAACAGGGCTACTTGTGCAAACTGAATAGGTTCTTTGCTTTCCTGATCAATCGCCTGGCCGGAAACAGTAAAACTATTATTGCTATTTTGCGCAATAGAATTTGTAAGGTTTATTGATAGATAAAAAAAGAATATCAATAATAAATACTTTTTCATGACAGGTACATTATGGATCAGAAATAAATTATATGTAGTTACATGTTTTAACCTGCTAAAATTATTTTTGTTCTAAATGATTGATTATATGTGGGTTAATAACATGGGCGGAATTTATGAGCTTTGGTTGGTGTATTTGTTATCTAATTTTTAATTTTAAATATTGAATAACTAAAAACTATTTTCCAATGAATAAAAACAAAGAAAATGCCATGGCTTTTTACGATTTAATGTTTAATCAAAATCAACCGGAAACTGCAGTTGAATTGTATGTTGGGGTAGAATATATTCAACATAACCCGCATGTAGCTGATGGCAAGGAGGGCTTTATTAATTATTTCAAGCAGATGGCCAAGGATTATCCCGGAAAGAAAGTGATTTTTGAAAAAGCGATTGCTGAAGGTGATCTAGTGGTTTTGCACTGTTTTCAAGAATGGCCTGGTGACCAGAACTATGCAGGAATTGATATTTTTAGATTTGACAATAACGGTAAAATAGTGGAGCATTGGGATGTTTTACAGGTAATTCCAAAGTCTTCAGCTAATGATAATTCAATGTTTTAAATCCCCATGCTGAAAATTGCAACAGCATGAGGATTTTAAATCAAAATCTATCAAGAGCGACTTTATAAGATGGATCTTCCAATATATTTACTTCAATTACTTTATCTGCATTTTTTAATAAGCGTTGGCAGTCAGGACTTAAATGAAGTAGACTCACTTTTTTACCTACTTTATGATATCTTTCAGTGATCTTGTTTAATGCTTCTATAGCAGACATATCCACCACTCGACTCTCTGAGAAGTCAATAATGACCTCTTCAGGATCGTTTAACACATCAAATTTATCGTTAAAAGCAGTGACAGAACCAAAAAATAATGGGCCATATATTTCATAATGTTTTGTTCCTGCTTCATCAATTCGTTTTCTGGCTCTAATGCGTTTTGCATTATCCCAGGCAAAAACCAAGGCTGCAATAATAACACCTACAATTACAGCAGTTGCTAAATCATGTAAAATCACGGTAACTACTGTCACTAAAACCATTACAAAAATATCTGATTTAGGCATTTTGTTTACTGTTTTTATACTAGCCCACTCAAAAGTACCAATGGCCACCATAATCATTAGTCCCGTTAATGCTGCCATAGGTAATAGCTCAATAACTCCAGCACCAAACATGATAAAGGTTAATAGTAAAACGGCTGCAACAATCCCAGATAGCCTGGCCCTTGCGCCAGAAGATATGTTGATTAAACTCTGACCTAGCATGGCACAGCCACCCATTCCTGAGAAAAAACCTGAAAGAATATTAGCAGTCCCTTGTGCCATGGCCTCCTTATTGCCTCTTCCACGCGTTTCAGTTATTTCATCAATTATATTTAAAGTTAGTAGGCTTTCTATTAAACCTACGCCAGCCATAATGGCCGCATATGGAAATATCAATTGTAAGGTTTCAAAATTGAAGGGTATGGAAGGTATATGAAAAGGAGGGAAGCCACCTTGGATGGAAGCAATATCACCTACAGTTTTAGTGTCTATTCCGAAACCCACAACAATACCGAAAATTACTAATATAGAAACCAATGAGGCAGGTATTGCTTTGGTTATTTTAGGTAAGCTCCAAATAATAAGCATCGTGATTAAAACTAAGCCTCCAAATATATACAAGGTTGTACCTGTATACCATTCACCAGCTTTATTTTTAAACTGGTCCACCTGAGAAAGAAAAATCATGATGGCTAAACCATTTACAAATCCGAAGATTACTGGATGGGGTACCAGTCTCATCAATTTCCCTAACCTAAGGAGTCCGGCAAGAATTTGAATGATACCTGCTAATATCACCGTTGCAAATATATATTCAATACCATGCGTTTTAGCTAAGGTAACCAATACTATAGCTACGGCTCCTGTTGCACCGGAAATCATGCCGGGTCTTCCTCCTAGTATTGATGTTACAAGACCCATCATAAAGGCAGCATAAAGACCAGTTAATACCGGTAATTCAGCCATCAATGCGAAGGCCACAGCCTCAGGTACTAAAGCTAGGGCTACAGTTAACCCAGCTAATATTTCAATTTTATAATCTACTTTTTGTCGGAAATCGAAAAGGTTTAGATACTTTTTCATCTTAATATAAATGTGGTTTAATGATAAAAGAGGTAATTCCCCGATTTACAATGGGAATTATTAAAATAAATAATATTGGATTGTGCCCATTAGGGCAGAAAGGTAATAAAAATCAGAAACGAGTGCTTTCAGGCAGCTTTACTGATTAAAATGAAAAAATCTACTATGGTGGAGTAAGCAAAATTATATCGTTTTATTAAATCTTGTGTGAAGATTAAAATTAAGGTTGCAAAAGTAGAATAGTTTTTATTGCAAGCAAAGAATTAATCTGATTTTCATCATTTAAATGGATTAGGTGTGAAAATAGTATCGCAATAAGTTAAAATAGCAGCTTATAAATAATCTCGATGTGATTATTTATCTTTAATTTTCTACCTCATTTACTTCACAAATGCATCGAAAACCTATCAAGGCTGATGGCTTATCATATTTTACATTATCCCAAACGGAAATTTCTCCTTCCGCACTTTGCCAGTTTCCTCCTTTGGCAATACCTTTAGTGGAAGTCATTTCACTCACATTGCCTCTAATGTCGTAGATTTGAGGTTTTTGTTCATCGTAGTCTCGGCTCGAGCTTGGGAAATAATGGTTGATAGCCTTGCTTAATCTTTTATCATCACCTTTATAAGCTAAATTATCAACAAAATGAATAGGGTGCAATTTCAGGTATTCAATTAAAAAGATTTCATATTCTTTGCCGGATAAATCAAAATCATTTTCTTTTGCTATAGATTTCAAAGTTTTTCTGCTCATCGTGGCCTTAGTAAGATTTCTAAACATGTCTTTTCTGAAAGTGAAATCATAATCATTGGCTATAGCTATTTTGATCCATTCCTCCAAAGTGGGCAATCTGTATTGGATTGCATATTGAGTGGTATCTAATTCTTCTTTCTCAGCCAGCAATTTTTTAACCATAGCCGTTCTCCATTCGCAATAATCCGAAGCCTGTTCATAAGTTATGCCTACCACTGGAAATTTTCTTGTTTTTGGATATCTTAAATAGATCTCATTTGTGAAAGTGGTGTCTTTAATTTGCACGTGCTCACTAATGATTAAAGTGGTGTCCGGTAAACTTTGTAAATAGTAATCCTTCGTGGAATCTATTTTTATATAATGTAAAAACTCCAGATAATGTATATTACTTATTTCGTTCTGATCGTAAAATAAATTAGTTCCTATTTGAATAGTGCCAGGCGGAGCCTTTATTTGTGCTTGAGTAGTTGAAATAACTGTCCACAAAAGAAAAATACAAATAGAAGTCAATCTCATTAGGGTAATAATTTTTTTGGTTGGATATATTTTACTTTTCGCTCCAGCTCATTGGATAGTTTTTATCTAAAAACTCTTTTCCTTCTTCAGTCAGGTATAATGGCTTAAAAGTATCCAACATCACGGCTAATTCTTCCGTTTCTTTGGCGCCAATACTCTTTTCAACAGTGCCGGGATGTGGTCCATGAGGCAATCCACCCGGGTGTAGTGTAAAAGAACCTCTTTCAATACCTTTTCTACTCATAAAATTACCTTCCACATAATACAATAACTCATCAGAATCAATATTACTATGGTTATAAGGTGCCGGTATAGCTTTCGGGTGGTAATCGAATAGGCGAGGCACAAATGAACAGATCACAAAGTTATGCGCCTGAAAGGTTTGATGCACGGGAGGTGGCTGATGTATTCTACCAGTAATAGGCTCAAAATCATGGATTGATAGTGTATAGGGGTATAAAAAGCCATCCCAACCTACCAAATCAAAAGGGCTATGCTCATAAATATAGTTATGTATATAGCCTCCTTTTTTAATTTTTAAATGATATTCACCTTTACTTTCTTCAGTAATTAATTCCTGAGGTGGGTGTATATCTCTTTCACAATAAGGCGAATGCTCCAGTAATTGACCAAGATCGCTTCGGTATCGGTTAACCGTTTCAACAGGGCTGGCAGATTCAATTACCAAATACCTTATCTCATTGCTTTCCCATTCTAATTTATAAATGGTAGTACGAGGAATAACCACATAATCTCCTGCTTTAATTTTCAGTTTACCAAATTGAGAGTAGAGGTAACCACTGCCATCATGGATAAAAAGCAGTTCATCTGACTCAGCATTTTTATAATAATAATCCATGCTTCCTCTACTAGGTATGCAAAGTGCCAAAGAAACATCATTATTCATTAATAAAACCTTTCTGGCATCCAAAAAATCGCTGCCAGTATTTTTAACACCTGAGGTATTCAAATGAATCTGTTGCAGAGGGAAATCCTTATCGGCTTTAGTGCCATATTTAACAGACTCCTTTATGGATTTCACCCTTGTTGGAGGGTTGATATGGTATAAATTGGAATATATGCCTGAAAAGCCTAATGAACTAACCAACTCTTCAGAATAAAGACTACCATCCGGTTGCCTGAATTGGGTATGTCTCTTTGGAGGTATATTTCCTTTCTTTACATAATAAGCCATAAAATTATTTTTTTGCCATTACTTCGGCCTGATCAAAAAGTTTTAAAGCCTGATTAAAAATCTCGTTTTGTTGGTTAATAATAGGATAGAATCCTTCATTATTCCATGCATTACGAGCGATATAGGCTTTCACATAAATTGTAATTAATTCTTTCGATTTTTCAAATTCTTTCTCATTAAATGCCACATCATTCCCCTCAGCAAGGGTAATTAATTTATTTAGCATATCTTCAGAAATATTATAATTTTTGATATAATTCTCACGCCCCATTTTATCTATGCTTTTTTTATGATCTTCGTAATAAGCAAAGGTGAATTGGCGTAAACTATTGCTGTAGAATAACTTATTCATGTAATTTGAGTTTCTTGCGGTATCTAATGCTACAAAGAAATCCGGCATAATACCACCACCACCATATACAACTCTGCCTTTTTTTGTGGTGTATTTCAATGAATCATCAAATTGAATACTGTCTGCTACAAAGTACTCTCCATGTTCAAATCTATTAAGCATTTCTTTTCTATACTCATCAGGAGTATCTCCAAAAGGCTTCTGAATAGATCTTCCACTTGGGGTATAATATTTAGAAATGGTTAATCGGAGCTCTGAACCATCTTCCAAAGGAATAGGCATTTGTACTAAACCTTTTCCAAAAGATCTACGGCCTACTATCAAGCCTCTGTCATTATCTTGTATAGCGCCTGATACAATTTCAGAGGCTGAAGCACTACCCTCATTAATTAAAACTATGAGAGGACTTTCTTCAAAAATTCCCTTTTTCACAGCTCTTGCCTCGGTATTGTAGCGTTTTTCTTTTCCCTTCGTATATACAATCATAGCATTATCTGCCAAAAACTCATCTGCCATACTTATAGCTCTATCCATGTAGCCACCTGGGTTATCTTGTAGATCGAGTATGAGTTTCTCTAATCCCTGATTTTTTAAGTTATCTAAAGCTTCTTTAAATTCTGTAAAAGTGGTGGCCGAAAAACGGCTTACCTTAATATAACCAACCTTATCATCCACCATATAACTGGCATCCACAGAAAATTGAGGTATTTTATCTCTAGTAATAGTGAAATCCATCAAATCTTTATGATTTCGTCTCATGATTTTCACATCCACCTCGCTACCTTTTTCACCTCTTAGGTATTCGTGTACTTGACGGTTTGTGAGGCCAATACCTGCAATGTTGTCTGTATTAACTGAAATTATCTTATCGCCTGATTGAAGGCCGGCAGCTTCGGAGGGGCCACCACTTAGGGGAGCAACTACGTACAGCGTATCTTTAAATATATTGAATTCTATGCCAATACCTTCATAGTTGCCTTTTAAGTCAGCAGAAACCATTTCCAGGTCTCTGGCTGGAATAAATGAAGAATGTGGATCTAGTTTTTTTAACATCCCTGCTATGGCACTTTCTACTAAGGCATCATTATCAACCTCCTCCACATAATTTTTATCTATGTGTAAAAATATTTCTTTAATTCTGGAAATACCTTCTAAAACTGTTCCTTTAGAACTTTCTGGGTTGGCCATTGTAGCTCCAATTAGGATACCCGCAGCTAAAGTAGAAAATACAATGATGGGTAATTTTATCTGAAATGAACTATTATTTGTATTACTCACGTTGTTAATTTTTTATTCTAACAAATAACGCATATTTTTAATAAATCGTTGGATTGAAAAGCTTTAAATTTCAACTACCTTTGTAAAAATACTTATAAAATTTAACTGAAGTGGAATATTCTCAAAAAAAGATAAAAGAGCTGGTTGCTGAAAATTACGTTTTTGCCTCTGTGCTCTATTATTTAGGTGTAGATTACTACGAGTATGAAGAGGATTCCCTCCAGAAAGTTTGTGAAAATAAAGGTCTGCAAGTACACCAGGTAATAGATGAATTGGAGAGAATAAATAGTAATGAAGAGATTGCTAATTTGAAATTGCTTTCATTCCCTATTGATTTGGTAATCAGTTACTTGAAGCATTCTCATTTTATTTTTATAAAAAAAGATTTACCTTTTTTGGTTAAATTGGTTAACCATATTGATTCTGCTAATCCAATATTTAGACCTATACAGCAAGAATTAAAAGAAGTATTCCCACTATTTGTGGAAGATTTCGTGCATCATATTTATGAAGAAGAGGATACGTTATTTCAACATATTCTTCAATTAAAGCAAATTGATGAGAAAAAATTGAATCCATCTTCTTTCTTCTATAAGAATGAAAAATTCAGTATGCAGAAATTTGCAATTGATCATGAGGTACATGACGATGAAATGAAAGGTATCCGGTTTTTAATGGATCAATGTCCTATTGAGCAGCATACGGAATTGAATACTAAAGTTTTATTTTCAGAATTCGAGCGCTTTGAGCAAAAATTGATGGTTCATGCTAAGATTGAAAATGAAATATTATTTCCAAAAGCCTTGATGTTGGAAAAAAAGGTGAGCAGAAAATTTGAATCTGTTATTCGTAATAATTAATGGCTCGCATTTTAGCAATAGATTACGGTACTAAAAGAGTGGGCTTGGCAGTAACAGATCCATTAAAAATTTTGGCTTCCCCATTAGATACAGTACATTCCAAAGACCTCATTAAATATCTCAGTAATTATTTTGAAAAAGAGGAAGTAGAGGCAGTAGTTTGTGGTTATCCTACCAACGAAGAAGATGAAGCTACTGATGCCACCCGACATGTAAATGCATTTATTAATCTTTTTAAGAAGAAATTTCCAAATATGCCCTTAAATTTGCAGGATGAAAGTTTCAGTTCTCAATTGGCTATGCAATCTATGATAATGGCAGGTTCCAATAGAAAACAAAGAAACAAGAAATCCGGAAATATAGATAAAGTAAGTGCTGCAATAATTTTGCAACAATATTTAGAAGAAAATTAATATGATTTATTCCATAGTGGCTTATGGCCATCCTGTACTTAAAACCAAGGCAAAAGACATTAATAAAGATGAAATTGATGTAAAAGTGCTGGTAGAGGATATGTATGAAACCATGTACAATGCAAATGGAGTTGGTTTGGCTGCTCCTCAAATTGGTAAAAGCATCAGACTATTCGTAGTAGATACTGAGCCCATTGATGAAGATGATGAGCCTAAATTAAAAAAGGCCTTTATAAATCCTGAAATATTGGAAGAAGTAGGAGAGGAGTGGGCTTATGAAGAAGGTTGTTTAAGCATTCCAAGTATCCGTGAAGATGTTTTTCGAAAAGAAAAAGTTAAAATTCGTTATTATGATACGGATTGGAACGAGCATATTGAAGAATATGAAGGCTTTAACGCCAGGGTTATTCAGCACGAATATGATCATATTGAAGGTATTTTATTTACAGACCATGTTTCAGCCTTTAAAAAACGAATGTTAAAGGGTAAATTAACCAATATTAGTAAAGGAAAGGTGCCTGCAGATTATAAAATGTTGTTTCCGCAGAAAAAGTAGTCTGATGTAATTTTCATCAGTATATTATACTTTTAATATTGTGGGCTAATCTTAAATTTGAATATTGTAATTATTTAAATTATTTATTAGAAAATGAAAAGTATTGCATCTTTCACCTTGTCAATTATATTCTTAGTCCTATCATCACAGTTACTGTATTCGCAAAAATCAGCAGATGACTATATTGATCATGGGATTAAAAAATATGAAGAAAAAGAGTACATGGAAGCAATTGTTAGTTTCAATGAAGCCATTGCTATCGATGAGAACTCCTATCAAGCCTATTACATGCGAGGTAATATAAAGCAAAAATTTGGCGACATACACGGAGCTATGAAGGATTATAATAAATCAGTGGATGCTAATTCTAAATTCCCGGAAGCTTATTTCGAAAGAGGTAATATAAAATACGTTCTTCAAGATTATTATGGTGCAATAAATGATTATTCAGAAGCTATTAAGCTAAATGAAAATAATTTGGAAGCTTATTACAAAAGAGGGCAAGCTAAACAACAATTAGAAGCCTATCAGGATGCCATTAACGATTGTACCCAGATCTTAAACAAGGACCCTAAAAATGTAGATGCTTATTTCTTAAGAGGCGTGCTACGTATTGAGTACGGTAAATTGGCGGAAGGTTGCCTGGATTTAAGTAAAGCAGGCGAATTAGGTGATTTAAAGGCTTATGAAATGATCAGAGAGCGTTGCAATGATGCAAAGAGTTACTCCACTGTTGATGAGTAGTATTTTGGTATAAGTTATAATTTCATTTGTAGGAAGCTCTTGATAAATAATGCAATGCTATAGTGCCAAATAATATTTTCCATTTTCGTGTGGGCTGAACAGCCTCTGGATGACAACTGAACTTCAAAGTACAAAATAAAATTTTGCTTTAATTGAAAATAATGGTGAAGCTCTTAGTTATCTACTGCTATAAATCTGTGAGGTTGTCCCCTCGAGGGGACCACAGGGGTGTTACTTGTGGAAATAATTGTAGTATCGGCTGACTAAACTAAATCTTATTATACAGTAGCAAAATGATAAAGAATAAAATTTGGTTAAAAAATACCTGAAATTTAATTTAAACCTCATTGTAAACGGAAATCAAAGTTTATTACCGTTTTATACCTAGTTTTAAATCTTATCAACTTCTATTAAAGCAAGGAAAGCGATTTCTTGTATAATGTTTACTAATCACGAGTAGTAGCCTATCTGTGTAATGAAATGATATTTAGTTTTCTAAGTAAGCTCAATGAAACCAATTATTTTTTCGTCCTTACTTTCTCCCAGGGTTTTATTTGCCAGTAAATCATACCGGTACTTAAATGGTTATTTTTAGCAGCATATAATTTCACTTCACAAGGAATCACCACAGAATCAGCTGTTTTTAATGGAATCTCCACCTGATTTGTAATCCATTCCTGATCAATAGCGTATTCAGCATAGGCATCCATCTTTCCTTGAAAATGGTAGTTCATTTCCATTTTCTGCATAATAATGCGATACTTTTTTACATCTAATTTGTAAAGAATCATTAATCCGGTAGTAAATTCAGATACTGTAGCCATGGCACAGGCATGTATTCCTTTTATATGATTTAAGTTTCTTCTTTTATAGGGTAGTTTAGTTTTGATTTTTTCGTCAGCTATTGCTTCAATTTTAAAACCATGTGGTTTGTTGAAAGGTATCATATAACCTAAACCTAAGTTTAATATCCATAGATAAAACTTAGAATTAGTGGCTTTTTGTATGATATTATTTAAATTCATAGATATTTGTGAGTTAATAAGATTTTGTAGATTCTCCTGAAAAGGATTTTTTTACAATATTTGTAGGTGCCAAGGTCGGTTAAAACCTTATAATTTCAAACGTAAAAGTTTGAATCTTAGTGAAAGATTATTCTAAATCATGTTGATTTGTATTTCCTGCAGATCAACTAAAGTTAAATTCAACAATTAATATGTTAAGTTTTTGGGAAAGAGAAAGTTTTACTCATTTTGATTTTATCATAATTGGTGCAGGTATAGTAGGCTGTTCCACCGCATGGCATCTTCGTGAAAAGTATCCTAAAGCCACCATTGCTATTATAGAAAGAGGAATTTTTCCGAGTGGTGCCAGTACTAAAAATGCTGGTTTTGCTTGTTTTGGAAGCCTGACAGAATTAGCGGATGACTTACCCAAATTGGGTAAAGACAATTTGTTAGCGCTTATTGAAAAAAGATGGTTAGGTCTCAAAAAATTAAGAAATACATTAGGCGATAATACCATAGATTATCAGGCTAACGGAGGTTATGAATTAATTCGGGAACAAGAAAAGCCTGCTTTGTCTCAATTAGATGATTTCAACGAAATGCTTCTGAATGTTTTTGAAAAACCCGTTTTTCAAAATGAACCCAATTTAAAAAAACAATTTGGGTTAAATACTCCTTCAATCCATACCATTGTGAGCAACCAATACGAAGGTCAGATTGACACTGGTAAAATGATGAGAGCGTGGTGGGATATTTGCCAGGAGAAGAAAGTTAAATTTTTCACTGGTGCGGAGGTTTCATACATAGAGGAAGGAAAGGAGCTTGTTACGGTTGGAGTGAAAAATACCATATCTCAGGAAACCATTTCTTTTAGTACTTCGAAGCTGGCTCTTTGTACTAATGCCTTTGCAAAAAAGCGGCTGCCGGAAGAAAAAATTTATCCTGGGAGGGGAATGGTGATGATCACAGAGCCAATTAAAGACCTTAAAATTAAAGGGGTTTTTCATTACGATGAGGGCTATTTTTATTTTAGGAATTTCAACAACCGCCTGCTTATTGGAGGAGGTAGAAATTTGGCCATGAAGGATGAAAATACCACTGAGTTCGGCATTAATTCCGCCATCAGAGACAGAATTTACAATGATATAGAACAAATGATACTACCTCAAACGCCTTTTAAAATTGATATGGAATGGTCGGGGATCATGGGTTTTGGTGAAAATAAATCACCAATCATCAAAAAAATTAATGATAAAATTGCTGTTGGAGTACGATTAGGTGGTATGGGGGTAGCCATTGGTACACAAATAGGTGATGAAATAACGACTTTATTGCAGGACTGAACTATTATTTTTATTATATTTCGAATTCAATTTTAAAAAAGTAGTATTTAAAATATCCAGATGACGGAAACGCAGAGAAAGCCAAGCTTAATAGAAGCCTTTATTCCCATACTATTTTTAATTGCACTTTTAAGCCTTAATGTCTATTATTTTGGAGACTCTACCTTAGACGGTTCCAACCAAATTGCCCTTATTTTAGCAGCCGGAATAGCAGCAATTGTAGCTTTAAGGCTTGGCTATAAATGGACTCAGATGCTGGATGGTATTGTAAATAGCATTAGTTCGGCCATGTCATCTATTTTAATATTATTATTAATTGGAGCCCTCGCTGGTACATGGTTGTTGAGTGGAATTGTTCCCGCTATGATTTATTATGGCTTAAATATCCTTAACCCTACTATTTTTCTTGTCGCAGCCTGTATAGTTAGTGCTATTGTTTCTGTAGCAACGGGTAGCTCCTGGAGTACCATAGCCACCTTGGGAGTAGCTTTGTTAGGAATAGGTCAAACATTAGGTTTGGGAACAGGGGTTGTAGCAGGGGCTATAATTTCCGGAGCCTACTTTGGTGATAAGATGTCACCTTTAAGTGATACCACCAACTTAGCACCTGCTATGGCTGGAACAGACTTATTTACACATATTAAGTATATGGCTATCACCACCGTGCCAACATTTATCATTACCTTAATTATTTTTCTTATTTGGGGATTTATGAATAATTCCGAAGCTGACCTAAATCAGGTGGCTTTAGTGCAGGAGGCTATTCAGGAAAAATTTAATATCAATTATTGGCTGTTTTTGGTGCCGGTTTTGGTAATTGCAATGATTATCAAAAAGATTTCTGCTATACCTGCTTTACTTATTGGCTCATTATTGGGTGGTGTATTTGCTATTATATTTCAGCCTCAGGTAATTGAGGCGGTTGCAGGAGCCAGCGCTAACTTTTTCGAGTCTTCTTACAAAGCAGTAATGCTTGCTATGTATGGAGATATTAGTATTGTCACCAACAATGAAGTGGTAAATGAGTTACTATCAACGGGCGGTATGTATGGGATGTTGAATACTATCTGGCTTATAGTTTGTGCCATGGTTTTTGGTGGAATTATGGAGTCAACAAATATGTTAAGAACCATAACTGCTTCCATCATTAAGTTGGCAAACTCTACCGGTTCATTGGTAGCTTCCACCGCTGGTACTTGTGTGTTTTTTAATATTACCGCATCAGACCAATATTTAGCTATAGTAGTGCCAGGCAGAATGTTTGCAGAAACTTATGCTGAAAGAGGTTTAAAGCCTGAAGTTTTAAGTAGAACGCTTGAAGATTCCGGTACAGTAACAAGTGTTTTAATACCGTGGAATACATGTGGTGCCACTCAATCCAGTGTGTTAGGTGTAAGCACATGGGCATATGCACCTTATTGCTTTTTTAATATAATAAGTCCTTTTATGACTATACTTTTTGCCTACCTAAATTTTAAAATAAGAAGATTATCAGATAAATGAGTTTAGTTACTGAAATTACCAAAGATGCCATCAATGACTTACCATTGTGGAAATTTGAAGGCGATATCACCGTTTTAGAAAGTGATGCTGATTGGGATAGAGTAATCCCTAAATTGTGGAAAGCAGATATTCTGGGTTTTGATACAGAAGCCAAGCCAGCCTTTAAAAAAGGTGTCTATAATCCTGTATCGGTAATACAATTAGCCACTGAAGACGAGGTATTTGTCATTAGAAATCTATTATGTGGTTTCCCGGGTGATCTGATCAGGATATTTGAAGATCCATCCATTGTAAAAGTAGGAGCTGCCATTAGAGACGATTTAAAAGATTTGCAAAAACTGAGAAAATTTGATCCTCAGGGTTTTGAAGACATTAGTAATATTGCTCAGGCCAATGAAGTAAAGCAAATTGGTGCGAAAAATTTAACGGCTATCTTTTTGGGTAAAAGAATTTCCAAAGCGCAACAAACATCGAACTGGGAAAGATCTGAATTATCAAAAGCCCAATTAGATTATGCAGCTACAGATGCTTATTTATGTTTGAAAGTTTTTAAGATATTTCAGAACCTGGGCTGGACCTAAGGGGAATAGGCAGTTGACAACTTTCAATTGACAACAATTAAACTACTCATTAAATAAAAAATCTAAAGCTTCTTCAGGGGTTAAGCGTAGTTTGACTGGATTTCCGAATTTATTCGAAGCTTTAATAAGTAAATTAAGATAATACCTCTTGAAAACATTAGAATCAGTCACCACTGCAGTCTTTCTTAATCCTAATTTCACCGACTCTGGAGTTACATAATTTTCAAAATGCTTTCTACTCTCAATCGCTATAACACCCTGTTTCCTGATGTCAGTATAAAAAAGTTGTGTCGGATTTTTACGTGCATTGTCCAGTAATTTATCAAATAATTCCTTGTACTCTTCTTTTGTGCAAGGCCCTTTCCATTCAATACCCACTAGCTGTTTTTCAGGATTATAAAAAGCTCTTACATAATGGTTGTCTATAACTATTTGTGATGAATTAATGACGTCCGTGGCTACCATAATTTTAGATTTATTAATATCATTAATTTAGTAAAATTTTCCAGGAAATCATATGGTCCCATAGCAATCTTTGTAAAGTATTCTACCAAAATACAGAATTACTCTTTCTGTGCTTAATTTTACCAAAAATGATAAAGATTGAAGCCATAATGATCGATTTTTATTAAAAATCTGTTATTAAAATAGTTGTTATACTAACAATTTCCTTATTTTGAAGTTTAATTAGTAGTTGAAGTAGAATTATGGATATACCTGTCAAGAATTTTCAAAAATATTGTAATAGTTTAGTCAAATATAGCCGAAGGAAAACTATTCCTGTAAAAGTAGGAAATATTACTATTGGAGGAGACAATCCTATTATCTTACAATCAATGACTACTATTGATACAATGGATACTGAAGGTTCAATAGAGCAATCTATCAGGATGATAGAAGCCGGTTGCCAATTGGTAAGAATAACGGCACCTTCCATAAAAGAGGCTGAAAATTTAAGGGCTATTAAAGAAGGGTTAGTTAAAAGAGGTTATCACACTCCTTTAGTAGCAGATATCCACTTTACTCCCAATGCTGCGGAATTAGCTGCCAAAATTGTTGAAAAAGTAAGGGTGAATCCCGGCAATTATGCCGATAAAAAGAAATTTGAAGTATTCGAATATACTGAGGAAAGCTACAAAGCAGAGCTTGACAGAATAAAAAAGCGATTCGCCCCACTGGTGAAAATATGCAAAGAACACGGTACAGCCATGCGTATAGGTACCAACCATGGTTCCCTTTCGGATAGAATTATGAGCCGTTATGGTGATACGCCTTTCGGAATGGTAGAATCGGCACTTGAATTTATCCGGATTTGTGAAGAAATGGAGTATTTTGATATCGTTATCTCCATGAAATCCAGTAATCCTCAGGTAATGGTTCAGGCCTATCGCTTATTAGTTCAAAAGCTGGATGAGGAGGGTTTACAGCCTTATCCTTTCCATTTAGGTGTAACAGAAGCAGGAGAGGCTGAAGATGGTAGAATTAAATCTTCAGTAGGAATAGGCACCTTATTGGAGGACGGCTTGGGAGATACAATAAGAGTTTCTTTAACAGAGGAACCTGAATATGAAATACCAGTAGCTAAAAGTTTGGCAGAACGGTACCATGATAGGGCTGTGCATGATGAGATACCTGAAATTATTGATTGTCCTTTCAATCCTTTTGAATATGAAAAGCGTGACACCAGAAAAGTGAAAAATATTGGAGCGAAAGAAGTGCCAATAGTGATGGCAGACTTTTCTTTAAAAGAAAAAATAACCCCTGCTTCTTTGTTTGCTGTTGGCTACAACTACTCAGTTCCTTTAGATAAATGGTCTATATCAGATTTAGCTTGCGATTATATATTTGCTCATAATAAAACTATAGATTTTGAAATTCCTGGTACGCTAGGAATAGTTCATGACCATAAAACGTGGTTAGGGGAACAAAAAAAAGAAAGAAGATATCCTTTTATCAATATAAAGGATTACCTGGCAGGTGTTCAAATGCATCAGGAATTAAACTTTATATATGCTACATTACCTGAACTGACTACAGAATTAATTACAAAGCTCAAAACTGATAAAGCGGCTGTTTTATTAATTGACACCTATAACAAACACGGAATGGCTGAACAAAGAAGATTGTTTGCTCAGCTTATTGATACTGAATGTGAAGTGCCTGTTATTATAGGAAGGGCTTACAAGGATTTACCACTGGATAAGTTGCAATTATATGCTGCAACAGATATGGGAGCCTTACTTATTGATGGAATGGGTGATGGTGTTTTTGTTGCTGCAGAAAATTGTGGAGGAGATAAAGCAGTAAATGAAGCAGCATTTAATATTTTACAAGCCAGCAGAACCAGAATTTCTAAAACTGAATATATTTCATGCCCATCTTGTGGCAGAACACTATTCGATCTGCAAGAAACCACTGCTATGATACGCTCAAGAACCAATCATTTAAAAGGAGTTAAAATTGGTATTATGGGTTGCATCGTGAACGGGCCCGGAGAAATGGCAGATGCAGATTATGGTTATGTAGGTTCCGGTAAAGGTAAAATTACACTTTATAAAGGCCAAGAGGTAATGAAAAAGAGTGTGCCTTCAGAAAAAGCAGTGGACGAACTGATTGAAATTATTAGAAAAGATGGTAAGTGGCTAGAACCTGAAACAGTTTAGTGTGGTTAGGGTTAGGTAAGTATAAAAAAATGATTTATGAAAGAGCAGAGAGATTTGGAAGATTTAAATAAAAATTCAAACTCTGATTGGAAAAGTTATTTTCAGTTAGGTGAAGTAGCTACTTATTTTAAAAGGCTTTTTGGAAAGAAAGATCCCAATGCCCCATCCAATGTAAACCTTAAAATGATGCATGGCATTAATAAAATAACCATTGTTATTTTTTTAATTGCTATTATTGTAATGACTGTCAGAGTTTTTACAAGGCAATGAATATAGAAGAATTCAGAAATTATTGTATTAGCAAATACGGAACTACAGAGGAATTTCCCTTTGATGACATAGTACTGGTCTTTAAGGTAATGGGCAAAATTTTCGCTCTGGTAGATGTGAATTTATTTGAAAGCATTAATCTTAAATGTGACCCTGAGAAGGCCATTGCTTTAAGAGAAAAGTATGATGCGGTGCAGCCAGGCTACCACATGAATAAAAAACATTGGAATACTATTGAAATGGATGGTTCTTTATCTGATAATGAAATCAAACATTGGATCAATCACAGCTATGAGTTGGTTGTTTCAAAACTGCCTAAAAAGTTAAGAGACGAGGTAAATCAAAATAAATAAAACTCCACTCTTCGGTTAAGTTCCCTACCTTCAAACTCATCATCATTAGAAGCTAATGGTCTTTCTTTGCCTTCGCAACTAATCTCAATCCTTAAAGCATTTACACCCAGACTAATTAAAGCATCTTTTACATTTTTTGCTCTTCTGCATGATAAATCCTTATTAATATCTTCCCCACCGATAGCATCAGTGTGCCCTTCAATCAATAATTTAGAATTAGGCTTATTCTCTAATTCAGATGCTATCATTTCAATGAGACTATTTTGTTTAAACTGAATTCTGTCTGAATTGAAGTTAAAGTATACGTTTCTTGCAATTTTCTGACCTTTACTTCCAGCATCATCATAGCTTATAGGGTCTTTTTTTACTCCTAATCCTAATCTTTCACCTACTTTTGAGAAAAATCCTTTTTCCGAAGTCTCACTTTGGCTGTCCAGTTGTGTTGTGGAAGCTAATTCTTCAGTTTCATTAGCATTTTTTGGTTCAGTAATAATCAAATTTTCTTTTGGTTTCATATCTGAGAGCTCGGCAGCAGGCTCAGCTTCATTCTCAGACTCTGCTAGGGAAGGGGTAGATTCTGTTGTGAAAGATATTGCTTCCTCCGCATCCTCTTCTTCAGGTCTATTAGGATTAAATGGGATCTGAGTAGGTTCTGCTTGTTCATTTATTGCAACAGCTTCTCGAAAAACAGGTCTATTCCTGTCTTTAGCAGCCAGTATTTTATTTTTGATATCATCGTTTAAGGTGGCTCTCCAAATATTTCGGTTTTCCGCATTGGGAGGATATGAGTCGTAATACAGGTAATTTAGGTTCGGATCAATAGAAACGAATGTTTCTTCAAAAGGCGAATTAATTACTTTACCTAAATTTTCGGGCTTACTCCATTCTTCCCAACCATCACCTAATCTATGGCTCATAAATAAATCAGCGGCTCCATTTCCTTTATGCCCGTAACTGGCAAAGAATATGGTATTTCCATCCACTGTTAAAAAAGGAGCAAAATCAGCTTTTTCGCTATTAATTACTTTACCCATACTCATTGGAGTACTATATCTATTGTCTTCAGGTTGAAATACACTATAGTACAAGTCCTGATCGCCTTTAGAATCTTTTCTTTCTACCGCCATTATAATTACCTTTTCTTTAAAATGGTAATCAAAATCAACATATGGGCTATTATTGTAGTATCCATCTACAGGTAGTTCAATTGCCTTTTTGTTATTCTTTATAAACAATGCTAATTCCGAACTAACACCTTTATAACCATCATTTACAAATATTAAAGAATCTTCATTTTTGCTGGCACGCACTAAATCATTCGCTTTTTTATCATTGTAAGGCTCCTTTAGATTAAAAGGTTTGCTCCAAAAGCCTTTAGGATCTAATCTACTTACCCAAACATCCTGAAAGTCTTTTTCCCCACGAATATTCTCTGGATGATATCTCCTGTTTAGATAGAGGGTTTTCCCATCATCTGAAATAACGGGGCGTACGTCCTGAAACTTACTATTTACCTCTCCGGGAATAGCTTCAGTTGTTATTTCATTTTGCGCCAAAGAGGCAAAAGGAAGTATTAATAAAATTAAATATGTATAGGTATAGCGCACGTCCATTTTAAGGTTCTTGGTTGTAAATATATTATTTCGGATGAAAAACAACTAAACAAAAGTCTTAAAAATATATGTAGTTTATTAAAATAATCCATTTTTTCGATAAACTTAGGATAAAAAGCTACAAACTTGGGCTGCTTATACCTTAATTAATGCAATAATATTCTACTTTTGTTTAAATGTTTTTACATATAATCTATAACTAAAGTTATAAAATTATGATAAGGGTCTTTTTAGCTATATTTTTGTTCATCCAATTTTTGGATAGTACAAATAATGTGATGGCGCAAAACAAAATTTCATACCTGGCTTTAGGGGATTCATATACTATTGGTGAGGCAGTAAATGAAACAGAAAGATGGCCCGTTGTTTTAAGTCGGGAGCTGAATAAGTTAGGGAATAAAGTTCAGTTAGAAAAGATTATAGCCACTACAGGGTGGACAACAGATGAATTAAAAATGGCAATTGAAAAAGATAAGGACCTGATAAATGCCGAATTTCAATTAGTGAGTCTCTTGATTGGGGTAAATAATCAATATAGAGGATATCCTATTAAGCAATATAAAAAAGAGTTTGAAAAATTATTAAAAACGGCCATCAAATTAGCTGGAAATAAATCAGAAAGAGTTTTTGTAGTCAGTATTCCTGACTATGGCATAACTCCATTTGCAAGGGATAAAGGCAAGGATGCAATACTGGTAAGTGAAGAATTATTGAACTATAATACTATGGCTAGGGATATATCGTTGAAATATTCAGTAAAATTTTACGATATTACCCCTTTATCTTTAAAAGCTATGAATGCACCGGAAGAATATCTGGCCAAAGATCAACTTCATCCATCAGCAAAAATGTATGAGGAATGGGTAGATTATATATTTTCGGGTGTCAATCAACAATTAAACTAATTATTATTTGAAGCAAATTATACTAATTTTAATGAGTTCAATACTCCTTTTTGCTTCATGCAAGGATAAAATGGTATGCGCAGCATTTCAAAGCACCTATATTTTAGATCCTCAAAAGCAAAATGAGAGATTCTCTTATTTCAAAAATGATTCATTAATATTAACTGCAGACACGCACACTCACAAAAAGGATATTTATGGTCTTTCTGTTCGTAAATATGGCTTTTGGAAACAGCAGGAGATATTAATGATAGACCAAAAAGATGTATATAGTGATGAAATCGATTCTTTATTAGCTTTAAGATCGCAAAAGCCTTCTGAATTGCCAGAAGTTGATGTGGACAGTTTGAAAAGGGCTTTATCAGATTCCCTACAGGTAGCGGGTGATGCACAAGATGCCTGGGATAATACTAAACGATTCAACTACAATGTAGACATGGTGAAATACATGGAATTAGTAGGTAATGATGTATTAAGAGCGAAGTCTGCGCAACGTGATTCGGCAGAGGTAAGGAAAAACAGGGAGGTACCTGTGTCGGTAGATTCCACCCAGAACGATGAAGGAGGATTTTTAAAAAGTATATTTGGTGGGCAGAAAAATAATGACAAAAAAGGAAAAAAGAGAACCCGCCTAAAAACCAATGAAGAAGCTGAATTAGAGGAGGAGGAGACTGAATAAAACTCTCATTAATCCAATACTTTTATTCTAATTTAGAAAAGAAATTATTTACATTCTTTTTAACTTGAAATCTATATTATTTTCTTGTTATTCTTATAAGAAGTTTCTGTTATATATACATAGAATATATAATTGGCTTCATTTTTGTATATTTTTATCTAAAACACTTACTTTTAATCTATATTTAAATTTCATCCAATGAAAACTATCAACCAATCAATTATATTTTTATTCACAGCATTAATAATGAGTAGTTGTTTTGCTATCCATTCAGGCAGTCTTAGTTCAGATGTTGTTGAATCTAATATGAGTTATGTGGAAACTGTTGCCGGAGAAGCTAAATCTACCATTGTTTTAGGTTTTGGAGGCATAGAAAAAAATGCCTTAGTACAAGATGCCAAAACTAAAATGGAGGTCAGTAGATTCCTTAACCCTAATGAAAGGTATATTAACTATACAATAGATAGGAAAAATACTTATTATTTTGGATTGGTGAGTGTTCAAAAGCTTACCTTACATGCCGATATTGTAGCCATTAATCAGCTAGAGGATAATCCGATGAGCGATGAATTTAGAAAAGAGTATTTTAATTTAAAACCTTCTAAAAATTCGAAAAGCAGTGATAATTTATTTTTAAAAGTAAGTGAAGGAGCGCTCTTACC
>JBBSPJ010000004.1:0-33750 GCA_038258905.1 Cytophagales bacterium
AGCACCACCTTGCGAATGACCAAAGACTCCAATTTGTGAAATATCTATGTGATTTTTAAGGAAGGAAGCCGTTTTCCATGTTTCTAGCTGATCAATAACCGTAGAAATGTCAATGCTCCATCTTTCAGTGATATCTGCTGCTATATAATCTCTGATAATAGCATCAGCAACATTGAAACGTTCCTCTTCATTTGTTGCATTTTTGTAATCCTGACTTGCATTCCAAGCCATTTCAGCCATCTCCTGGTTAATGGTTTTCTCGCTATAAACGTAATCGTATAACTTTATGTCTCCATCAGGAAAGAGCGAACCCCCGCTCTCATAGGTGTGGTTAATATTGAAAATAATAAATCCATTACTCGCTATTTCTTCCAGTAAAGTATAGTACCCATAGGCGTCTGAATGGTACCCATGTGAAAATATCAGCACAGGAAAATCTCCCTGGGCCACTTCAGGATTTTCATAAGTGTGCGTATCTACATAATCCAGGTAGTTCATAGTGAAATCAGGAAGTCCGTATTTTCTCGAAAATCCTAATCTATTTCCTTCATCGAGATAATGTTCTTTTTGCTCATTTTCGATGCCTGCCGGATACCAAACTTTCACCATGAATTGCCTTTTATCATCCGGATCCTCGGTTATTATTTCATCCTGATCCGTTTTTACTGCCAAATACTGCGAGCCCACTGAATATTCACCCGATGGAGTAGGTAGGGTGAAAACAGGTAAAATGATGGGGAGTGCCCAACCGGGTATTAAAAGGATAATTGATACAAAAAGCATTACCACAGTTTTAATTACTCCGGGTTTAAAAAATCTCAGTTCATTCCAAATAAAGAGCATCAACAATGAAATCATTATATAGGCAGGTATCATTTGCCAACGGTAGCCTTCAAAAATAAAATGAATAATTATAACTCCTAGAATAGCATTTAGCAAAACCTTTTTATTTTTCTGAAATAAATTGACTGAAAGTATAAAAGGTAAAATGGTGGCAAGTAATAATAAAATAATCTCTAATGGTCTCATGTCCTATGTTTTTGTTTGGGTCAAACATAAGAATCAATTCGAATAAAATTGAAATTTCACCTCTAGACAAATAATAGACTGGATTGTAAGTATTTGAATACTAAATATTTATAATAAATAAATCAAGGTCTTCTTTTGAATCCAGATTAATCTTTTTCCGAAGCCTATACCTTGCTGTATTAACACTTGCAGGAGTAATGTTCATCAGTCCACTTATTTCCTTTGCCGATAAATTCATTCTTATAAGTGAACACAACTTTAATTCATAAGCAGTAATATCAGGAATGAATTTTATAAGAGTTTCATTAAAATTAGGGTGTATTTTTTCAAACTCAGCAAAAAAGGAGTTAAAATCTGCTTGTGTGAGGTCTGATCTTAACAATTCTGATAAAGATTTTTTAAGGTCGGTTTCCAATATTTGGTTTCTTTGTTCAAGATTTGATACCTCAGTTTCAGCAACTTTTTGATCCACACTTTTTAACTGATTTTCCTTTTTGGAGCGTTTATATATTTTCCTGTTATGCTGTTTTTTTCTATTAAAATACGGAATAGCAATAAAACCTACTATTAGAAGAGATAAAGTAGTTAATAAAATTACGGTTATTATAAACCAAGTATGGGTATCTACACTAAAATTCATTTAATTTTATTTCGCTTCTTATTATTTGTATAATAGTTTAGTTTGTTTCTATTGAATGTGAATTACTCTCCCTTATAAGATAATAACCACTCAGATTTTTTAAAGCGATGCCATTCTACCTGAGCTAAATCAACTCCATCAATCAATAAGTTCTCTTTTAACCCCTTTTCCATTCTCATACTCTTCTATTCCTTTAGCGAGTCGTTCGGCATTTTTAGGGCTGCTTAGTAAATACATCGTTTCTTGCATACTATCGTAGTCAGCCCTTGACAATACGACCACATCCTCTCCCTTAGCTCTTGAAACATAAAGAGGAAGCCGATAGGTAAAAACCTTATCCATGAAGAATTTAAGGTGTTTTCTAAAATTAGAATAGGTTGTTATTTCCATGTCACTAAAGTAGCAAAAAATATTTTATACAATAATGCATACAGCTATTTAGAAGGTTTCTTGTTATGTTTTAATGACCGTTTGATAGGACAATTTATATTAATATTTTCAATACCAAACTAATGAGATGACTCACAGTAGTTGACACTATGATTGTCTATATGATTATTAAAATATATGATTTAATTTAAATTTTTTTTAAGTAGTAATATTGGTATATTTCCTAGGTGAAGGGTATTCTATATTCGATCAATTAATAAGAAATATGTCAAATCCCTGTTCTGTACCATATATGTATAATTAAATCAATATTTTATTAAAATATTTGGCTTGTTTCCCAAAAATTATTTCTATACTATTACATATTATTTCAATCTCAACACTATCTGGGATAGTGATTGAAAAAAGTAGTAGGTTTATTTCTTACTACGGAGAACCTTACAACATTGACTGAAATCCCCCAAGGCGCCAAAGATTTCATGCTTTAATTTATGTTTCTCAAAATCTCAAAGAGAAAGAAGTGATTAAATAAATATTAACCCAAAAAATCAAAAAATCATGAAAAATCGATTTACCCCCAACCCCCCCGCCCAGTTAACAAACACTAAAATAGCGTACGCTCATTGGCGTAAAATAATCCATTATAGTTTTACTGCTTTATTGGCCTGTTTTATCTTTAGTTGTTCTGAAGATGATTTGTTAACTGGTGAGCAAATTGAACCAGGTAAGCATTTAGTATTTGAAAGTTATGAAGACTACAAGAAGGCTGTTAACGAAACTGCCCATATGACGCCCGAGCAGTTGAATAGTTGGCAGCAATCATTAAACTTTAAGTCTTTTGCAGTAGAAGCGCTGAATCGATACTACAGCTTTGATTTTGAGCAAGTTGAAAGCAGGCTTGATCTGGACGCTTTTATTGAAGCCAATTCGAACTATTTACAATTAGTAGAGCAGGATGGCGATTTTTATCTTGAAACCAAATTGTATGATCAATCTGACAGGTTTTTGGTAAACCATGATGGCATCCTACAAATAGGGGACAAACTTCATAAGGTTTTTGAAACAGGAAGAATTTTAGCAGATCAGGATAATTATGAAACCTTAAAAATGCTAGCTGAACAGGATTTTCAAAGAATTTCTTTGGCAGAAAATACATCTGGTGAATTTCAAGCTTTCAAAAATGAGAGCATGGTATTAAACGACAAGAGGGCTGGTTGTGGAACAGGTTTAGAGGATACAAAAACTACAAAGCGTGACCGGACCAAGGCTGAGTTAAAATTGAAGTGGAATGGTTGGAGTAGTAAATTAGAATATACTATGGACCTGGTTGTAAGACCATATAAAAGAATAGTGGGTGTTTGGTATCATGTAGAGCGTACTATTACTGCTGAATGGAGATGGTCAGCGTGGTGTAAAGACAGAGATGGGAATTATCAGTCTGTTGGACACTCTCAACCAAGAATTACCAGATTTGATTATTCAATTAAAAACGATGGTAATGAAGATTACAGCTTTCTTGGGGAAGGTAATCCGGATGCATACTTCTATGATGTGTATGTGTATGGTGATACACCTTCAACAGCAGCTGCGGTAATAAGTTGTCCCTAATTCTATTTAAAGTCTTTACCGATAAGATATCATGAAAGCGCATAAATTTTCGACAGCTGTTAAAGCTATAAATTTATGCGCTTTCAAGATACTTCTTTTGTAATACAATTGAGATATAAATATATGAAAAAGCTATCATTGATTTTCTTCACTTTGTTGTCCTTTACATCAATTGCACAGCAATCAACAACCACGAAATTCACCCTTTCAATTAAAGGGGCTCATTATCTGGGCAGGTATACCGATGATGCAATCGGCAATGAGTTTTTTGAAAATTATTTTTTTCAGGGAAAAATCAACTACAGTCTTAATGCAAGATTTGTGATTGGTGGTTTCTACGCTAATGCAAGAGGAAGGGAAAGAGTTTTTCGTGGTTTTATAAGAAGTGTAGAAACAGGGGAAGTTATTGGCACTAGGTCTGGAAATTATTTTTCATATATTCATATAGTTGGTACTAGTTTTCAGTATTGTCTTCCTACTATATATACCAAGAATGTATTAGGAGTAGATGAAATCAACTTTTATGCCGCATTGGAGGGAGGGTTTCTTCTCTATAATCAACTTTATGCTGATTCAACCCCTGCACAGGATGATGCTTGGGTGTATAACATTGGTGGTGGGGCTAATTTTCAGATGGGACCACGTTTTTTTCTGAATACAGAAGTAATATGGGATCAAAAAATATTGGGTAGGTTTGGCTTTGGATGGCGTTTAGGTAAATTTTAAAATTAATACAATAACACTACCTTTCGCTCAGTTTATACCAGAAGAACAATTTTTTACCAGGAAAGAATATTTTGCTATAATAAATTTAAACACTTTTTCATGAAAACATTGTCAATTTTCCATAGTATTAATATGTCGGGAGCATGATAAAATTTAGGTTCTTTTTCTTCCTTTTTTTCAGCTTCACTTTCTTACTTTCCTGTGCGAGGCTGATAGAAGATGATTTCCCTGCCTTTGACAACACTATCGTAATCAACAATATCTTAGTAGAAGGTGAAGCAATAAGTCTGAACTTGAGTAAAACTGCTTCTGTTTCTGCCAAAAGTGTACAATTTGTTGAAAATGCAACAATCTCTCTTGCTATTGATGGTGTCTATCAAGGAGATTTGAACTACAACGAATTAGGAAACTACTACTCCGCAGTTGAAGCGGAGGGTGGAAAGAAATACGATTTTACTGTTCAACTACCTACTGGAAAAACTTTTACTGTTGAGCAGGAATTACCGATCAAAAAGCAATTTATTTCCCTGAAACATATTGAGCAAGCACATGTAAATGAAGAAGGCGTTGTTGAACCTTCTATTTTGATGCAAATATCAAATGACTTTCCTGCAAATAATTATTTTCAGGTGCTGATATGGTTAAAAACCTTTGAGGGAATGGTGAATGCTGAGCTATTGAATACTGATGACATTATTTTGCTCAATGAGGGAACACCCTTAGCGGTCTTTTCAAATCAACTTGCTGCCAGCGATACATTAGCTTTAAGGTTAAATTACACCACAAATTCCACAAGTCGATTCAATGATGGACCTGTGCAGGCAAGATTGTACCCGATGGTAATAGAACTACGAACCTGCAATAAAGCTTATTACGAATTTGTGAAGCAGAACTATTTCTATGAATTAAGCAGGTACCCTGATATTACAGGTGGCAATCAGGCTGCTATTTCCAACTACGCCAATATCTTTGGCGAGGGCATCACGGGAATTGCGGCCGGCTACTCCTCCATTGTAAGTGATACCATTTTCCCTTCCAATTACAGTAATGGAAATAAGTAAAGCATTTTTGGTAGCAGTATTCTGCTTCCTCTCTTTTATTTCTGCAGGCCAGGGCACTGTTTCCGGTTACATTCGAGATGAAACTTCGAAGGAAAACCTTATTGGGGCATTCATCTACAGCCAATCCACTCGCCAGGGTGCCACTACCAACACCAAGGGCTATTTTTCATTGCACGCCACTGCCGGCGATAGTCTTGTGGTAAGCTACCTTGGCTATCAGGCCCAGAAGATATTCCTCAGCAATCCTCCTACTACATTACTGGAGATTAATATGAAACAAAGCAACGAAACCTTAAATGAGGTGGAAGTGAGAGCGAAAAGGGACTTGGTTGCGCCCATGACTTCACTCTCCGGGAGCGATTTCAAGGCTATTCCTTCGATTGGCGCGGTAAATGATGTGATAAAAGCAATCCAGCTTTTTCCTGGTATCACCGCCCAAAACGAAGGCTCCAGTCAGCTGATTGTAAGGGGTGGCAGGCCGGGTGAAAACTTATACCTGCTGGATAATATCCCACTTATTTACGTAAACCACCTGGGCGGGTTTTACTCCGTTTTTAATAGCGATATCATCAATAGGCTGGATGTTTATAAAGATGCTTTTCCAGCGAAATATGGAGGGAAACTGTCATCGGTCGTCTCAATAACCCAGCGCGAAGGCAATGCGGAAGCATTTAAAGGAAATTTTTCTATCGGTCCTATGGCCGGCAGCCTATTACTGGAGGGCCCGACTAAAATTAAAAATCTAACTTATATTGTGAGTTTCCGAAAAACGCTGATTGACGCTTTAATGGCTTTAGGAACCTCCCTTTCCAACGCAAACGATTTTATCTTTTTTTACGGTTTTCATGATTTTAACTCCAAAATCACCTACAAGCCTGACCTAAAAAATACGTTTTCTCTCAGCTTATACCAGGGGGATGATTACCTGAACTACTGGACTAAATTCTCCGATGGCGATGTGGTATCAAAGAGCAGAAGGCAAACCATTTGGGGCAACTGGATGCTTTCCGGACAATGGAAACGAGCGGTAAATCAGAAACTTTTTTCTGAGAGTTCACTCTCTTACTTGCGTTACAGACTTAAATACAAAAGTATTTATCGGCAGGATGATAGGCAAGAAGAAAGCACTTTCGACAACCGCTTTAAATCCGTTTTGGAAGAAGTACGTTTTGCACACTCTTATGAGCAGTTCATCAAACCTAATTTTTCTTTACAGTATGGCGTTCAGGCTTCCCGGAAAACTTTTAACCCTAACTCTATTTCAAGTAAAGAGAAAGTTTTTGCATCAGGGGAAATCGATTATGCGTATGAGGGTGCCATATTTGCCGAAGCTGCTATCAACTTCTTCAATTATAGCAACTTGGTACTTGGGCCAAGGCTGAACGGATTTAAAAATGGTAAATATACATCCCTGAATTTGGCTCCTCGCGCAACACTGTCCATCGGTTTAAACAGGACCAACTGGCTAACGGCCAAATACACAAAGGCTAATCAGTACGCCTACCTGCTATTTACTTCGGGCTTCATCGCCAACAATGAGATTTGGATTCCAGCCTATGAGGAAGCGCCGGCTGCTTCATCTACCCAATATTCAGTTGGCTATAAATCTGATAGTTTTATTAGAGGTTTAAACCTACAGGTTGAAGTATACCAGAAATACCTAAACAACATCACCGTTTACCGGGAGGATATCTCAAACATTTTTGGTGATACCAATTGGAAGAATAAGTTGGTTAATGGAGGGGAGGGCAGAAGTCGTGGTCTGGAGCTATTAATGAAAAAAAGTTACGGTTTGTATCAAGGGTTTATCAGCTATACCCTGGCAAGGACGGAATATAATTTCGGGCAAATTAACGAAGGGAAAACCTACGTTTATGAGTTCGACCGTACCCACACATTTTCACTCAACCTGAGCAGACAACTAAACCGCAACTTGCTACTTTCTGCTAATTGGGTGTACCAGACTGGCCTTCCCTTTACCCCGGCAATTGGTAAAAAACTGGTACCTAATCCCGAGGATCCGTCACAGTACAATGAAGTGCTGATATATGGGGAGCGGAATAGCGCAAGGCTGCGCGATTATCATCGGCTGGACCTTGGCCTAGTGTACAATACATTATCAAAAAATGGCCGCGATGTTACCTGGACTTTTTCCATCTACAATACCTACAGCCGGCAAAATGCCTACACTAACTTTTACAATACCAATTCCAGCTTAGATTATTCCTTCAGCGAATCGCAAGCCGGTTCCCTTAAACAGTACCAGGCAAGCTTCTTCCCAATCATACCAAGTTTCACTTATGCGCTTAAATTCGAAAAGGGCAATAGGAAAAACGAAGAATAAGCGACAGAGCCAGTCAGGTTGAGAAAAATAGCACTTTCCGATAGCTATTACGCTTGTCATACATCAAAAAAGTATCAATCATTAGCCTTTGTAAGAAATATAACTTTCTCATTAATGCTATTGTGGCTTCTTTGAAAAAATGGAGCAAAATGTTCGTTTTGTGGCCCGACTAGGAACCAGAACCGTTTATTTTAACCTATCTTCTTTTCAATATTTTTAAGTCTATTTTCATGGTCGGAAAGACCTTCTGCAACAAATGACATAAAGTCATTCATTTTCTGCCTAAATCCTTTATGGGATCCTGAAAGACTTTTGAATCCATCATGAAGGGATGATATTTTAGCATCCATTTCATTCATGCGTTTATTAATGTTCTTGCTGAAATCATTAAATTTATTCAAATCCATATCTCTAATCTTTATATATTTAAATATAAAAAAAGGTATTATAAAAAGATAATATAATTCATTTAATTATACTCTTCTTGATTTCTTTAAGCAGGCTACTGTATCTTTTTTAGCCCATTCTACATACCAGTAGTACTTGCCCTGTTATTACTTTCAACTTCCTTTTAAATAGCCTGAAAATATAAATCATGCTGGTTTTCTACCATACATAAAGCAATCCAAGCCTTTTTCTAGATTCTTTTGATAATCGAGGTCTTCTGACACCTTTTCTGCCTTGAGTCCGTGCAGGCGCCAGGTCACTCAAATACTAGCTCTCAAAATCAGCGAAGTAACCAAATCAGTTGAACATCAAAATTCCTTCACAGTGGCAGTATTTATATTATCTTCGACTTTCGTTTTTTAACCTTTTTTATTCATTTAGGTAGTACACAAAACTATCTAATAATTTGATCTTCAGAACCAAAAACATCTTTCAGAAATCTCTAGAAAAATGAGAAAGCACCCCGATAGATTCCTTTTGCTATTTTTGTGGTTCAAACCTGCCTAGTTTACCCTAAAATGCAAAATCCACGATTGATGCAAAGCACCTGGCCCAGTGTCTGCTTCTTTCTTGTATGGTAGCAACCATTCTGCTTTTCTAAATCTGTGCCATTCTACCTGAGCTAAATCAACTGATGGATCATAAAATGGGTGTTGCTCCTTGCCGTTAATCCCCACCTCACCGCCTGCAAAAATAGCAATATTACTTTGGCCTTTTTTAGCAAATTCTTCTTTGAGGATTTGCAAAAATTGCCAGCACATATCAGGCTTGGTGGCTACTGCTCTTTTTTGCTTAGCAGTTAGATAATTCCCGGCAATTACCGCTTCTTCCTGGCCCGTTTTGCCATCTACCACTTTAAAATTAACATATGCACTTTTGCTCCTGAGCATCATACACCAGGAAAGCCTATGGCCTTCTTCAGTCCAATGTACATTGCTGTTAAATAGCCAATGGCGTGAAGGCAATACAACTTGTATGGCAAACCATATAAGCATCAATGCAACAAAACCTTGTCTAATGGGATAGCTATTAAGAGGTTCTCCGGATTTTCTGTGTTTAAAAAATATATTTTTGATTTTTTCGGGAGGGAAAAAGAAGATACACGTTGCAATGCCCATGAAAGGAAATATGCCCTCCTGAAAAACAGCGGAATACAAACGCGATTTCATCGATCCTGAAGTCCTAAACAGATTTAATTATAGAGGGACACAAAAATACATACAATAAATAATTATACAATAGTTTGTAAAGTTGAAAATTATGTTTAATTTTATTTACTATTCATCTTAAAACCTTAGCTTATGTCATTAATTAGAATTTTGCAATTTGGAATTATTTTGTCCTTTTGCTTTTCATGTAACGAAGAAGAAATTCTTAATTCAGAAATATTAAGTGAAACAGATATCATTAATATCACTGAAAAAACACTTTTAAGTTCTCAATCCACACAAGAATCTTTGATTTCAAATCAAGGAGAAGCGGACGATCTTCTAGTCTATAATATACATAGGGATATTAATACCTCCGATATCGATAAGATTGTGAGCTATTATAAAAAAAATTCTTTTCTCGGGGTTACTAAAAACTACCTACCAGTAAAGAATTTATTTCCTACCAAAAAGGTTGAAGAATATACATTCGAGAAGGATGGAATTTCCTATGAGATTAAGATTATGTATTTAAATCCAGAAACCTCTGATTTGGAGAAAAAACCTATTATTACTATGGGTATGCAAGTGGAGTTGAATAGTGAAGGAGTTCGTTACGATGATCATGCGGCTGCATTTTTCTATGATGCTCATAATCAAAAGGAAGAGGTCTTTTTTAGCGAAGAAACCTCCGAAAAAATTGACAACCCTATTTTTGTAATCATTAACGATACAGATGAATTCATTCCTTATGACGATCAACTCGTTAAGTTAGCCAAAGTAGATTCAGAGAACATGCATATTTCAGAATTTAATCAATCCGCGAATCCAAGATTGGCAATTGATTTTTTTGCAATTGCTTTTAGATATGAAAATGATAGATATAGTGAGTATAATATTTCCTTTGTTCATTATTATTCAAACGGAACTTTCAGAGTAGGAAACGATCATAAAGGTACCAAACTGAAAAGTATACATAAAAAAGATATCAATAAAACACATTTTGATTGTGATGAAGACTTTTTCTTTAGACCAGGATCCTATAACCCTGGGCTTAGTTTATACAAAGGAACATATATATGTACTTTTGAATGTGATTGGTTACAGGGAGTTAAACAGGTTCAGGTGTCCGGTCCAGGTGGTACAATAGCCCACGGAGTAAGGATGAATTATTCAAATGATTTTTATCAAAGAATCTATCATCCATGGATTAAAAATTATGTTGAACTTTCTCCTGTATCATATGAGAAAGGTATGTTTTCGGCATCAATAAGAAGTTTATGAACTACATTGCTATACTCTTTTTTTTGATTTTCTTTAGTTTAAATTTTAAATCTAAGGCTCAATATTATGATTTTGATAAGGACAATTTTATTGTTTCAGTAGGTTATGCTCCCTCAAGAATAGCGGAATATACCCCCTATGGATCAAATTATTTTCATGGAACAGACCTCAAGTTATTTTATCAAATCAATAAAAATACAATAAGGTATGGTGTAGGTTTACAGCATATGTTAAGAGGTAGCAGGTACTCATACCTCAAAATGCATAATGATAGAGAAAATGTGAAATTAACGGCTTATAAGGTTCAAAGTATTTCCTTGCCATTATACGCCAAGAAGCCTGTTTTCAAAACCATGTTTATCAAATTAACCTTAGCTCCAACTTTCATTTATAAAGCCACAGGTACAGGTATTTATGATTTTCAGGACACACCTGAAGAGTTTATTGTTAATAGTAAAAATTTATTGAAAACCGAGGCTGAACATTTTGGATCGATAGACCCAATCAACCAGTTTAATATATATGCCTCTCTATCGCTGTTAAAAGAAATTGAAATTAAAAATCATAATTTTGAAGTAGGTATAGAATATGCTATAGATATTTTTGATACTATAGAAATTGGAAGAAATTATAGAAGGCCATATGACAAACTACACTGGCTTAGCTTGAGTGTCGCGCTAGTAATAGATTAAATTCAGGTCCATGATCTGTAGATCATTATTATGGGTAATGATCTACAGATCTTTGTGTTGTTGAATATCTCTCAAACTTTTTTGGACCCTTCCTTCATTTAGCAAACTTCGGTTTTGGGGGGCAAGTAACCGCTCCGAAAGCCCTACATTTCGCTGCCTAAATGTATCTACAAGCTGGAAAAACCAATGTAATACATGTTACACATGATATCGCTACTTATAATCTTTGAAGCAAAGAGCCAGAAGCACTTTTCAATCTTATATCAAAGTATAAAGAACCTCAGGTAGAGACTTTTGCTATTTTGTGGTTCAAACCTGCTTAGTTTACCCCTAAATGCAAATCCCACCATTAGTAAATATCACCTGGCCCAGTGTCTACTTCTTTCTTATAAGGCAACAACCAATCTGATTTTTTAAATCTGTGCCACTCTACCTTGGCCAAATCTACTTTTTCGTCATAAAAGGGCTGTCTTTTTTTTCTGTTTACACCTACTTTGCCTGTGGCATAAATTTCAATGCTATCTTGTCCTTTTTTAGCATATTCCTTTTTAAGGATTTGCACAAACTGCCAACACATATCAGGTTTGGTGGCTACTGCTCTTTTCTGTTTGGCAGTTAAGTAATCTCCTTGAATTACCAATTCCGATTTGCCTGTTTTGCTATCTACCACCCTGAAATTAGCATATCCACTTTTGCTTCTTAGCATCATGCGCCAGGACAGCCGATGCCCTTCTTCCGTCCAGTGAACATTACTGTTAAAAAGCCAGTGCCTAGAGGGTAAAACTAACTGAATAGCCAACCAGATAACCATAACCGCTATAAAACCTTTATGTGACGGGTAATTTTCCAAGGGAATGCTACCTTCTCTATTTTTAAAAAATATTCTTTTAATCTGCTCAGAAGGAAAAAAGAAAATGCACATAGCAATGCCCATAAAAGGAAAAATGCCTACCTGAAAAACAGCGGAATTAAAAAGATGAAAGAATATGGACGCTACGAATGCCCATTTCCTAGTCTTTTTCCACAATAAAAGTGGGGTAATAAATAAATCGAAAGCAGCACCTCCAATAGCTATAAACCAGTGCATCCATTTTTCCTGCAACAAATCGCCTACTAGCCATAAGTTTTTCTTTGACAATAAAATGGTTTCTATGGCCTCAGTGCTTAGCCAATCTGCATTGAGTTTGGCAATTCCACCATAGGTGTAGACGATACCTATTTGCAAAATGAAGATGATTCTACACCAATTGGGGCAATAATTGCTTTTAAGTTCGGGGTTTCTTTTGGCGTCAAATGAAAAATTTTTGTGAGCTGGCAGAATGCTCATAATGATGCAAAGCAAAACCAATAAATAATAATGATTATTGTAATTGGTTTTTTGCATCAGGTAAACAGCAGTCCATAAAATGGTATAACCTACAATTGCAATTCTATATCGATAACCCAGCATTACAGCTATTCCAAAGCAGCCCATTACGAAAAAATAGTAAAGCATGCCGTTTCCTGGCAGCGGTTGAAGCCACTGAAAATCTATGAATGGGAAAGTGTACTGTGGCTCAATAAATGCTCTTCGCACCCAGCCGGTTAAAATGGCTCCCCATGCCTCGGCGGTAATCAAAAAACCAAAACATACTCTAAAAACCACCAGAAAACTGTTGTCGACAGGTTTAAATAGGTTTTGAGAGATGGAGTTCATTTCTGATTTGGTCTTTAACATTTAAGATATACAATCTTAGTAATTTTATTGTATATTTCAGTTGATCGAAATGAATTCTTCTGAAAGTTTATTATTTAGCCGGCAATGGAAATAAGGAGTTGAAAGCACCAATTTGTAGGTAAAACTTTTCCAAAGTAGGTGCCTGGTCAATCTTTGGAAAAGTTAAAAAAGTAACTAAAGTGAAAATATTGTGAGAGCACCTATATTATTGCATATTACCCTGAACTACTTTCAATTCTTTTTTAGCTGCTTTCTCATCCATTTTGCCTGATTTTAAGTATTTTAGCGTTTTACTATCTATTTGAATCTCTAAATTTTCCGGTATACCGCACCCATTGCATTCAGTAATATTTACTTTAAAGATTAATTTATCATCCTCTCCTAAGCTGGAAATATTTTTACCGTATTCTAAAATATTATTGATTAACTCTTCTTCAAATTGTGGGTAAATGGCCTTTACTTTTTCATCTCTTTCAGATTGACTAAACTTTTGGTTTCCTTGTGTAGGCATACTAAAATAATCATTAATTCTTTGGGAGGAAGCCATTTCCAGATATATAATAATTCCTAATGCTTCAATTTCTTCATGAGAAATTCCTGATTTTAAATAATAAGTTTCCGATAAATCAGATTTGTACAAACGATCCATTATACTTTTAAATACGGCAATATCTTTGGCTAATGGTTTTTCTTCATTTTTGTTATTGATTTTTATACGGCTTTCAGCTTCTTCTTTACTTAAATCACCTTTTTGAAAGGCTCTTACATCTTTCATTTTAATTTCGGCAGAGAATTCATTGTAATCATTAGATTGCTCCATTCTTCCGTTCTCTGTTCTATAATAATAGTTCTTATTATTCTGACCTTTAGAAATAATCTTTATTTTATCCTCATCCTTTAAATGGCTGATGATATGACCGTAATCGAGCATGAAAACCTTAATATTTTCTAAATTTTTATTATAATTAGCGGTATTTACACTGTCTGCATTTAATGATTTTAGCGTTCTGAGGGCAAAGGAACGAGCGCGTTCTTCAATATCATGTTGCTTTTCCTCCAATTCTCTTTGCCTTTCTTCCCAGTGCTTTTGTTGATATTCTGACTGTTTCTGTCTTTCTTCAGCAACTTTATTAACATCATCAATTTCGACTTTTTTTAGAGTGTCAAATTGTTGCTCAGATATTCTATAAACACCTGCACTTTCAAGATCTTCAATAGCATAATTTATCGCATCTGAAACTTCAGGCCATTTCCTGTATACTTTGGCCATGTTGAATTCGAAAACATTTTTTTCAATCGGTATAGTAATCAATACACCATATCCTTCTAAATATTGGGCATCAATTTGCTTTTCTCTGCCCAGCCAGAAAACTTGATTTTGTTTGTTATCTATTAAACCTTTTAAGATGGTTTCTGCCACCTCTAAATCACGATTCATTTTTTCATAATTGATACCTTGTGACATAGCAGTTGCAGCTATAAAAATAAATCCTATAATGATATGTATCTTTTTCATGTTAATGTGTTTTATATTTTGAATTAATAGGCTCTTGAATTTTCAGTATTGTTTGCTAATGAATTTATGATCTCACCTGTCTCCAGCTTAAATAATTCCTTATCTGTTTCCATTAGCTCTAGTTTTGCAATAATATAATTCAAGTCTTCACTTCTCTGCTCTTCCATATAACCGGCAAAATCAGTTAATAGATTTTGCATATATACTTGTTGTTGTTTTGTGTTTTCAGTCCAATAAACCTGCATTAACTGGGCATGTTTATCCTCCAAAGCTTTCACATAATTATTCACTAACTGTTTCTGATTATCCTGAGAAGCTATCAGTTGATTCTTTAAGTCTTGCCTTTCTAAAGCTCTTTCTTCTTCCATTTTTTCATCATAAGAGGCTAAAGATTTAGAAATTAAATCCTCTACTTGTGAGGCATTAATTTCAGTTGCTGTATTTTCAAAATGACCAAAGGCCAATTGAAACTTGCCATCAGCATTATAATTGACATTGAATTCAGTGAGCCGTGCCGCCACCATTAATAAGATGATACTGGCAGCAACAGCCATAAACCATTTTAATCCATTAGCTTTATTCTTAGATTCCGATTTTTGGTAAACCTGGAAAAATGGTGGTGCACTTGCCGGCTCATCCTCCCATTTAGATAAAGTACTTTGATCGTTTTCCAGCAATCTTAACTCTTCCTTTAAGGCTGAATTTTCTTTCAATTCTTGCTCAAAAGCTAATTTCTCATGTGGTGCCATCTCATCATAGAGATAATCCATCAACTTCGCTTGCCATTCTTCAGTCTTCATATCGTATATTCTTTTGTGTAATATTTTCTTGCTCCAATAATTTTCTCATGTGGGTAAAAGCATAGTATAATCTAGATTTCACCGTGTTCTCAGAAACTTTTAAAATCTCTGCTATCTCCCTAAATTTTAAGCCCTCGTATTCTTTCATGATCAGAACCTCTCGCTGATCAACACTCAATTGCTGCAAACATTTTTGAAGAGTCTTTTTTAATTCCGATTGCAAAAAGCTGCTTTCAGGATTTAAATAAGCCGGTTTTGAAATTTCCCAGGCCGGACTTTCGCTTTCTTCCTTTTTTGGTAATAATGTATCAAAACTTAGCCATTTGCTTTTTTTCCTGTTTCGACTTTCCTGCCTGCAATGATTGGCGACAATGGTGTAAAGCCAGGATTTAAACTTTCCACAATCTTTCAAAGAACCAATATGTCCGTGCATAGCAATAAAGGTGTTTTGAGTAGCCTCTGCTGCTAAGTCTGCATCACTAAAATATTTAAGCGCATAATTATAAATCCGGGGGTACCAGATCTGTACCAATTGTCCCACAGCATCATTATTGCCACCTTGTGCTTCCTGTACTAAGTTGTTGACTGATGCTTCTGCTTGCACTGTGTATTAATTTATATGATTCTTAAATTAGTGATTTTGACCTTATGATGTAATACTGTTTCTAAAAGTTTTAAAGGGTATGGATTATTTTTACTTCACCCACAAAAAGGTAAGTATACAAAACACCAACTTCATGTTTAATTACCAGTAAGCTAATATAAGAAGCATCATTTTTTTAAATTTATATGAGCACTATTTTTATTACAGGAGCTACTGGCAATATTGGGAAAGCAGTTATTCGTCACTTAGTAAAAGCTAATCACTCCAGCACCATTAAAGCAGGGGTAAGGAGATTGAATGAAGTGGAGACTACCTTTCCAAATCTAAATATTACGCCAACTCTGTTTGATTTTGAAGATTTGAGTACTTTTAAACCTGCTTTAGCAGGATGCGATATCTTATATTTATTACGTCCCCCTCAGCTGGCAGATGCCAATAAATACTTTCAACCGATCATTGACCAGGCCTTAAAATCTCAAATTAAGCATATCATTTTCCTTTCTGTGCAAGGAGTTGAGGAAAGTAGTATTATTCCGCACCATAAAATTGAAAAACTGATAGTGCATAGTGGAATACCTTACACCTTTCTGCGACCGGCTTATTTTATGCAAAATTTTACCACTACTTTAAAAGCGGATATCATTAAAAATCTAAGAATATTTCTACCAGCAGGTAAAGCTAAATTTACTATAATTGATGTGGAGGACGTGGGTAAAGCAACGGTGCCTATCATTTTATCCCCTACAGAACACGTAAATAAAGCCTATGAGCTCACTAATGAGGAACAGCTATCCTTCGCTGAAATGGCACAAACTATTTCTGAAGCAAGCAACAAAACCATAAGATTTATATCTCCTAATTTAATTCAATTCTTCATTCAGAAAAGGAAAGAAGAAGTTCCCATCAATTTTATTTTCGTAATGATTTTGCTTCACTATTTCCCAAGGTTTCAAGCTACTCCCAAAACAACAGATTGGGTAAAAAAACTCACCGGACAAAAGCCCAAAACTTTTAATGAGTTTGTGGCGGAGCATAAAGAGGAATGGGATCAGGCAAGTAGCATAAGGAATTGATTTTTATTAACTTTGCATATGATTAAGTCAGTATATTTAGATACATCAGTTTTTGGTGGGTATTTTGATGAAGAATTCTCTGAACCTACTGTGAGTTTCTTTGAACGTATTATCAGAGATAACATCAATTTAATTGTATCTGAAGTTCTAATAGCTGAACTTCAATATGCTCCGCAACATGTTCGAGATTTATTAAATTTTTTTCAAAAAAATCAAATCCAGTCTATTGATGTTAGTCCGGAAGCCGAAAAACTTGCGAAAAATTATATTTCTGAAAAAGTCGTTGGTAAAACAAGCTATGCTGACTGTCTTCATATAGCTTTAGCAACATTAAGTTATGCAGATATTTTGGTAAGTTGGAACTTTAAACATATTGTTAATATTGATAAAATAAGGGGGTACAATTCAGTAAATATAAAATTAGGATATAAAATGGTTGAAATTCACTCACCTTTAGAACTTGGAACTTATGAATAATACAACAATAAAAACGGAAAAAGGATTGGTTAAAAAATTAAGAGCAATCCGAGATAAGATGAACGAAGAAATGCAAGATATGACCTTTGATGAAACCAAGGCATATTTAAATAAGATGAAGGCAAATAAAACTCCAAGCAAAAAATCGCAATAATATTCACCTTATTTGGTTTGTAGCTAAGTTTATTAGGTTCAATGGATCAGAATATATTTATTGGGTTGATAGTCTTTAAAGACTGATGAAAGTTATTTCTTACTATCATTTAAAACTCCCCAAATTCCAGTCTCTTACCGCTTTCTCCTTCTAGAATTTGTCCTTTATCGTAAACCAACTTTCCATTGACATAGGTAGAATCGATGGAAGATTTAAAGCTATGTCCTTCAAAAGGAGACCAGGCACATTTAGAGAAAATATTGTTTTTCGAAACAGTGAAAGTTTTCTCTAAATCTGCCAGCACAAAATCGGCAAAATAGCCTTCTCTAATAAAACCTCTTTCTTTCACCCTGAATAAAATAGCCGGATTATGGGCAGCTTTTAAGACAATTTGTTCTAAGGTCATCTTGCCTTGGTGGTAAAAATCCAGTAGAGCTAGTAAACTATGTTGCACCAAGGGGCCACCGGAGGGCGCTTTAAAATAAGAGTTTTGTTTTTCCGCAAAAGTATGTGGGGCATGGTCAGTAGCAATTACATCAATTCTGCCATCTAATACCGCTTTCATGATTTCATCTCTATCATTAGCCGTTTTCACAGCCGGATTCCATTTTATAAATGTGCCTTTTTCTTTATAATCAGCCTCAGAAAACCATAAATGATGAATACAGGCCTCTGAAGTTATTTTTTTCTTTTCCAAAGGAGTTTTGTTCTCAAAAAGTGAGAGCTCTTTAGCAGTAGAAATATGCAAAACATGTAAGCGTGAACCATGCTTTTTTGCCAACTGAACTGCCAGGGAGGAGGATAAGTAGCAAGCTTCTTCACTTCTGATTTTTGGGTGCATTTCTATGGGTACTTCTTCTCCGTATTCTGCTCTATATTTCTCAGTATTAGTCCTGATGGTTCCCTCATCTTCGCAATGCGTGGCAATGAGCATAGGCACTTTGGAGAAAATATTATTCAAGGTTTGCTCATTATCCACCAACATATTACCAGTAGAACTACCCATGAATACCTTTATACCACAAACATTTTTTGAGTTAGTTTTTAAAACTTCTTCAATATTATCATTACTGGCTCCCATGAAAAAAGAATAGTTCGCGAGGCTATTTTTGGCTGCAATATCGTATTTATCTTGTAAAAGCTCCTGAGTTAAGGCGTTGGGCACGGTATTGGGCATCTCCATAAAGGAAGTTACACCACCCGCCACTGCCGCCCGTGATTCCGTAAAAATATTGGCTTTATGTGTTAAGCCGGGCTCCCTAAAATGCACCTGATCGTCAATTAGGCCCGGAAATAGGTGCTTCCCATTGGCATCAATGACCTCATCTGCCTCTTCAGAATTAATTTGAGAAGCTATTTTTTCAAAGCGTCCATGGACGATTAAAATATCTTTCTGCTCAATCTGCCCTTCATTTACTATCTTTGCATTTATAATCAGTAGCTTTTTCATCTTTTTGCCAAAATTTATCAGTTCATGTCGCAAGATATCTCATCCTTTCAGGAATTTAAACTAAACAAGCAATTATTCAATGCCATTGATGATTTAGGCTACGAAAAACCGAGTCCTATTCAGCAAAAAGCAATTCCTTTAATTTTAAATGGACATGACGTTATCGGCATAGCGCAAACAGGAACCGGAAAAACTGCGGCATTTGTTTTGCCTCTCTTGATGAAATTAAAATATGCACAAGGTGATGCGCCCCGGGCTTTAATTATTGCACCCACCCGAGAGTTAGTGATGCAAGTCTATGAAAATCTGAAGTCCTTAGGTGCTTATACCGATTTGCGAGCTGTATGTTTGTATGGCGGTATCGGTCCTAAAAAGCAAGCAGAAGAAGTGGCAGCAGGTTGCGATATTTTAGTGGCTACCCCAGGCAGACTTCTGGATGTTTACAATATGGGTGTTTTGGCGACTAAAAACATTAAGACCTTTATTTTAGATGAAGCTGACAAAATGATGGATATGGGGTTTATGCCCCAAATCAGAAATGTGTTAGAGATTTTGCCTATGAAGAAGCAAAACCTGTTTTTCTCGGCTACCTTTCCCGAGAGAGTAGAAAAATATGCTTATGAGTTCACGGATTTCCCTGAAAAGGTGGAGGTAACACCGCAGGCTACTACTACCACTTTGGTGAAGCAGTTTTTATATCATGTGCCTAATTTCCTGACTAAAATAAATTTATTACGCCATTTATTACTGAATGAGAAATTAGAGCGAGTGATTATTTTCGTAAGCACAAAGAAAACTGCTGATAATGTTTTTCATTTTATTGATAGAAAAATAACAGAAAGTGTGCGAGTAATTCATGCCAATAAAGGGCAATCCACAAGGATCAATTCAGTGAAGGATTTTAGTGAGGGCAATATCAGGATTTTGGTTTCGACTGATGTTACTGCAAGAGGCATTGATATTCATGAAGTAAGCCATGTGATCAACTTCGATGTGCCTAATAAAAATGAAGACTATGTGCACAGAGTGGGAAGAACAGGCAGAGTGCAACACAGGGGAGTAGCCATTACTTTTGTGAATGCCGCTGAAGTGTATAATATCATAAAAATTGAAGAGCTTATCCGCATGAAAATTCCTGTCCGACAATTGCCTAAGGAGGTAACTGTAGAAGCTACCCTAAAAGAGGAACAAAAGGAAATTGACATGGAAATTGACAGGCAAAAGCGTATTGAAGACCCGGATTTTAAAGGGGCTTTCCATGAAAAGAAGAACCCTCATGCAGCCAAGAATGCCAAAGGTGGAACGGGTAAAAAGGTGAAGGACAGAAGACGGAAGAGGTAGGTCTTTTAATTATATTGAAAATTCAGTTTTATAGACCTGATTAAGTTCCAAGCCAAAAATGCTACATGTTAATTACAAGATTGGTGGTGATTATTCAGTTTTAATATTTCGACTATAACTAATATCTGTAGATGAAAATTGAACACATAGCCATTTGGGTAGAAGACTTAGAGGAAATGAAAAAATTCTACCTCAGATTTTTTGAATTGAAAAGCAATAATAAATATGTAAACCCTGTTAAGCAGTTCAGCTCCTATTTCTTATACTTCGAATCAGGTGCAAGAATTGAACTGATGCAAAAGCCAGATATACATAGAAAACCAGATATAAATAAAGAAAATATCGGCCTGGCACATATAGCGATTTCCGTTGGCAGTAAGGAGAAAGTTGATTGCATTACCAATCTCATAAGAGAAAATGGATATTCTATATTAGGAGAACCAAGGGTTACTGGCGATGGCTACTATGAGAGCGTTATTTCAGACCCCGAAGGTAATCTCATAGAAATAACAGAATAATTACGGGATGTAATTCGACTAGTCTGTTGAATTGTGAACACTGTCTTCCATTAAACTAGCAAGTAAGCTATAGTTCTCCCTCGCTTAAGTGAGTAACATATTTATAAATTCTAGAAGACTTTTGGGGTAAAAATAGCTTTTACTTTATCCCAACAAATAGCATCATTACAATGTCTTCCTGAGAAGAATAAATCACCTGCTCCAATTATTTCCGTTACTAATCTGTGGTAAAGTCTTTATTTCCAAGAGTAGCCACTATTTATCAATTTCTTGAACAAACCCACCTATTCTTGATAATAAAATATTAGGCAGATTCATTTCCAAGTACTTCTACTTTGGAAAAGATTGCCTTTTTATAATAAGCTTATTTTTATTTATTAATATAATGAAATATGATTAAGTTTGTGTTATTAATAAATTTAGATAAGTCTAAAAATAAATAATATAAATTCTTTTTTAATAATTAGGATTAAATAAAAATATTTAAAACATGTGGAAATATCATAAATTATATAAAATATCTATACTGTTTTTACTGATTTCTAATATACCCCAAGTAAAAGCTAATTTTATGGGAGACGATATTACGGAGTTTACAGCCACTGTAAAAGATGCGGAAACAAAAGAGCCATTGATCGGTGTAAATGTTTATTTACCGGAATTAAAAAATGGCATAGTGACTGATCTATCCGGGAAGTTTAACATTTCTGTAAATGATAAGTCCAAGAGTGTATTATTGCAAATCTCCTTTGTAGGTTACAAAACGCAATTATTGAGAATTAATCTGGACGATTGGGAAGGCAATAAAGTTATTTTCATGGAAAGAGAAAGTTTAGTTGTAAATGAAGTGATTATTTCAGCCGGAAGAATAGCTAGTAGAGATGAAATTCCTGTTTTAGTAGAAAAAATGGGGATTCAAGAAATGAGGAATGAGGGGCAGATTAATACTATGACCTCCTTGATGAAAATACCCGGTGTAGAGCAAATAGCCTATGGGACAGGAGTAGGGAAGCCTGTGATTAGGGGAATGTCCTTTAGCAGAATATTAAGTATGTACCAGGGCACGCGCTTTGAAAACCAGCAATGGGGAGCAGATCATGGCTTAGGTGTTAATGATTTAGGAATAGAGGCAGTAGAAATTATTAAAGGACCGGCCTCTTTTTTGTATGGCTCTGGTGCGGTTGGTGGAGTGGTATATTTGGTAGATGAGCGACCAGCACCAAAAGGCAAAATGCTGGCAGATTTTAATAGTACATTTCACTCCAATACTTTGGGTTTACGTCAAACTGTCGGTTTAAGAGAAACCAAAGAGTCCGGTTGGTTCTATAGTATGAACTTAGCGCACGAAAACCATGCAGATTATACAGATGGTAATAGAAGAACTATCGGAAATTCAAGGTTTAATACCAGCACTTTTAGGGTAAATACCGGTTTGCAAAGTCAATGGGGCACTATAAAATTAGGTTATACCTATCATTTACAAAACTTAGGAATCATTGAAGGTGAAGAGCTCAGCCAAAGCTTAGCTACTTTCCGAAATGACAGGAGTATGCAGTTGCCTTTTCAGGAAGTGCAAGATCATTTAGTAACTCTCAATGGAATATTCAATTTAGGTCAGGGTAGATTAGAAACCACATTAGGGCATCATTTAAATTTGAGGGAGGAAATTGCAGTCGATTTTGAAGTAATTGATTTAGGGTTGATTCAGAATAATACCACCTTCGATGCAAAATATTTTTATGAAAATGGTCAGGCAGAGCATGTTTTTGGATTACAGGGATTTTACTTACAGAATAAAAATATGAATAGGGTAGCCAAAATACTCGTACCTGATGCGCAAATTATGGATGCCTCCCTCTATTACTTATATACTTTAAGAAAAAAGAAAACTACTTATCAGGCAGGGCTGCGATATGACGCAAGAGCCACCAGGGGCGATGCCACAGCAATAGTTATTCAAAATTACGGCTACAGCTTCCCCAACAAGCCAATTGATCAGCAAATAGTGGAGGTGCAACATTCAGGAGTGAGTGGATCACTTGGATTGATTCACAGATTTAGCAAGCAGTTAAATTTGAAAACCAATTTTTCCAGTGGATTCAGGGCACCTGATTTAGCGGAGTTGTTCTCCTCCGGGGAGCATCCTGGTACCCAGCGCTTTGAATTAGGCAATACCGATTTTAAACGTGAGCAAAATTTTCAACTCGACTTTGCATTAGAATATAAAAACCCCATTTTAAGTGTTGAATTCAGTCCTTTTATTAATTTAGTTTCCAATTACATCTATTTTACTCCAACTGGGGAACCAGTTGAGGGTACTGATTTAATTGTTTGGGCATTCGATCAGAATAATGCGCTATTGCAAGGAGGAGAGCTGCAAACTAAAATTCGTCCTTTCGCAAATAAGAAACTTGTTTTAAGTTCAGGTTATTCTATGGTTAGGGGCAGCAATCCTGACAAGGATAAAGCTATGCCTTTAATTCCGGCAGATAGAATTTTATCATCAATCACCTGGAATCTTGATGATTTTGGATTTTTACATCACTCCAGAATACAGTTAAATTATAATTATGTTTTTAGGCAAGATAGATTAAGCCCAAGAGAAGTTTTAAGTTATCAAAACCAGGCAACTTCTGCTTTCCATTTACTAGGTGCTCAGGTAGGATCAGAGTTTAAATTGGGTTCGCAGAGATTTAATCTTAATTTATCTGTCAATAATTTATTAAATGAGGCCTATGTAGATCATTTATCATTTTTAAGGCCATTCAATATTAATAATATTGGTAGAAATTTTACAGTAAATTTAAATGTGCCTTTAGAGATTAAATAGGGATTATTGATAAATACTTTTAAGCACGAGATATCAATTAATTGAATTGTGTAAGTATTTTTTTTGATTTCTGTAACGAAATTTCATTAGGAAAGTATTAGCGTCTTTATGACTGAACCTCTGGGGAGATTGCCTGAATTCTGTAATGTTGTTAAAGAAAAGAATTAATTTGACCACTTCCGAGGAACTCGGAAAAGCGGGAGGGAGGAAAGCTTAGCGGGCCAGCGCAGGGCTTGAGGGTAGAAGCATTAAACTTTCTTGATTTTTTGTTTCTTTTTGATTATGCAAAAAGAAAGGAAGAAAAATGAAAGCAAAGGAAAATTCATTTTAAGATATTAAAATAATAAAGACAGTGGGTTTATTTTTTTGGTTAAAAGGCGGACGGTTTTTAAAGCGATTCTTAAAAGCGTGAACAGGATTTTCATTGTTTAGTAGTTAAAAAAAGTTGCTTAAATAGGCACCATTGACCTCAAATCTTTCTAATTCGTTATAATGAGAAAAAACTTACAATTATTTTCTCTATCATTTCACAAATCTGAAATATTCACTTACCTTTGCCTCTTCAAAATGGTGGATGTAGCTCAGTTGGTTAGAGTATCGGTTTGTGGTACCGAGGGTCGCCGGTTCGAGCCCGGTCTTCCACCCATTAGTAAGAGTAAAAACCTCGCATTAACGTGTGAGGTTTTTTTATGCATAAAATTTGCCTGGCGAGAAGCCTGTCCTGACATTGCCTTAGCAATCGTCAGTGAAGCCGGTCTTCCACCCATTAGTAAGAGTAAAAACCTCGCATTAACGTGTGAGGTTTTTTTATGCATAAAATTTGCTGGGCGAGAAGCCTGTCCTGAAATTGCATTGGAACCATCAGATAAGCCTCCTTCACTTTTTAGATATTCATTAAAATGAAATATAATTCAAATGAAAATGAATTTTATAAACGTTCTTTTTAAGTAGTATTGTGAAATTAACTTTGAACCTCTGCATTCCCACTAAAATACTCATTTAATTCTCCTAAGGTCTTTTCGTTAGCAGTTAAGTCTTTTACCACAATGCCATTTTCCAATATTACTATGCGTTCGCAAATTTCTGTAACATGATTAAGATCATGGCTGGAAATTAGAAAAGTGACGGCCTTACCCTCCTTTAATTGTTGAATAATACGCTTTAACCTTATCTGGCTGGTAGGATCTAAATTTTCAAAGGGCTCATCTAATATCACTAACTTCGGGTTGCCTAATAATGCCGCAGCAACGCCTAACTTTTTCTTATTTCCTTTTGAGAGATCCCTTATGTATTTCCCCTTTCCTAAAATCTCTCCATTAAACAAAGCTTCGAAAAGAGCCAAATGCTTATCTAAATCTCCTTTGCTTACCCCATTAATTTGTGCTAAAAATTGAAAATATTCTTCAGGGGTTAAATAGCTGATTAGGAATTTTTCATCTATAAAGGATCCTGTAAAGCTTTTCCACTCTTCACTTTCATTCACAGCTTCCCCCTCTACCAGCACAGTTCCACTGGTTGCACGAATTAAGTCTAACATAAGTCTCAAAAGAGTAGTCTTGCCAGCGCCATTGTTGCCTACTAAACCGAAAGATTGCCCTGAAGGAATCTCCAGACTTTCAATAGATAACGCAGTTAATTGTTTATAGCTTTTCTGAAGGTTATTAATTTGAATCACTGTTTTATAAAGTTAAATCGTGAATGAGTTTGTACTTATCTTTCTTTAATTTTGATGCAATAGCTTTAAAGAAAACCCCTCTTAAAGCAATTCCTATTACTCCAATTATGCCTACTGCTAATATGCCTAATTGAGGAATCCCTGTCAAATAGCAGATACCGTAAATAGCTAAGGGACCTAATATAATTGGTAAGCCAATTAAAAATTGTGCGGCACCGGTTCCTTCGTAGTTCATCATGGAGCTTTTATTTAAGTCTATTGCCTTGGGCGACCATAATGACATTCTCATAACTAGCATACTATTAATTCCTACATTATATAAAGCGGTTGCCACTATTGCAGGTAAAATTTCCCAACCAAAATAAACATACGGAATAGCCAAAATACTTGATATAATAGCAGAGTATAATAGTAATCTATAGCGCGATTCAATCCACTGGGTATAAGGGTTAATTTTTGTGAGAAAGAAATCCATTTGGTTGGTATTCCAGCTCCATAAAAATTGTCCATAATTCATGATGAAAATACCGGTTAATAATATGCTGGCAATCATAAACATAGCCAGATCGATTTCTCCGTCACCCCGGTTTAAAAGTATCAATGGATAGAATAAAAATAATAAGGAGATTAAAATAGCTGATCTGCTCCTTTTATGTCGGAGAATTAATTTCAATTCTTGCACTATGAGGGTATTTACGAGCCCTTTTGATTCAAAACCGCTTAGTTTTGCGGTAAATTTCTCTCCTGAAAGCATTTTAGCATCAGCCAGATCCTCAAGGTATAAATATTGTGTAAAGAAACGGTAACAAGTAAAGACCATTGCTACAGATAATAAAATAGGAATGATTATTAAAAATGGAGAAGTTATTGTGGCCTCTAAAAGTAAATGGAATGGTATTAAATCAAAATTAAAATAATTCCCTAACACATAATTAGCTGCAAAAATGATAACAATTACTATCCAGGTAATCGTATTGTTTTCAAGTTTCTTTTTAAAAATAATATTAAAAAAATGGAGGGATAATGAAATTATTAAATTAAATAATAGCCATAGTAAAGCACTATTAAAGCCTAATTCAGGAATAACTACCGAAAAAAATACAGGGACAAAAACAGCAGGTGCCAATAAATTATAAGGGCTAAGGAAAGATTTTATCAAAAGATAATTAGCGATAAACTTCTTGCCTATAGGGAGATGTAAATAAGGCTCAACATCCAGTGCAGGTACTGGTTGAAGAAAATATCGTATACCTAATTCGAATAGAAAATAGTATAAAACGAACTGATTGATAAACTCCACTTTGGTTAATTCCCCTCTGAATTCATCTAAAATACTTCCTAAACCTGCTGATATAAAAACGAGGTTCAGTAGAAATAAAAGTCCGACTATACCCAGAAATACTTTTACGCCTAAATCCTTTTCAAAGGCGGGCGATCTGCGAAATGCCAGCCATTGGTGCTTAATTATCCAATGCATAGTTTTGGTCAATTAGTTTTGTGCCACTAAAGTATACTATGTTATTGAGCTTTCAAAGAATTTATTTAAACGGAAAGCAATTGAGTATTAAAGAATGTCTAAAATCTGCTGGCGGTTTATTTTAGTTATGTAAATTCGTTCAAATCTCCCTGCTAAAAAGGTGGTGCCTGTTACTGCAATACTGCCATCTTCAAATACAATAAGGTCTGCTAAAGTAAATGGGTTTAAAGTGCCAATATAGTATGTGCTAAGTAAGCCACCAGTATTTATGTCATAAAAGTAAAGCACTACCTGCCTGCCTTCCGTTTCTGATGCAAATATTACCATCTCCGGTTCAGCGCTATTAGCACTATAGGTAACTACTCTGCTATTGGCTTTTTCAGATATTTCAGGAATATTTCTATCAAAAAATTCAACCGAAGAAGTTATGCCCGTTGTAGAAAACTGTATTTGTCCTGAAATAAAATGATCAGAAAACTGAAAGCCCATAAAGGCATAGTTATTACCTCCAATAGGTATCATACTCTTCATACCTGCATTTAATGCCTGGCCTTGGATTACTCCTGTAGGATCATCTCCTAAATCAGTAAAAACCATTGAAAGGGTATAATTAAAAAAGCCATTAAAATAATAACTTCCATTAGGCGCCTGGCCACAGAAGAAAGGCAATCTATCGCTTCTATTAGTAAAATGGTTTACTACAGCGGTCCGTACATCATCACCTGGGCCAATGGAATATGATGCCTGATTTACTACCGTGCCATTTAAATCTACCACTGAAATAACAGATGCCTGGCTTTCAGGATTATAACTTAATAAAATTAAATTATTATTGTTGCTGATTGCTGCAGCTAAGGGGTATGAAGCTGATAAATTCAGGGCAGAAAAATTAACCTGATCACCACTTGCCGGTATGCTTCCTAATTGCGGCCTTAGACTATTCCTATCCATACAAAAGAAATAATGCGTAGTGCCAATTTTAAGTAGTCCCTTGGTTGGCGCTACATATATATCTTCCAATTCCACTTCTCTAGTAAAATCGCCAGCCTGATTGGCAACAACCAAATTGATACCGGAGAAATTACTTACATCCAGATTTCTTTCTGATAAAACAAATAAATTACTATCGCTAGCCCCTAAACCAACAGGTTGGTAGGCTACATTGTAATTATTATCATCATAAATTTGAAGAAAGGCTGATTCTGGGTTAAATTCTTCCTCCTTAGAACAGGACAGGAATATAAAGGAAGCGAAAATTAATGTTACTAAATATCTCATTTATAAAGCTTTAAACTGGCTGTCAATATATCTTAATGGGAAAACGAAGCTAATAGATCCACTATAGTTTTGAATGCTATAATCATCTTGCAGTTCACCGAAAGCAGAAAATTCAGTTTCTTTAAATCTTTCAGAAGGGTTTACCACAGAATTAAAGCTATGTCTGTATTGGAAATCAATGATGGTTCTGATATTCCAAAAGTCGAAACTCACACCAACACCCCCTAAAACTCCCCAGTTATTATTAAATTCTTCCGGATTACTCAAATTAATAGTAGCTCTATCGAAAGATTGAATTGAATTGGGATCATTTAGAACAAAAGAAGCATAATCTGTTTCACGAATATTTACTTCTTTATTTGCGGCAAACCTGAAGCTATAGAAAGCACCTGCCATTACAAATGGCCTCACTTTATTTTGTAGAATATCATATTTTAAAGCAACCGGTATATCAATAAAAGTAACTGATTGATCTACAGCATAATTAGTTTCATATCTATCAAACTCTGTATCTCCCACCCAAAGCCTATTGCTTTCATATGATAGGTTATGTATGAAAAAAGATGGGAAGGTAGATAATGAAAAACCTGCATGATAGAATGTAATATCTAATCCTACATGGAAGCCTGGGTTTTCAAATTCATTATAAGTTTTTTCAAGTGCTTCCTCATCGTAATTTATGGGGTTGAACCCTGAAAATCTATTGATAGGCGTTACATTAGTAAAGTTTGCTCCACCTCTAAATCCTAACCACCATTGCGTTTTCAAAAAGTCGTCACCAATATTTTTGGGTTTCTTTTTAAAAGTTTGCGCCTCAGTAAATGAAATAGATAATACGCTGAAACAAATTATTATAACAAAAGGTCGGTAATTATTGAATAACAAGCTTTTTAGTTTCATGGATGTTTTGGGCGTCAATTTTTAAATAATACATTCCTTGTTTCAGGAAATCAGTGTTTATTTTTATTTCTGTTTTTCCTTGCTGCAGATTTTCTTTCATTGATTTAATTACGGTTCCTTTTTGATCAAGAATTTGAAGCTGAGCAATTCCTTTTATATTACTATGAACATTTAATTGAGTATAGTATTTTGCCGGATTAGGGAATGGTGAAGAAACATTAAACCTTTCCACCAGCCAATCTTTATTACCTGTAATTTTATCAGATATAATTTTCACATCAGGCAGAGGACTACCATCTTCGTCTTTTGCATTAAAGAAATCTTTAAAGAAGATGTCCTGATTAATTACTGATTGTTCAACCCCAAACCAATCGTGCAAAATGCCTGAATAGAGCTGACGATAATCAAACTGCATTTCAATATTACTTTTACTCAAATCAGGATTTGTTCCAAATACACCGGCATTCACTTTGTCGCCAAATAGCATTACAGAGCCTCCTTTGCCGTGGTCTGTACCGTAACTTCCATTAGATCCAATTCTTCTACCAAACTCTGACATTGTTACAGTTAATACCTTATCTGAGATGCCCCTGTTTTTAAGATCCTGCTGAAAAGCCTTCAGAGCCGCAGAAATATGATACATTTTAGTAGCATGAACCCCCATGGTGGTGTCATTTGATTCTACCTGATCGGCATGACTATCGAAACCGCCAATCTTTACAAGGAAAACTTTTGTTTTTATCCCACCTCCTAATAGCCTGCTTACTAATTGTAATTGACCACTTAATGGATTTCTCCTACTATTGCTAGGTGCATTAAATGGATAAATTGATGGATATTCAATACTTGAATCGGAAGAAGCCAAATATATTTCCTGAAGTCTTTTAATGTAAGTTTCAGATTTGTCTTCCAGCCCTAAAATCCAGTCCATTTCTTTTTTATAGGCAGATCCATTTAAAAATTCAGGAGGCAAGCCTCTGGGATCTACACCCTGATCCTGAAAACCTTCCAGATTTTCAATTTGATCTAATAATTGACCAGGGCTATTACCTAAGGAAATTGAAGTAGGGATATTACCTTCCTGGTGGAAAACCAATGAAGAATCGTTACCCATCTCCAATGCTAGTGGATCAGGCATTTCAGCATTTGGGAAATCATCAGGATAGGAAGAAGGTGTATAAGCTAAATTAAGATACCTGCCTATCCAGCCGGAAGAGAAATAATCATCATAATCACCACCCATAAACCAAATATCTCTTCCTCTAAAATGAGAGCCATTGTTTTTAGGGTAAGACACCCCTTGATATACCGCAGCTTGCCCCTGGTCATACATCGATTTGAAGTCGATCATGTCTGGATGCAAACCTACCTGATCAGGATCTGCCAGGGTACTATCTAAAGGAATTAAAGTACGGTTTCCGCTTCTGTAGGGAATAGCGATATTAGCTCTTCTACTGTAGTATTGATCATAAGCATCAATAGGAATAAAAGAATTTAAACTATCATTACCACCGTGCATTTGTAAAATCACCAATACATTATCATTAGTGCTTTTATGCAATAGATTTTTTAAAGGCTCGTGCGAGGCAAGTATTTGTATGGGAATGCCCGAAAGTGCAAATGGCATTCCTGCTGCAAAACCTAATTTTTTTAGAAATTTTCTTCTTTCCATAACTACATTAATTGATATTCAGGTGCCTGAAGTATGGCATTAAATAAATCTTGTAATTGTCTGCTAACTACTTCAGGGTCAAATCCATTAGTCCATCTAATGGTCCACGCTTCTTCCGGATTCTCATCTATAGCAAAAGTTAACAGGAAGGCATTTAAGAAATAGCTTAACCTTTCCTCAGTTAATTCACTCGTATCATCACCAAATGATACATTGGAGGAAACAGATAGCAATTGCTTACAAACTTCTGCTACTAAATCCCTTGCATTAGAAGCTAAAGTGAAATCTAAATTTTTAACCACATAATCTACAGGTGCTAATAACTCTACTGGGATTTCATCCATCATTCCTTTACTTACTTTCTGGACGTAAGAATATCTTTGTGTCAGATAATTGGTAGTAATCCAACCCCTGTAGTAAATCGGGTATTGATGGTAAGCTGAATATCCTGCCACTTCGAAAGGCTCATAATAATCTAGTCCCATGTCAACTATGCTTTTTAAAACAAAGTAAGAAGCACTGTAAAATTCAGCAGGATTATTTAAATAGTGCGGTAACGTTAATTCGAACGTTCTTGCATGACCAATGACCAAATCAATTGGCGATTTGATAATACTTCCATATACATCATCTTCCACACCTGTAGCTCCTTCATAAAACTCTCGACTACTAAAAAAGGCTTCTAATACAGGTTGAATTTTGAAATCAGAAGCTATAAATATCTGTGCCAGGTCAGTAATAATTCCAGCATGTATTTCTTCTGTGATTTCATGGTACCCGAAAAATCTATAAATTTTTCTACAGATATGTTTGGCTGTTTCTTCTTGATTAAAAATGGCATCCACGAACTGCTGAATTTCGTCCAATGCACTTTCCCTTGTTGCTTCTCCACCAATTAATAATTCAGGATTTGGTGCTATAACGGCATTATTAAATCTTATGCTTAATTCTTTAGTGTTATTGTCATGTTGATTTGCAATATTTCCATTCCCTCTAATTCTGCCTGTGGGCAAACCTGTATCTGGATCTATTACGGAGAAGTTGGGGTCTACATCAAACCCTGATAATATTTTGGCCCCCTCTTGCACATCCTGTTCAGTAAAAGTGCCATAATCACCATCAAACTCGGAATTCTTATCTGAGCCCTCTAATCCTCTTCCAGCTGAGTACAATTCTAATAACTCCCTGGCAAAATTTTCATTAGGGTTACCTTTTACATTAAGCCTGCCATCCAAGAATTTTAGCATGGCATTATCAACACAAACCTTTATAACCAGTGATTTAAAATTTAACTGAACGGGTGTTTCTAATGGATCTTCTGGTTCAACTTGTAGATTTTTATCAAACGCAAATTTTCTAAAAAGTTCATTTTGGAAGTACAATGCCCTGTTATTGCTTACTGTTGATTTTTTGGTAGTAAAATGGGTATGAAGAAAGAGTACAAGCTTCTCTCTAAATATATACGCCAATTTATCTTCAGTAGTAGTTATACCACCGGTCATCTGTCCCAGGTGCCATCTTAAAAAGTAACTTTCCAACAAAGAACCTTCACTGTTTGCATCAGTAGTACCCGAAACCATCCATTCAGAACCTGTGCTAGGATCAATTGGAGGGAGTGGGCTTTCTAAACTGTCCTTAAAAAGCAATGTAAGTGCTTCCGTAGGGGTTAATGCCGCAAAAGTATCTACCTCTGCCTGAGTAGCACCAAAAACGGTTCTCCTTAATAAGTGGGCGGCTCTGGTACGACCTAAATTTTCATTTAATGGTGTTAATGCCATAACATTTTAATACTTAAATACCATCAAATGTAATTATTATATTTTAAATATTTGCCCACTCATCGTTAAATAAGCACTATTTATCGATATAATGTATGGTTTCATGTAAAATTAAAGAAAATAATTTATGTAAATTAGGCTGATAATTAATTATAAGAGTTTAGCTTTTTGAAATTATTAAAAGCTTACATCTGCCTTATTTTAATAAGTAACATTAGGGTAATCTATGGAATATATTCAATTTATTATATTTTAAGCACCTGTTTGTTTAAATTTTTAATATTATAGTAGTTTTTAGGCTCTAGTTAGAAGTGAATTAGAGTATTTCTAAAATAAGAAAAAACGAATGAAAAGAATTCACTTAATTTTTTAACTTTGGTTTATGAAAAATTTAGTATGTATTGTAGTAATAGGTTTAGTTTTAATAGCCTGTAGTTCAAATGAAAATAAAAATAAAATTCTATATTTAGTTAGGCATGCCGAAAAAGACACTTTAATGGCTAAGGATCCTTCTTTAACAGTTGATGGTGTAATGAGAGCAGTTGATTTGGCCACATGGTTTAAAAACATTAAAGTGGACACTATTATAAGTTCAGATTATAAAAGAACTATAGAAACTGCCGAGCCATTAGCCGAGGCGCAAGGTCTTGCTATTGGTAAATATGATCCTAAAGAATTTAATAAAATAGCAGAGAGCTTGAAAAATATGGCTGCAGATACCATTGTGATGATAGGTCATAGTAATACTATCCTGGAACAGATTCAAGCTTTTGGTATAGAAAAACCTCAGGAAACACTCGGTGAACTAGAATATGATAAAATTTTTGAAGTAAAATTATCGGCTAAAAAAACAGTAGTCCATCAGTATGGACCTAAGTATGTGGAGTGAAGGAATAGAGTCTAGTGGGTGATTTAGTTTTATTTCAATTAATTTCAAACAATAGTTAAGGCATCTTATTATACCGGAATGCATTTAAAATTAAAGACTATAGTTAAGGCAGATTACTTGAGCGTAAAGGAACGGTTTAATGAAAAACTATTTATGAAGCTCAATCCCCCCTTTCCGCCTGTTGAATTGAGAGAATTTGGAGGCTGTGAAAAAGGGGATAAGGTGCACCTCC
>JBBSPJ010000005.1:0-30556 GCA_038258905.1 Cytophagales bacterium
AACCTGATTGTAAATGGCAATAGCGTTACTGAACAAAAATGGGAATTCAAAAAAATTGAAATATCTGAAATTGCCATTAATGTGAAAACGAAATCATTTGAGTTGTATGGTAGCCTAGCGTTTTACGACCAGCATGAAGTTTTTGGCAACGGCTTTCGAGGGGAAATTGATGCCACCTTCAACCCCGGAGGTACACGGTTAAAAGTAATAGCCCAATTTGGTAACGTGGAAGGACTTAGATATTGGTATGTCGATGGGAGAATAAGGCTTCCAGTACCAATTGGCACTGGTTTCGGCATTTATGGTTTTGGGGGTGGTGCTTATTACCATATGGCATTGGAAAGGCCCGATCCCTACCAGCCAGAGGATTTTACCACTGTTAATGGTGAAGCTGATAAATTCACTATCGGCACCACCAGAAGCGGGACACGTTATCTGCCGGATGCTGATACTGGCTTGGGCTTAAAAGCGATGGTCATCTTAGGAACTATTCCGTCAGAAACATTCAATAGCGATGTAGGCTTTGAAGTAGCATTCAATTCCAGGGGAGGAATACGCTTTGCTAGGTTTACTGGCGAAGGGTATTTTATGACACCTATTGAGAATAGAAAAAGTGAAGTACCGCTGTATGCTGAAGTGGTCATTGAATACGATTTTGAAAATAAAGCATTGCATGCCACTATGGACACCTATGTAAACGTAGGTAATGTAATTCGCGGCATACACCCCAAGGGTCTTGCCGGTCGGGCCGTGCTCCATTTCGGTCCAGAGGACTGGTACATTCATATAGGTACTCCTTCGCAGCGAATTGGTCTCAACTTTATTGGGCTGGTAGAAACAGGCGCATATTTTATGGTAGGTACTTATATTGAAGATTTCCCTAACCTTGCCGATGTAATCCCTTTGGAATTTGTAAGTGGCCTTGAAGATGACCTCGATATAATGCGGGACGAAAGTGCATTGGCCACAGGAGGAGGAATTGCATTCGGTTCCAGCATGAAGGTTAGTACGGGTCGTATCCAAATTCTTATGCTCTACGGTGAGTTTGGTGCTGGTCTGGGCTTCGATGTCATGCTCAGGGACTATGGGGATGCAAATTGCGTGGGAGAAACAGATCCTATTGGTATAAATGGCTGGTACGCCTCGGGCCAAGCATGGGCCTATATGCAAGGAGCCATTGGCATACGTGTGGACCTGAAATTTATAAAAGGAGAATTTGAAATTTTCAACGCGGGTGTTGCTGCAATTATTCAGGCTAAACTACCCAATCCACTTTATATGAGAGGCCTGGTTATTGGTCATTATAAAATTTTAGGTGGCTTGGTAAAAGGAAATTTCAACTTTAAAGTAACTGTTGGTAAAGAATGTGAAATTGCAGGTATAAGTTCTGTCGGTATAAAAATTATAGGAGATGTTAAGCCTAGCAACAAGGAAGATGATGTGAGTGTTTTTGCTGCTCCTCAAGTGGCTTTCAATGTATCCATTGGTCAACAATTCGAAACTTTAAATGCCAATAGCGAATACAAAGCTTATCGGGTTAAACTAGACTATTTAAAAGTTTCAAGCGGGGGCAAAGAGCTTTCCGGAGATATTGAGTGGAACTCCAATAATGATGTGGCTATTTTTAATTCTTTTGAAATACTACCTCCTGAAGTAAAAGTGACAGCAAAAGTGAGGGTACTGTGGGAAGAAAAAATCAATAACAATTGGACCCCACTTGGCGCTTCAGGAAAGCAGGAATTTGAAGAGCAAGAAGTGACCTTTACCACTGGGAAGGCTCCTAATTTTATACCAGAAGAAAATGTGTTATATAGCTACCCAGTCACCTCACAATATAGCTTTCTGCAGGATGAATATAGCGGAGGCTATATGGTGCTCAAACAAGGACAATCCTATCTTTTCAATAGTAATGAAGATGGAAAACAATGGAGTTTTAATGCGCGTTTCGTTCCACTAGGCTTGCCTTCTGTGAAAGATGTGCCGCTCAGCTATAATGAAGGTAGCAAAACCATAACCTACACTATGCCTGACTTGCTAAATGAACGCGCCTACGGATACTATTTTGTAAGGAAACCTGCCGGATTAGTACAAAAGGTGGACGAAAACGTAACTTCCATCAGCACCAACCTTACCAATGAGGAAGCTGTTAGCGTTGATTTGGAAACGAAGGAAATTGAAGGTGTGTTATTGTTGGCCGAAGAGAAATTGTTATACGAAACTGTGTTCAAAACAAGCAAATACAACACTTTTACTGCAAAATTAAATGCACTTACTGGCTATGAAAGCTTGGCAGAGATAATTGTTTCGCATAATTTAATGAAGCTGTTTGGTAGAGCAGATGCACCAGAGGTATTTGATAAAATGGAAGTACATGGTCACAATGATATGCCTGCTTTGGTGAATGTATTTGCATTACCAACAAATAATTGGTACAATAGTCATATGTATCCCACCAATTATCAATATTATTCTACAAACGGAGGTCTCACCATTTCAGATTGGCGTACACCAGGCAGTACTTACAGCGTACCTCCTTTAGATGCAGTATTTGTTTACCAGAAAGATGGGGTTTATCCTCGCCTCACGCTAGAGGACGCTAATGCTGGGAATTATAGCACACAAAACGATAAGATATTGTTCGTATATGACCTTGCTTATAATATGTTTATGGATTTTGATGAACTGAAACAAAAAGCCTACGCAAAGTATGTTGATAGCTATTCAGTAGCACCTCTTGGTGCTAAAAGGCTTATGGATGCTAGTTGGTATAATATTTCAACGGGCAATTATGAGTATAAGATAGAATATAGGCTGCCAGGAATTAATAGGACAACCACTTCCAGAACATTTACCATTATAAGATAGAATAGGCATGAGGTTTCTTTATAACAAATCAAATAGATTGAAGTATTTAATAATAGTATGCTGCTTAATATCTTCTAAGTTGTTGGCACAGACTAGTAATGCTGATATAAAAGTACTTGGAGCAGCCATGAAGGACTCTGTAGTACTTCGGTGGGCGCCCGATAAACCTGTTGCATGGCAGCTTGGTATTAAAAATGGGTACTTGATCGATCGCTATACTGTCTGGAAAGATGGTAAAAGGGACACGTCAAACATGCAACCCGTGCGCCTTACGCCCTCTCCCATTATGCCCCTTCCGTTGGATGATTGGGAGCCTTTGGTGAAAAACGATAAATATGCTGCCATAGCGGCGCAGGCCATCTATGGAGACGATTTTGAATTGGACGATCCTGCTGGTGATCAGGCTTCATTTCTCAACCAGGCCAGTGAGCTGGAGAACCGCTTCGGGTTTGCCTTAATGAGTGCTGACTTATCGGCCACTGTAGCCCGAGCAATGGGTCTGCGATACGTTGATAATGACATTACTCCAGGTGAACGCTATGTCTATAAAATTTATCTAGCCAGTAATGCTACTAGTAGCTACCGGGTAGATACTGGTTCCTATTACATTGATCCTGCTGATGTATTGCAACTGCCACCTCCCACTGAATTGGCAATTCAGGTGGGTGATCAATCTGTGGGGTTAAGCTGGGAGTCTTACTATCATGATAAAATATATGTGTCCTATGTGATTGAACGATCTGAAGACGAAGGAAGAACCTACAATAAAAGGGAAGAAGTGCCTTTTCTCAACATCTCAAAAAATACTAATCCAAGAAGGACCTACTATTTAGATTCACTGTCTGAGAATAATAAGGTGTATTTTTATAGAGTGAAAGGGTTGACTCCTTTTGGCTCGGTTGGCCCACCATCGGAACCCATTAAAGGGGTCGGTTTGGCCTCTGCAAAAGGAGTTATTGCCCAAATTGATTCAACTGGTATTTCTTTTGATGGACAGGTGGATATCAAATGGAGTTTTCCCGATGCTTTTAAGGACAAAATCATGGGTTTTAAAGTAGCTAGAGGAGCTACAGCCAAAGGCCCATATATTACCATATCAAAGAATATGCTGTCTGCTACTACCTATCAATTTAAAGACGTTTCGCCTAAGCCTATTAATTATTATGTGATAAAAGCCATTGGCCGAGACAGTGTGGAAACCACCTCCTTCCCAGTTTTAGTGCAACCTGAAGATAGTATACCACCTTTACCACCATCAGGGCTCACTGGAGGTATAAATACTTCTGGGATCGTATCAATACAGTGGGATGCCAATGAGGAAGCCGATGTGAGCGGCTACAGGGTTTTTAGAGCCAATAGTCCCATGGAAGAGTTTATTCAAATTACTAAAGGAGAGGTTTTAAGCCTTAGTTATAAGGACTCTATCAATATTGCCACCCTATCAGAAAATATCTATTACAAATTAATTGCTGAAGACAATCATGGTAATCCTTCTGAATATTCCACTATTCTAAACCTTGAAAAGCCCGATATTATTCCACCAAGCCCACCCGTGTTCCAAAAAATATCTGTTGACGGATCATCAGTTAGACTAAGCTGGGCCAATAGCCCAAGCGATGATGTACTAAGATACTCACTGAAGAGGGTGTTTAATGGGGACAGTACTTTGGTAAAAATATTTCCAAAGAATACAAATACTAGAAGCTACACCGATGCTAATTTACCAACAGGCACCTATAGGTATTTTTTAATGGCACATGATGACGATAGCTTATTTTCCGACCTAGCTTTCATTAGTATCGCTGTAACAGATGGGATTAATAAAGCTATCATAGAAAATATTAAAAGCCAAGTTGATCGCGATAAAAGGGAAATAAAGTTGAGCTGGTCAAATCTAAGCGAAATCAAGAGAGTTATAATTTATCGAAAGAAGGACGAAGAACCTTTAAGGCTCTATAAGTCGACAAATGGATCAAGTTTTATAGATAAAAATCCTGCTATTAATTCAAGGTATATCTATCGCTTAAAAGGAGTGCTTGCCAATGGATTAGAGACCGAGCTATCGGAACCTATTACAGTAGCCTACTAATATGTAATATCTCTACTTATATTTTTCTTTAATAATGACTCAGTATTAATGGTATTGCAGGATAGGTAGTAAATTTGCGCATAAAAGAACATTTTAAAGCCCTCTGCTTCACTATTAAAAATAGAGTTTGAGAAACAGTAAATTAATTGCCGAGTGCTAGTATTGACATAAATCATGTGTGCGGATTATATATAATCTGGGGCTTCTTAGCGGAGCTTTGACCCGCTTTATTAATGAAATAGTAATGAAAAACGATGGTATTTAACGGTGAAATCTTGATTTCCAATTGATTTTTTGTAGTACTGACTTTTGAATCAGCACCAGTCACTTTGTAATTCTAATAGCTCACCTTTGCCTATTTAAATATATTATTGATATGCTACTTTTTTAGCGCAAAAATGCTGATTTCCTTCTAGTAAGGAGAGGAAATTTAAATCATATTCCTAAAATCAAAAACGAAACTAAAGATAATTCTCGAACATTAGTTGCAGTCTACTAGACAAATTTTACACCGTGTATCACCTCTTTCAAGATTTCTTAAAAATTGTATTATCCTATTAATGTATGAATATCCGCTTCATCAATTTACTACAATTACTACTTCCAACTCCTGCATTTCATCGAAAGGGACTAAATTCTCAGCTTTTAAAATGAGAACAAGACCTCATTCTTGCTCTTATTTTCATTTCTTATAAACAGCAAAAAGTAAGTTTTAAATCTTCCCCTTCAGGTAATCAGCTGTATGGTTTCCTTTCAATTTAATCATCTCTTCAGGAGTGCCTTCAAATTTAACCAAACCACCATTTTCGCCACCTTCAGGACCCAAATCTATTATCCAATCAGCCGTTTTAATCACCTCCATATTATGTTCTATAATAATAACTGAATTGCCTTGTTCAATCAAAGCGTTAATAGATTCTAATAACTTTTTAATATCATGGAAATGTAAACCGGTAGTAGGTTCATCAAAAATAAACAGGTGATGATCATTTTTAATGCTACCTCCCTTGCCTAAATAACTTGCCAACTTTACACGCTGAGCTTCCCCACCGCTTAATGAGTTGGAAGATTGCCCTAACCTAATATAGCCCAGACCTACATCAAACAAAGGCTGTAATTTATTTATTACCGGAGTTTGTTTTTCAAAAAACGTTAAACTTTCCTCTACTGTTAAGTCTAAAACTTCAGCAATATGCTTGCCCTGGTAGGTAATATCCAATATTTCATTTTTGAATCTTTTACCCCCACAGCTTTCGCAGGTCAGTTCAATATCAGCCATAAACTGCATTTCAATCTTTTGAATGCCCTCACCCTGGCACATTTCACACCTGCCACCATCTACGTTAAAAGAAAAATGAGAAGGTTTATAACCTCGTTGTTTCGATAGCCCTTGTTCTGCAAATAATTGTCTGATTGCATCATAAGCTTTTACATAAGTTACAGGGTTTGATCTGGATGATTTACCAATGGGATTCTGATCAACAAATTCAATGGTTTTTACTTTTCTGAAATCGCCCTCGAGCTTATCAAATTTGCCTGTACTCTCGGTAGAACCCTGCCCTATTATTTTTGCCAAAGCCGGATATAGTACCTTTTTGATTAATGTAGATTTTCCTGAACCACTTACTCCGGTTACCACAGTAAGCACTTCTAATGGAATTTTTACCTCAGGTATTTTGAGGTTATTCTCTCTTGCACCTTTAATAATAATGCTATTTTTCCATTTCCTACGATACTTTGGTACAGCTACCTCATTAGTGCCATTCAAGAAACGAGAAGTATGCGTATTATCTGCTTTTTTCAGTGCCTCAAGACTGCCCTGAAAAACCATTTCCCCACCATGCACACCTGCATCCGGACCAACATCAATAATTTGATCGGCCTCTAGCATTACTTCTTCTTCATGCTCTACCACAATTACTGTATTGCCTAAATCACGCAATGTTTTTAATACAGAAACCAGTCTTTTGGTATCTCTGGGGTGCAGACCAATGGAAGGTTCATCTAAAATGTACATAGATCCTACAAGAGCACTTCCTAATGATGTGGCTAGTTTTATACGCTGAAACTCTCCTCCCGATAGCGTGGAGGTAAGTCTGTTTAAGGTTAAATATCCTAAGCCTACTTCCAATAAGTATTGTAGTCTGCTTTCAATTTCTTTTAATATTCTACCGGCTACTTTCTGCTGATAGTCTGATAACTTTATGTCTTTAAAAAACTGGATGAGTTGATCGATAGGTTTTAGTACTAATTCAATTATGGAAGCACCATCTATTTTTACATAACCTGCATCTTTTCTTAATCGGGTACCTTTACAATCAGGACAAACCGTTCTGCCCCGGTAGCGTGAAAGCATTACACGGTACTGTATTTTATGCGTTTTAGATTCTAAATGCTTAAAAAAGTCATTTAAACCTTTAAAGTATTTATTCCCTTCCCAAATTAATTGCTGTTGCTGCTCGGTTAACTCCTCATAAGGACGGTGAATAGGAAAATCAAATTCAATACCATGCTTAAGTAATGGTTGAACCCATAATTTCATGGTTTCGCCTTTCCAGGGAGCAATAGCACCTTCATATACTGATAAACTTTTATCAGGGACAACTAAATCCTCATCAATTCCTAAAATTTTACCAAAGCCTTCACAGGTTCTGCAGGCACCATAAGGGTTATTAAAGCTGAATAGGTTAACACTTGGCTCTTCAAAAACAATCCCATCTTTTTCAAAGCGGTCGTTATAAGCTTTCTTTTCATTTATAAAATCTATAATACACTCACCATGGCCTTCAAAAAAGGCAGTTTGAATAGAATCATTTATTCTAAAAAGGTTATCTTCATCTTCTTTCTTTACCGAAGCTCTGTCTATTAGGATGTAGAGTTTCTTTTTTTCCAGTTTTTTTACATCAGAAATTATTTCTTCAATGAAAAGCACCTCATCATCTGCTACAATTCTGGGATAACCTTTACTTAAGAGTAATTCCAATTCTTTTTTCAAAGTTCTATCCTCATTTTTAAGCAAAGGTGCCAATATCATGAATTTTGTACCCTCCTCTTTTTCATGAATACTATCAGAAATGCTGGTAATAGTGTCTCTTGTAACCGGTTTATTGCTTACGGGAGAAATTGTAATGCCTATTCTGGCAAAGAGCAATTTCATATAATCATAAATTTCAGTGGTAGTACCTACTGTAGATCTTGGATTACGAGTGTTCACTTTTTGTTCTATGGCAATGGCAGGTGAAACTCCTCTTATATAATCTACTTCAGGCTTCTCCATTCTGCCTAAAAACTGCCGGGCATAAGAGCTTAAGCTTTCTACATACATTCTTTGCCCTTCTGCAAAAAGTGTATCAAAAGCTAAGGAAGATTTGCCTGATCCCGATAAGCCAGTAACCACTACTAATTTATTTCTGGGGATGGCAACACTCAGGTTTTTAAGGTTATTTACCCGAGCGCCTTTAATAATTATATATTGTTTAGGGTCAAGAGATTCGAAATCTACCTGACTTGTTTGATTTTTAAGCAATTCCATAAGATTACAAAGATAGAGTACCAACCCTGGAAAACGGAATTTGTTGAGGAAAGATATTTTTTTAATTTTTTTGATAAATATGATCCTATTTAGAAAAAATTGGTGTGTAGTAAGATGAAAGGAAAAACTATACCTAAATATTTATTATGAAAAATTTAAAAACAATGACAAAATTTAGTTGGCTCTTAATAGTAGCCATGATGTTTTACGGATGTGGAGAAGATGATGTGATCATCGGCAGCCCACCTATAGTAGATGCAGGGGCAGATATTGATGCCTTTGTTGGTAGCACAGTTACACTTAATGGAACAAATTCATCAGACCCTGATGGAGGATCTCTCACTTATTTATGGGAATTAGCTCAGTTGCCTGCTGGGAGTGACGCAACTATTTCTGGTAGTACAGCTGCTAATGCTAGCTTTATCCCAGATGAGGAAGGGGTTTACACTGCTCGATTAACAGTTACTGATGAGGACAATAATTCTGCTTCTGACAATGTATTAATTAATGTCTCCCAAGATGGTGTGGCAGGTGCTGAAACTATTATAATTGATGGTAATATAAATTCTGATACAGTTTGGGAGAATATTTTTAATGATCCTGCTAGACCTGACTATAGAGTGACAGCAAATGTTGCTATAAATGCTGAGCTTACTATAATGCCGGGAGTATATGTTGAAATAGTCGAAGATAGATTTATAACAGTTACTTCAAACGGATTGCTAAAAGCTGTAGGAACATCAAATAATAAAATTAAACTCACCAGTGCAAATATTGCAGGCAACATTAAATGGGGTGGTCTAATAATTGAATCTAGCAACATTCAAAATGAATTAAATCATGTAGAGATATCCTACGGAGGTAATTCAAGACTCTTTTTTGTTAATAGCGCCAATCAATTCGGTAATATTGGTATCACTAGTTCAGGAAAGCTTCAAATTAGAAATTCATTAATTTCAAACAGTGCAGGCCAGGGAATTTATGTAACTTCTAATGGGTTAGAAGCTTTTGAAAATAATACCTTCGAGAATAATGTAGATTATGCCATTTCAATACCATTTAATCAAGTGGGTAAAATTGATGGAAACTCAAATATACAAAACAACGGTAGTGAAAATTATGTAAGAATCTTTGGCTCTACAATGACTACTAACCAAGAGATGGTGGAGTTATTAAATGATCAAAGTTACCTTGTTACAGGAAATATTGCACTAGAAGGTGAATTGGATATATTTGAAGGAGTTAAAATGGAATTTGATCAGGATGTGTTATTTCAGGTTGCTTCTACCGGTTTATTAAGAGCTAACGGAACTTCTAGTAATAAAGTAGTCTTAACTTCTTCCAACATAGCTGGAGGGTTATATTGGAGAGGAATAGAATTAATTTCTGCGAATAATCAAAATGAATTGAATCATGTAGAAGTATCTTACGGTGGTGAATCCAGAGTTTTCTTTGAGGGATCAGCTAATAGATTTGCCAACTTAGGTATTCGCCCAACGGGTAAAATCTCCATCAATAACTGCTTATTTTCCAATGGAAAAGGTGAAGGAGTTCATGCAAGACCTACTTCTTTACTTGAATTCTCAAATAATAGCTTTGTTGATAATAATGATTATGCTATTTCAATAGAGCTTAATGAAATAGGAAAAATAGATGAGAACTCAACATTTTCTGGAAACGGTGTAGATGGCGTTACTGTTTATTCGTCTACATTAAATTCAGATCAAACAATTGCAAATTTAAGTGGGGAAGCTTTTTATTTATTTACAGGGGATGCTACAGTAAGTGCAAATGCTGAAATTTCTGCAGGTGCAGATCTACAGTTTGAGAAAGACGGTTTAATGACAATTACCTCAACAGGTTCTTTAAAATCAGTGGGAACTGCAGGAAATCCTATTAGAATCACAAGTTCTAATCGTGCAGGAAATATTAAATGGGCAGGAATTCTGATTAAATCTCAATCTACCTTTAATGAGTTTAGATTTACAGAAATATCTTATGGAGGCTCTAATGATAGAAGGTTAGAGTTTTTTAATAGTGGAAACAGACATGCCAATATTGGAATTAGTGAAGGTAGGCTACAAATTTTTGATTGTACTATTTCCAATAGTGATAATCAAGGTATAATTGTACGTTCTGGTAATCAGGTAAACGGGGTGGATAATAGTAATGCAAATGCAAGTAATGTTGTAGCTGGGGAAAATTCATTTTCTACGAACGGGGCAGCTAACGTTCAATTCTTATAATCAAATAAAGGGAGTGGCAAATTCATTTGTTGCTCCTTTTTATTTCTAAAAAAATAAAATCATGAAAAAACATATATATATAATATTAGCCGCCATGATGCTAGGCATCACAGCGCAGGCACAAGATGGAGATCAGTTAGTCTACCAAAAAGGAGATAACATTTTTAATGCAGGCTTTGGAATTGGGTATTATGGTTATGGCTATGCTTTTGGAGCCAGATCAACATCCTTTCCAGCACTTACTACAAATTACGAACTTGGAATTCATGAATATTTTGGAGTGGGACCTTATGCAGGATATGCTTCCTGGAATTACAGATCTTTCGGTGTTGAAGGAGGTTCTTCTATTTTCACAGCTGGTGTAAGAGGTTCATTTCATTATTCTTCTTTACTTAATGAAGCGTTGGATTTTGGTATTGATGATACCAAGTTGGATTTGTATGTTACACTAATTATGGGTATGACCTTCTTTAACAACACAGGGTATCTTTCAGATAATAGATATAATAATAACAGATTTGATTTTGGCCCAATTCTAGGTGCCAGATATTATTTTGGTAAAAATTTCGGTGTGTATGTAGAAGGGGGCAGAGGAGCTTTAAGCTACCTAACATTGGGTGTTAGCCTTAAGATGTAAAAATTTATTAACGAAACGAGACCTAGGCAAATAGGTAATTGTTTAGGTGTTGTTTTTTCATTTTTAACCTGAAAGTCGCCCTTTAATGGGCGATTTTTTTACAAAAAAAATTATTACTTAAGTAGATAGTTAAATAAAAATAGAATTTTAATCAAATTTTAATATAAACTAAAAATCATGAAAACCTTTAAATTAATTAACCAAGCTGTATTATTAACAGCAACAATGATGTTTTTCGCATGCGATGGCGATCAAGGTCAGCCGGGGCCAACAGGGCCTCAAGGTCAACAGGGTGTGCCCGGCGAAGATGGTGCTGATGGTGCTGATGGACAAGACGGTCAGGATGGAAACGTTAATTCATTCTATTTTCAAAATGGCTTTAAAGGTTATGATGGCACGGAAGATATAACTATTTATAATCAAGCAGATCTATTCGTAGAGGAAGATCTTTTTGAAATTCCAGGCCCTAACAATAAAAACCTTATAATTATAAATGGGGACTATAGTAGTAACACAGACCCTGACAGCATTCATACGTTGATGAAGTTTAATAACTTAAAGGAAGTGATAGATGCAGAATATGAAACTGATATTTGTTCCGAAGATTTTTATATAAACGAAGCAGTTATTTATCTAAGTGGTGTTAATGACGCTATTGATGCTTCACTAATGCAAGTTGGTTTCTATGGAAACGAGTCACCTATATTCGATGAAGGTTTTGTGACGTGGGATATGGCAAATCAGACGGAACCTTGGGATAGTATAGGAGGTAAAGAGCAATGGCAATACAATGATCCTTATTTGGACTTAATCGGAATTACTCAAAACTATGGATATTTATATCAAATTAGTGGTCTTCTTGTTAATAGAATGCCTGTTTATATTCCGCGTGATGTCGCGCAGAACTGGATTTGTGAAAATAATCCGGGTGTTCTATTTTCTTACATTGAAGGTGATATATTTTTAGTATTTTACTCCAGTGAGAACGATAATCAAGATGCTCGCCCTATGCTATACCTCAATATTGAGAGGAATGATGATAGTGCTAACCGGAACTTGATTAGCGAAGAGGAAGCTTATGAAAACTGGAAGAATAAGAGCTACGAGGAAAAGATGAAGCCTTTTTATGAGGCTCATCCCCAACTAAAATAGAAAAATGAAAAGCCTAAATCCAAATAAATGGATTTAGGCTTTTATCCATAACCTTACGAAAGCACCTAATTTTATTGGATTCTTCATTTCTTTTAAAGGAAGTACAATTTTGGTTCTACCTAGAATTTTATAGCACACTTTATCTTTCCTTTAATTTGGCCAATCCCTTCTCAGATTTTTTCACAGAAGATGCCAAAAAGTTTGCAGCAATTGATCCTGTCAATAGAAACTTTACTGTTTATTCAAATTGAATTAATCTTCTCGAAAGTTCATGACTCCATTTAATTATTGAGTCAAGTGAAAATAGCATCATTTTTTCTACTAGTAAAAGTAGAACTGACGTCCTGTATTAGTGCAATCTAAAAAGTTTTTATTTAGACTTTAAATTGTCTCTCATTCTTTCATATTCGTCGGTATTTTCGTTCAGTTCTCTTTTGAGCGTGATTGCTTTTTCAAAATAACTGATTGCCTTTGCAGTATCCAGCTTTTTTTGATAGTTATAACCCAATTTAAAAAATCCATCTATAATATATTTTTTAGGGCCGTTAACTTCTTGAAGCATTTCTACACCTTTATTTAAATAATGTTCAGCAGAATCAAGTTGATTGATTTGGCTTAATGCAGATCCGTAATTTTTAAGTGAAAGGCCGTAATCAGAGTTAGGTCGATCTTTTAAAGCCTTCTTGTATATAGCGTTGGCTTTTTTACTATAAAATAATGACGAATCAAAGGAATTAATGCGAGTAAGAAAAACTGAATGATTATTATAAGCATGTGCTAGAGTAGTATGAGACAAGCCATAAACCTTCTTGATTATTTTTATTTGTCTGTAAAATATTTCTTGGGCTTTATCATAATCTTTATTTCGTTGAGCAACTAATGAAATACTGTTAAGGATTGCTTGTGTTCCTGGATGGTATTCGCCTTCCACAGCAACCACTATATTCAATGCAATATTTAAAGTTTTTAGTGCAGCTACATAATTTTCAAGATCTTTTTCTATGGATCCCTTTATGTATAGCGTTTCAGCATATAGCATATTTAAGGTATCCGGCAAAATTCGTTTCTCTAATTCTGCAGTCTTAGTTATGATTTGATAAGCAGAATCTAATAAGCCTCTTGTTTTTTGTACATAAGAATAATGTTTTAAGTAGCTAGCATAAATACTATCTTTCGGAATATCTATTAGACTCGCCACACGGAAAAGTTTGTTATACAAGGAGGAAGCTTTATCATAATTACCGTTGTCCCTATGAAAAAGAGCAAGATTATCTAGTAAAGCAACATAAGATTCCGAACCATAAATTTCCAAAGAATCAAAAATAGTTTGAGCTTTAGTAATTGCTTCTTCGGCAATGTCGAAGTTCCCCAGTGCTCTATATGAACTTGCAATCATAGAATACATTTCAGCCTTAACTTCAGGAGTTCCTGAGTACGAATTTATTTTTTTGTAGCTTTTATCAAGGAAGTCGTAGATGCTGGTGGTATCTCCTTTTGTGTTGGAGGGATTCGTCTCCTCAAAGAGTTCAAATATAAAATTCTTTGTATTGGTTGCTATTTCAGCAGCTTTTTCTGCCTTTTCCTTCTCAGCGTCAGCAATCCTCGCCTGTCTTAAAGAAATAATGGTACCTCCTATCAAACTGAGAAAAACTAAGCTCAGCAAAAGAGTCGCTATACTATTTCTTTGCACATACTTTTGGGTTCTATAATACCAGCTCCTGGAATAGGTGCTAATCGGATACTTTTTTTGGAAGTTTCTAATATCCGCTAGCAATTGATCTACTGACTGGTATCGATTTTCAGGCTTTTGCTGAAGGCATTTTTTAACAATTGCCAATAATTCTCTAGATTTAATTACCTCCGAATCAACTTTGGCTAATAAACTTAGCACCTGCTTTTGGCCTTCTAAAATGCGACCATTACTTAATAAAAAGTAAAGGATCAGGCCCAATTGATAAATATCTGTTTGAACTGAAAGAGCTCGTCCGGCAAGCTGTTCAGGAGCCGCAAAATTGAATGTAAGTTTGCCAACCGTTTCAATCGAAGCAGTTTCTTTTAAACGTTGTGCAATACCAAAGTCTAGTAGTTTTACTCTGTCATCTTTCTCAATAATGAGATTGCCTGGCTTGATGTCTAAATGAAGTATTAAGTTGCTATGAGCTGCTCTCACGGCGGCACCAATCTCTGAAAACATTTTCAGGCTGTCTTTTTGATTAGGCTTTTTATAGTCTAAATAAGCTTTTAGTGTCTCACCCTCCACAAATTCCATAATGATGAAAGGATGACCATTATCTAATGTGCCTCCATCAAAAATTTGGGCAATGGAGGGGTGGTTCAATGAGGCTAGAAATTGTTTTTCATTTTCGGTTTTATCAGAAAAAGAAGTGGCATCTTTCTTTTTGAAAATTTTCACTGCTACTCTTTTATCAAACTGCCCATCCACACGATCCGCCGCAAAAACCTGGCTACTACCTCCAACGCCAATTTTTTTAATAATTTTATAATTATTGATCACCTCACCGGGCATAGCTAAATCAGGAACTTCAGTTTCTAGTCCTTCCGCAATGTCTCTTTTTAAGTTATTAAAATAGTCTTCGGCTTCATTGGACTGAGCGAGCATCTCCATTAGCCTTTTTCTTAAAGCAGGCTTAGTTTCCGTATTTTCTAAAAGAAAAGTAGCCTGCTCCGTTATTGGTAAGGTAAGGCATTCATTATATAATTCGGTTAATTCATCCCAGCTGTAGTCTTCCATAGTAGTTTAAGCTGTCTTTTGCTGCTGAATTTGGCTGTAGAGCCACGATTTAGCTACGTTCCAATGTCTTTTAACAGTTGAAGTAGAGAGATTTAGTGCCTCCGCTGTTTCTTCAATGCTCATATTGGCAAAAAATCGACATTCCACTAGTCGCATTTGTTCCTGATTCTTTTGGCCCAACAAACCAAGGGCATCTTCTAAATGTAAAATTTCATTACAACACTCTTCAGATAAAGATATTTGGTCTTCCCACTCGTCAATGGATACTTTAATGTAAGTGCCACCTCGCTTTTCTGCTTTTTTACTTCTTGCTGCATTTAAAAGTAATTGCCGCATGGCTTTTGCAGCTACTGAAGAGAAATGCGCTTTATTTCGCCAGTCTGCTTCCGAATGAATGAGTTTTAAATACGCTTCATGAACTATTGCCGTAGTATTTAGGGTATCTAATCCAAAAAATTGAAATCGGATCCGGTGTGCAATTTGCCGTAGCTCGTTATAAACCAGAGGAAAGATTTTATTGTAGGCATCTAAATCCCCACTATTAGCCTTAAGCAATAAACTGTTTATTTCTACTTGTTCTTCCATAATTACTTCTCAATTTAAAGAAATAAATTGTAACTAAGAAAATAAGAAGAATAAATATAATTATAAATTGCATGTCTAATGTAAGATTTATGAATAAAGCTCCGTCAAGGATTAGGAGGAAGGAATTTTTTCTTTACTGAGGAGGTCAATCACTAATTAAATTGTATCAGAAGAGAGTCGGCCATTTGTTTTAAGCCTCTTCTTTTGTAGAGGTCAGCTAGTCCTCTCGCAGACTCATGTGTCCAATTGTGTTGCTTACCCATTACTCGACTTTGCTCCTTTATAGCTAAAATATACATAGATTCAGCTATTGATGTCTTTTGGTTATTGGCTAGGGCTTTTGCATAAATACCTAAACTCCATAGATAAAAGGGATGGTCTTTACCCAATAATTGCTTCGCTTTTTGATTGGCTATAAAAGAGAACTGTTCTGCTTCTGAGAACTTTTTTAAATCTATTAATACTAAAGCAAGGTTTCCAGCACTAGGAATAAAAGCGATTGTGTTTTCACCCAAAACAGCTGTTGTTAGATCAACTGCTTCCTTTAAATAACAGTAAGCCTGCTTTGTGCTGTCCAAGTCTTTATATAATAAGCCTAGTCCATTGGCAGATTTGATATATTCCAAATGGTTTTTACCGTATATTTTCTTGGTTTGTTCTATAGTCTCCAGTCGTATTTCCAATGCCTTTTCAAGTTTGCCAAGTTGCCGGTAGGCTGAGGCTAAATTTTCTGAGAGCGAGAGATAATATGTATGCTGCGTGGAGTAGTTTTTTTTAACTATTGAGATACTTTTATTTAAATAATAAGCTGATGAATCGAAATCCCCTTGATAATTTAAGATACTTGCTTTCACATTAAAGGCTTCGGCTTTTCTTAATGGGTCTGAAAACTCTTCAAATAGCGATTTAGATAAATTAAATATACTATCTGCCTTATTTAAATTACCTGATTCCATCAAAATTAAAGCATATTGTAAATTTAAAATGCCGGCAAATTTATCAATGTTATTTTTATCGGAAGAAAGCTTATTTATACCTTTTTTAAGTATATCCATACTCTCTTCCAATTGAGAATTATACATGCGTGATTTAGACAATTCATAAAAAGCCATGTAATAATTTTCAGATGGTGTTTTGTCGAATTTTTCAAAAAGCAATATTGCATTGGATAGAAGTGAATCGGCTAATTCATATTTTCCAGCTTTGGTTAAGGTTGTTCCTAATACCGAAGATAATTCTGCCTTTAATGGTTCGTCAGGAGATAGCTTAATTCTATTAAAACTTTCCAGAAGCAATTCCTCTACCTCTACCTTTTGTGTCCCTCGCAATTCAGGGTTGGCAGACTCAAAAATGCTAATTAGAAATTCTGAAACCCGACTGCTTTTTTCGGCTGCTAACTCTGCCCTGAAGGTTTGTTCACGAGCAATTTTAGCTTGCCGGTTTGACGAAATAATTCCTAACATCAAAGAAATAATCACTATGAAGCTTAGGAATGATGAGGTTTTATTTCTTTGGAGAAATTTGGCAGACTTATATTTCCAACTATTAGCGTGTACTTTAACTGGGTAATTTTCAATATAGCTTTTAATCTCCTGGCTTAATTCATTAACCGAAGAAAACCTATCAAGTGGATTACTTTGTAAACATTTAAGGATTATAGATTGTAGTTCCGGAGCAATTAAAAGCTTATTAATTTTGATTGTTCTGAAATGATGCATATCATGATTAATTTTAAAAGGAACTTCTCCAGATAAAAAAAGGTGTAATAATACGCCTAGTTGATAAACATCTGTGAAGGTGCTTACCCGTTCTCTTTTTAATTGCTCGGGTGCAGAAAAAATTGGAGTTGCCATTAATTTTTCTGTCTCCTCATTGATTGCATCGGCTTTTCTGGAGATACCGAAATCTAAAAGCTTTAATTTTCCTTCATCTGAAATAAGGATGTTATTGGGTTTTATATCTAAATGCAGTATTAAGTGATTATGTGCAAACTGTATAGTTTCACATATTTGTAAAAAAATGGCGAGTTTATTTTTATCGGGGAGAAGTTTATTTTTTAAATACACATCAATAGGCTGGCCTTCTACAAAATCCATAATTATGTAAGGAATGCCGTTTATAGTGCCCCCATCAATGATGTGCACAATATTACCGTGGTTTAAAGTAGCCAAAAACTGCTGCTCTTGCCGAAAACTCTCCAGATTTTTGCTATTGAGTGTAGTATTAGGGAAGCATTTTATGGCTACATTTTGTTCATATTGCCCATCATTTCTTGAGGCCAGATAAACTTCACCCATTCCTCCTTTATCCAATAAAGACTCTATTTTGTATTTACCAATAATATCTCCCGGATTAAAAGCTTCTTCCTGATTTTTACGAGGATTAAGTGCACTTGCAATTCGTCCTTGTAAATTCTGAAAGTAATTTTCCTCCTCCCCGGAATTATGCAGCATGGATAATAAGGTATCCTTTAATTGATGGTTTTCTCCCGCCTTTTTTAAAATATATTGTTCTCTTTCGGATGCAGGTTTCTTCAAACATTCATCAAATATTTCTTCAAGTTGGCTCCATTCATAAGCCATTCTAGGCGGATTTATTTTGTTGAATTTGTGTATATAGCCAGGCTTTGGTCACTTGCCAACTTCTTTTTACTGTAGCTGGAGAAATATTTAATACTGTAGCGGTTTCTTCAATACTCATATTGGCAAAAAAACGGCACTCTACAATTTTCACTTGTCTTTCATCCTTTTCTTCCAACTTGAGTAATATTTCATCAAGCATTAATATTTCATCGGAGCATTCCTCGCTTAAATTAATTTTTTCTTCCCATTCTTCAAAACAAACATGCTCGGCTTGTTTACCTCTCTTAATTGCGTTTTTTCTTCTGGCGGCATTGAGTAATATTTGCCTCATTGCTTTACCTGCTACACCATAAAAATGGGCTCTGCTTTCCCAATCTGTTTCTGACTGAATAATTTTAAGGTATGCCTCATGCACAATAGCTGTTGTATTTAAAGTATCAATACCAAAAAATTGAAAACGGATACGATGGGCAATATGCCTTAGCTCTGAATAAATAATTGGAAAGATTTTATTGTAAGCACATAAATCTCCATTATTTGCTCGAACCAATAAATCAGTTATTTCTCCTTGTTCTTTCATAATTAATATTAAATATATAAAAATAAATTATTATTTCGAAATAATAACTAATATAATACGTAGATTAATTATAAATATTAAATGTTAAATTAATAAATCCATCCTTATTTTGTTGTTACAGGTGCATTTTAAAGGGATTAAATTTTGGCAAGCAAATTGTACTAATTAAAAATATTTTTAATTTTTTTTTGTGTTTACAAACAAAAACTATACTTTTAAAATTATTAAAGAATTTTTCACATCAAACCCAACGCTATAGAGTAAACATTTACCAAACTAAACAAGGTGTTTTAAGATGAATAGTCAAAAAACAAAACTGGATGATAGCCAATTGGTGAACCAGTATATCAATGGTAATGAAGTAGCGTTTGAACAATTAGTAATCCGCCACAAGTCGAGAATTTTTTCCACAATTTACATGATTGTAAAAGATCAGTATGTTGCTGAAGATTTAATGCAAGAAGTTTTCATCAAAGCTATACGAACTTTGAAATCCGGACGTTATAATGAGGAAGGTAAATTTTTACCCTGGATACTTCGCATTGCACATAATTTAGCAATAGATAATTTCAGGAAAAATAAAAGGTACCCTACCATCGTTATGGATGATGGAAACAGTGTGTTCGAAACTTTAGAGTTTGCAGAAGGCAGCTTTGAGGATGCGCAGATGAAAAAAGATATGCATAAGTCCCTGAGAAAATTAATTCAGGAATTGCCTGATGCTCAAAAAGAAGTGTTAATTATGAGACACTTTATGGATATGAGTTTTAAGGAAATTTCAGATCAGACAGGGGTAAGTATCAATACTGCACTAGGTAGAATGCGCTATGCCCTCATTAATTTGAGGAAAAAGATGCAACAATATAATATAGCCTATGACCAAAATTTTTACTCATGACGATTTAATCAGGTATGTCTATGATGAAACAACCATTGAAGAAAATCGACTAATCGAAAAAGCCTTAGCCTTTGATAACGCTTTGCTGGAGCAATATCAAGAGTTGCAAGGATTAAAAGAGCAATTGGACGGGAGCATGTTAGCTCCTTCAGAAAAAGCAGTAAATGCTATTTTAGAATACTCAAAAGACTTTAATTTGCATCCTGTAAAGGACTAACCAATGCAAAGAAAAGAAAGGTATCAAGCATTTTTAGAATATTTTTCAGAAAATCAGCCACAAGCAGAAACGGAGCTTCACTATGAAAACCCCTATCAGCTGCTTGTGGCTGTTATTTTATCAGCTCAATGCACTGATAAGCGTGTAAATATTGTAACTCCCGCACTCTTTGAAGCTTTTCCTACTCCTTCACATTTAGCGGCCTCACATTTTGATGAAGTTTTGCCTTATATTAAGAGCATTTCTTTCATGAATAACAAAACCAAACATTTAATTGGTATGGCTAAAATATTGGTGGAAGAGTTTAATTCTGAAGTGCCTGAGAGCATTGATGATCTGCAAAAAATGCCCGGTGTTGGTAGAAAAACAGCTAACGTAATTGCTTCGGTGGTATATAATCAACCTGCTATGGCGGTAGATACACATGTTTTCAGAGTATCAAAGCGATTAGGTTTGGTTAATATGAATGCCAAAACACCTCTTGAAGTAGAGAAAGTACTTATTAAAAATATTCCCTCCCAATATGTTCATGTAGCGCATCACTGGCTAATACTTCATGGGCGTTATATTTGTGTAGCACGTAAGCCTAAATGCGAGGAGTGTAAAATTGCACACTTTTGTAGGTACTTTGAGAAAAATATAACAGTCTTAAAATAAAAAGTTGTTTTAGAAGATAATATTTTAATTGTAAGGAATAATCTCGATATCTAATCTGCAAAGGTTAGCAAAATCTTCTCCGATCTCCATCATGTCATCATCATTCTCCCTGTAAAACCATCTAATATTCACCTCGAAACCTTCCTTGTCTTTAAGTATTTCCATTTTATGGATCATATCCAACATTAATTTAGAGGTAGAGGTATTAAAATAGTCTAATCTAAAATTAAGCTCAGTTAAAGGTTTCGGATCTTCCAAATACCTATTAAGGTGATCAAATATTGGGTTGAACACTTCCATAGGATTTTCCGGAATAGATGAACCTGATAGCTCGAAAAAGCCTTTTTCTATATCGATTACCACGGTGGGTCTCTGGTGTGTTCCTGACATTCTAAACATAATACTTCAAATATGATAACAAATTATGGCATCCGCAATATGTCTCTTCAGTTTTCGATAAACGGATTATATATTTTTTAATATACGAACTTATTATTTCAAACTTCAATTTAGCCAAAACTGTTTAAACATAGTTTTTAATTAGTAAAAAAACCCATTAATAAACCATTTGTGAAATTTAGCCCCATATTTGATCTGAGCAATTATTTTTACTAATTAATTTTGTAATTTTGATTGAAACCTAAATTTTGAAGATTTTGCACTTTAAATTTAATATTTATATATTTTTAATCATCCTATCCTCATCTTGTGAAATGAATGAAAGTACCGAAGAAAACCGAGTTAAGAAAATTAGTTTACTCAGTAAAGATTCTCATTCATTTGCAAATCCACAAAATGCCAGAATTTTACATTTAGACTGGCAGGCAGAAGTTTTTTTTAGCGATAAAAAAATAAAGGCTAAGGCTAAGTATAAAATACAGAGTGCGAAAAGAGCAAAAGAAATTATTTTTGATACTAAAAATCTTGAAATTGATAGTGTCTTTTTAAATGATTCTATTGCTGTTAATAATTTTACATTTGGAGAAATAGATAAAATTTTAGGCCAGGCTTTAAAAATTCCAATAGATAGTCAAACGCACTCAATTTCTATACACTATCAAACTAAGCCAGAGGCAGAGGCATTGCAATGGTTAAATCCGGCACAAACCGCTGGAAAAGAGTTTCCTTTTTTATTTACACAGTCACAGGCCATTTTATGCAGGTCATGGATCCCGATTCAGGATTCCCCTGGTATACGTTTTACGTATAGTGCTGATGTGAAAGTGCCAGAAGGATTTTTAGCGCTAATGAGCGCTGAAAATCCTCAGGAAATTGATACAACTGGTAATTATAGCTTTAATATGCCACATCCTATACCAGCTTATTTAATGGCTTTGGCGGTAGGTAAATTAAGTTTTAATAATCTGGGTGACAGAACAGGGGTATATGCAGAGCCTGTTACATTAGAGAAAGCTCAAAATGAGTTAGAGGATATGGAAGCAATGCTCACCACTGCCGAACAGCTTTATGGTCCTTATCAATGGGGTAGGTTTGATGTGCTCATGCTTCCACCAAGCTTTCCATTTGGTGGAATGGAAAATCCTATGTTAACTTTTGCTACTCCAACAATACTGGCAGGCGACAAATCTTTAACCTCTTTAATTGCTCATGAATTAGCCCATAGCTGGTCCGGTAACCTTGTAACTAATGCTACCTGGGAAGATTTTTGGCTGAATGAAGGTTTTACTGTTTATTTTGAAAATAGAATAATTGAATCATTATATGGAAAGCATTATGCCGATATGCTTGCCCTAATATCCTATAGGGATTTAAAACAGGAAATGGCAGAGATGATTCAAAATAATCAGCCAGAAGATACTCATTTAAAATTGAACCTGGAAGGTAGAAATCCTGATGTTGGAATGACAGCGGTTGCTTACGATAAAGGCTTTTTCTTTTTGAAAACCTTGGAAAAATTATCCGGCAGAGAGAATTTCGACCTGTTTCTCACTCAATATTTTAAGGAACATGCTTTTAAAAGTATGAATACAAAATCTTTTATATTATATGTTAATCAATTTTTGCTAGCAAAGCATAATGTTGATGCTTCTGATGAGCTACTAAATGAGTGGATTTATAAAAGTGGGTTGCCAGAAAATTTTGAGCCGCCCACTTCAATAAAGTTTAAGGATGTTGATAAATTTTTGGAAAACTGGCTTCAGAATCCTGAAGATTCTTTAACCCATTTGCAATGGAGCACTCATGAATGGCTTCACTTTTTGCAACAACTGCCTGATTCAATAGGGAAAGATGAAATACAATTAATCGATTTACAAAAATCTTTTACGGAATCAGGAAATGCGGAGATTTTGACTGAGTGGTTTAAGTTGGCTATTAAGCATAATTATTATGTAGCCTATCCTAATATGGAAGCCTTTTTAATTGAGACGGGTAGACGCAAATTTTTAATGCCGTTGTACACTGAGATGATTAAAACCGATCAGGGTAAAGCATTAGCCTTAAGAATATATAGAAAAGCACGACCTAACTACCACTTTGTTAGTTATAATTCGTTAGATAAATTATTAAATTACTCCAATAACTAAGAAGCACTTTTTAACGCTAATTGATAAATCATGTATAATATAGACAGACTACTCGTTGCATTGGATCTTACTGAGATGGATGATGTACTTATTAGGTATACATCTTTTATGGCCAAGCTTTATAAAACAGAAAAAGTTTATTTTTTTCACGTAGCTGATAATTATGATTTACCTGAAGAAGTGAAAAAAAATTATCCTGATTTGCTAGCACCAAAGGATGAGTCGATTCAAAAACTTTTGGAGGGGAAAATTGAGAAAGAATGGGAAAGTGGTTACGAATGTGAAATTGCTATAGAGCTAAAGGAAGGTAATGCGATAGATCAATTATTGAAATGGATAGATGTAAAAAGAGTTGATATGATCTTGATGGGGCGAAAAGATGTATCAAATGGATCTGGGGTGATGCCTCAGAAAGTATCTAAATTAGCCCATGCCTCTGTGATGATTATTCCTGAAAAATCAGAAAGTAAGTTGAGTAAAATTGTTATCCCCTTAGATTTTTCAAAGCACTCTAAATTGGCAATGGAGGCTGCTATTAATCTCGAGAAGGCTTCAGGTGCTGAAATAAAGGCGTTGAATGCATATTATGTTCCTTCAGGTTATCATAAGGCAGGTAAGAGCAGAGAGGAATTTGCAGAAATCATGAAAAATCATGCCGAAGCTGATTTCAAGAAATTTATGAAAAAAAATAATTTTGGAGACGCTATTTCATGTCACTATGTGCTGGATGAAGGTTCCCCTGCCGATAAAATATATGAATATGCTGAAAAGGAAAAGGCCGATTTAATCGTTATGGGCTCTAAAGGCAGAACAGGCATGGCTTCTATTTTATTAGGTAGTGTTACTGAAAAAGTAATTAATTATCAATCGCATATACCTTTGGCTGTTATAAAAAACAAAGACGAAAATATGGGTTTCCTTAAAGCTTTGTTGAAGTTGTAAACATTTCAAAATCCGGTCTATTCATTATATCGGATTTTTCACGTATATTAGCCAGACCCAAATTACCCGCTGCAGCTTATAAGTCGTTAAATAAATTATTAGATCCCCTTGATAAGTAACAGCTGGTCTTGCAATTGAATGTAAGAAGAGCTGCCGAGAAGTAGAAGTAAATTTTTATTCAGTTTAACAGCTAAAGATAAAAATCATGTATAAATTAGAAAGACTTCTTGTGGCCTTAGATCTTACCGAAATGGATGATATTCTGATCCGCTATATTTCTAAAATGGCAGCGTATTTTAATACAGAGAAGGTTTATTTTTTTCATATAGCAGATTCTTTTAACCTTCCTGCAGAGGTAAAAAAAAGCTATCCTGATTTGCTGGCACCTACGGATGAGTCGATTAGAGATAGGCTCGAAAAGAAAATAGAAGAAGTATGGAACAACGGTTATTCATGCGAAAAAATTATTGAAATAAAAGATGGTAATCCAGCTTATCAATTGCTAAGATGGGTAGATATCAAATGCGCGGATCTGATTGTGCTGGGTAGAAAAAAGGAGATGAGAGGTGAAGGGGTGATGGCCCAAAAAATAGCAAAAGTGGCGCTTGCTTCGGTTTTGTTGGTTCCTGAAAATTTACCGAAGTCGTTTGAAACCGTATTGGTGCCCGTGAATTTTTCAAAACATTCAAGACTGGCGCTTGAAGAAGCTTTGGAGCTTACAGAGAGAACTGGCGCTAACCTGAAAATAGTACATGTTTTTAAAGTTCCATCCGGCTATTATAAAACCGGGAAATCTAAAGAAGAGTTTGCTGAGGTTATGAGAATGAATGCAGAAAAAGAGTTTAAGAAATTCGTTAAAAGGATAGATTTTAACAAAGAGCTTTCCTGCGACTTTATTTATGATGCCGACTCTCCGGCCGATACTATCTTTAGATATGCGTGTGAAATTAATGCGGATTTGATCATCATGGGTTCGAAAGGAAGAACTGGCATAGCCTCCTTACTTTTAGGTAGCATTACCGAAAAAGTGATTACCCATGACGCAGATATCCCAGTAATTGTTGTAAAGGAAAAAGGAGAAAATATGGGCTTCTTAAAAGCGTTGATGCAGGTTTAAAAATTAGCTTAACTAAGCATTATTTAAGTGTCTGGCTTTTGTCATAAATTTCTGCTACTGCTTTAACCGCAAAATCAATATCCTCAGGCGTGTTATATTTGCTGAAAGAGAACCTTACGTTGGGCCTGTTTTGGTCGCGGACCATTTCAGCTAGTACATGCGATCCTACATTGCTGCCACTACTACATGCTGAGCCACCACTTGCAGAAATACCTTTGATGTCTAAGTTAAATAACAGCATTTCACTCATTTCTGTTGGAGGCAGGCAAACGTTGAGTACAGTATATAAACTTTTATCTGCTTCGGCACTCAGCCCATTAAATGATACATCTTCCACAGACTGTTTTAATCCTTTTATCATTCTATCCTTGAGGCCCTGAATGTAATTATGGTGTTCTTCCATATCGCGGTAGGCAATTTCCATGGCTTTGGCCAAGCCAATGATGCCATAAACATTTTCTGTTCCACCACGCATATTTCGCTCTTGGGCTCCCCCATGTATAAAAGGATGAATGCTTTGTTCCGCATTAATATATAAAAAACCTACACCTTTAGGACCATGAAATTTATGGGCGGCACCTACAATATGCTGTGCTTTTATTTCTTGCAAATCATGTACATAATGCCCCATAGTTTGCACGGTATCTGAGTGAAAAATAGCACCATATTGCTTACAAAGCCAGCTAATCCCCTCAATATCTAATAAATTACCAATTTCATTATTGCCGTGCATCAAAGAAACCAAGCTGTTTGGATGAATTTTGAGCCATTTTTCGATTTCACTGATAATTACGCTGCCATTTTCATCCAGGGGTGCATAGTGGAGTTGAATCTGTCCTGATTTTTCAATATGCTGCAGCGTGTGCAAAACAGCATGGTGTTCTATTTTGGAAGTTAAAACAGTTTTTATTTGTTTTTGCTCAATGCTACATCTTAAAGCAGTATTATCTGCTTCAGTTCCTCCTGAAGTAAAAAATATTTCTGAAGGAGAAGTATTGAGCAATTCAGCAATAGTTCTTCTGGATTTCTCTATAGCCGAACGTACATCTCTTCCATGCCCATGAATGGAAGATGGGTTACCAAAGTGGTTAAGCATATAAGGCTGCATTGCTTCAAATACTTCGGTGTCAAGTTGAGTCGTTGCTGCATTATCCAAATAGATACGTTCCATGCTAAAAAATTTTATTCTTCTTTGTGATTTATTATTTCTTTAATATCCATTATCATTTTCTGGGCTAAATGCTCTGCTTTAGATTCCGAATCCGATTCTGAATATATTCTAATAATAGGCTCGGTATTAGATTTTCTTAAATGAACCCATTCTTTATCAAACTCAACTTTAACACCATCAATAGTATTAATGGGTTGGTTCTTATATTTCTGCTGAATTCCAGCTAAAATAGCATCCACATTAATATCGTGGGTTAGCTCTATTTTATTTTTAGAGATATGGTAATTTGGATAACCGGCTCTCAGGTGTGAACATGATTTACCGCTTTTCGCTAACTGAGTTAAAAACAAAGCAATTCCCACTAAAGCATCCCTGCCATAATGACTTTCAGGGTAAATAATACCTCCATTACCTTCACCGCCTATAATAGCATTGGTAGCCTTCATTTGATCTACCACATTCACTTCCCCAACAGCGGATGAATTATATTCACAGCCATGCTTTTCCGTTACATCTCTTAAAGCTCTTGTACTTGACAAGTTAGAAACAGTATTACCCGGTGTTTGACTCAATACATAATCTGCTATAGCTACTAATGTGTATTCTTCCCCGAAAGGAGTGCCATCTTCAGTAACTAAGGCTAACCTATCTACATCAGGATCAACTACTATTCCCAAATCATAATGGCCGTTGGCTAACTCATTACAAATTTGTGTAATGTTTTCCGGTAAGGGTTCAGGATTATGAGGGAAATTACCATCAGGATAGCAATAAAGTTCACGGATTTCAGCAACTCCTAATGCTTTTAGTAATTTAGGAATGGCAATACCCCCAGTACTATTCACAGCATCCACCACTACCTTAAACTTTCGTTCGCGTATAGCAGTAATGTCCACCAGAGGTAAATTCAAAACCATGTCAATATGCTTTTGAATATAATGATCCTGTGTAGTATATTTTCCTAATTTCTTCACTTCACTGAAAGTGTATTTGCCTGATTCAGCAATTTCCAGCAATTCTTTTCCATCTGCCTCTGAAATAAACTCACCCTTGTGGTTCAAAAGTTTAAGTGCATTCCATTGTACAGGGTTATGGCTTGCCGTAAGAATGATTCCTCCAGCTGCTTTTTCGAGGGTAACAGCAATTTCCACAGTGGGTGTGGTTGATAAACCCAAATCTACTACATGCATTCCCATGCTCTGCAAAGTGGCTGCTACCAGTTTAGAAACTACCTCGCCCGAAGGTCTGGCATCTCTACCTATGACTATTTTATTGTTATCAGATTTAGTTTTTAACCAGGCGGCATATGCTCCTGAAAACTTTACGATATCAATTGGAGTCAATGCATCTCCGGCTTTTCCGCCGATGGTTCCTCTGATGCCTGAAATTGATTTAATTAAGGTCACTTATCGAATAGTTTGTTTAACATGCAAAGTTACTAAAAATAAGAAAGCACTCTAGCAATTTGGTGTAAACAATATTTCTAAATCGAGTATTTTAGGCTAAAATATATGTTTTACTTAATAATTATTACTTAATAAAAGATTCTCTTTTGCTTTAAAATCTGTTTTTTCCATAAAAATGTTACAATCAATTGAAAAGACTAAATTAAAACATAATTTTGCGATAAGATTATTAAAATTTAACTGTATTTAATTTAATTTAAGTGAAAAGACTTAACAGGGTTAAAAGAAATAGGCCATATTTGAACGTACTGGATTTTTTAACGCAGGAAAAGACCTTTTTGGCCATTATTCTCACAGGATTTTTGCTTTCAGCTATTTTGGTACAATACGGGCAGATGGCTATGTGGCTAGGCTTTGTTTTTGCAGCTTATGCCGCAGTGGCCAATGATAGTATTCAATCATTAGGTACCTTCATTGAAAGTAATAAAGAAAGACCCTGGTGGATTTTATGGTTATTTGTAGGAGCTATTTTTATTGCTACAGTAGCTTTTAGCTGGTTTTATTTCGATGGAGATGTAACTTATCAGCGACTATTAAACCCGGATGGAACCAGTAATTATCCTCACCCTGAAAATTTCAGTTTTTTCCAGATTATAGCACCTTTAGTATTACTTATTCTTACAAGAATGAGAATGCCGGTTTCCACTACCTTTTTAATGTTAAGTGTGTTCACTGCTAACTCTAGCGGAATTACCTCTATGGTAGGTAAAAGTTTATCAGGTTATGTATATGCATTTATACTTTCTTTTGTTGTTTGGTATCTGGGGTATAATCTTATTAAAAAGTATTTCAAAAGCCGGAAAATGCATATTGGCTGGAGTATTATGCAGTGGGTGGTGAGTGGGGCCCTCTGGGCAGTCTGGGTAATGCAGGACGGTGCAAATGTGGCTGTTTTCCTTCCAAGGCAGCAGACAGGTTTTCAATTTTTCATATTTGCAGGTACTATATTTTTGGGTCTGGGATTGCTATTTTACCTACGTGGAGATAAAATTCAGCGAGTTGTAAGTGAAAAAGTAAGAATTTCGGATGTAAGAGCTGCTACCTTGGTGGATTTCACCTATGTATTATTATTGATTTACAAGCTTTTTATCAGCACCGTGCCAATGAGTACCACCTGGGTTTTCTTAGGTATAATTGGAGGAAGGGAAATTGCTGTAAGTCTTTCCAGAAAGAAAAAAGGTAAGAAACATAAAATAAAAGCAGGCAAAATGATTTTCCGCGATTTTGCCTATGCCATGATTGGTCTTATCATATCAGTAGCCTTGGCATCTGGAGCTAATCCCGCCATTCGTGATGAAATTGTAGGGTTCTTTGCCAATCTATTCTGAATATAATCTTAATTTTCTTTAACAAAAAAGGCTCAATCAATTGAGCCTTTTTTTGTTGTGATATATGTTAAGGGTTAAAATATTTTAGAATTTACTTAAAACTTTGTTAACTTCAGAATCAGGATTAGCACATTTCTCACCAGGTTCACGACCGCAAAAGCCGCATGCTTCGCCTTCTTTATTTAAAAATGGACTTTGAGAGGCGCAAGTGCCTTTAAACTCACCATTTTTAACAAATAAAAGCCTTACCGACATTAAAATGAAGAATACTCCTATTAACCCAATTGTTATCAAAAAAACTGTCATGTCTATCTCTGTTTAAATGAGTAATCAAACTCACTTTTTATTTCTGCAAATTTAATACTCTCTTTGGATAACGCCTACAAACTTGGCAAAGTTTCTTAAATTGCTTCTTATTCTCAAACCATGCCTTAGTACTATACTTTCTATTTTAGAGGTAGTTTTAGAAGGCCAAATTTAAAAAATTCATCTAATGAAAGAAGTAACAGTATACCCGGATAAAAACAGGCCCCAAAAATTAGCAGCTTTTGATAGGCTCCTTACCATAATGGATCAATTGAGAAATCTTTGTCCCTGGGATAAAAAGCAAACCATAGAAAGTATCCGTCACCTTACCATAGAAGAAACTTTTGAATTATCTGATGCCATATTGGAGGGCGATTTGAATGAGGTACGTAAAGAGATAGGAGATATTATGCTGCATTTAGTGTTTTATGCAAGGATGGCTGATGAGCAAAAAGCTTTCGACATGACTGATGTATTGAATGGAATTTCAGATAAATTGATCACCCGTCATCCTCATATTTATGAAGATGTAGTAGCTGAAGATGAGAAAACCGTTCTGGCCAATTGGGAAAAGAATAAATTAAAAGAAAAAGGCAATCAATCAGTACTTGGTGGAGTGCCAAAGTCACTACCTGCTTTAATAAAAGCCATGCGCATACAAGAAAAAGCCAGAGGTGTGGGTTTCGATTGGGATAACAAAACGCAGGTTTGGGATAAAGTGCAGGAAGAACTACAGGAATTTAAGGAAGAAGAGGAGGCCGGTAACCACGAAAAGGCCACTCAGGAATTTGGTGATGTTTTGTTCAGTTTGATTAATTATGCCAGGTTTAATAATATTAACCCCGAGGAAGCCCTGGAAAGAACCAATAAAAAATTCATAAAAAGATT
>JBBSPJ010000006.1:0-30121 GCA_038258905.1 Cytophagales bacterium
CTCACAGAATAGACCTAAAAGGAGAGTCATTAAGAAAAGGAATTTTAAAGAATGAATAAATAATTTTTAGTACTTTGCAGCATCTTTCAAAGTGGCATCATTTGACCGAAATCGCTGGCATGGTCTGACCGAAATAGCCACCGAAAAACGATAAAAAAAATACTCTATAATATTGATGTTGCAGAACAAACCAATGACCCTAAGCTTTTCAAAAAGTTAGAAAAGGAAATTTGGGAATTCAGGACAAGCTATGAGGGACTTCAAATCCGACTTTTTGCATTTTGGGATAAAACAGACAATAAAGAAACTTTGGTTCTTGCCACACACGGCATTATCAAAAAGGTAGACAAAGTGCCTCCAAAAGAAATAGAAAGAGCGAAAAAAGTGAGAAAAAAGTATTTTGAAAGAAAACAAAGCAAATAATATGGCTACTAAAGAGATGAAAACTTATTCTCTTTCTGAGATGAAAGAAAAATACATCGGCAAAGAAGGAACCAAAGATAGAGAAGAATACGAATATGAACTTCGAATGGATGTTTTAGGAAGAATGATAAAAGCAGCACGTAAAGAACGCCATTTAACCCAGGAACAGTTAGGACAGCTAGTTGGAGTAAAAAAAGCTCAAATCTCGAAACTGGAGAGTAGTGCAAATAGTGCTACGATCGATACGATAATGAGAGTTTTCAGGGCGCTAAAAGCAGACATTAACTTTAACGTAAAGCTTGAAGACAATTTTTTAAAGCTGTTCTGACAATAAAACCCGAACGCACAAAATTCTGTATTAAATCATAGCAAGTAGCGTGCTATAACGCCTTCGGCACTTTGTAGATAGACCTTCAATCCAAAAAATTGACTTACTATATGAAAATAATTTTTAATAATCCATTGCTCTGGATTTCTTCGGTAGTAAACTGAAATTTTAGTACTTTTAAATCAGCCATATTTCATTCTGTGGAGCAAACATTCAATTACTACTATATGAAAAACCTCTTATTAATTCTTAGTTTCCTGATCAGTTCAATAGCAGTTGCTCAAAAAACAATTGAGGACTATGTAAAGCAAGGCATTGAATACCATGATGCAGGCAAATATGAAATGGCTATTGAAGTTTATCAACAAGCACTATTACAGGAAGAAAATTCAGTATTAGTCATCTATGAAATGGCTATGACTTATATGTACATGAAGCAATATGAAAACGCTTTAAAGCATGCCTCTACAGTTATCAACCTTGATGACAAATATTTAATGCAAGCCTATGTAGCCAAAGGAAATTGCCTAGATGCATTAGGCAAGAGCGGTGAAGCAATAAAAACCTACAAAAAAGCTATTAAAAAGATAGGGGATAATTATATGCTTTATTACAACTTAGGGCTAACCTATTATAATCAAGGAAAGCTAAAAGAAGCGGAAGAGTCCATAACAAATGCTATCAAAAACAACCCTAATCATCCTAGTAGTCACCTACTACTTGGATATCTAATGAACAATCAAGGAAACAAAGTGCAAAGCATTTTGGCTCTACACTATTTCCTCTTTCTAGAACCCAATTCAGGCAGGTCTTCCGGAGTATTTGAACTCTTGAAGAAGCAATTCTCAGGCAACGTGGAAAGAACTGGTCCAACTGATATTAGCATTCTATTGTCCCCGGAATCAATGGACAAAAAAACGAATTCGGATCTGCTGAAATGATGATTACTATGTTGACGGCTTCTAATACTTTAAAAGAGAATGAAGGAAAAAGTCAGGAGGAATTATTTTTCTCGAACACAGAATCATTTTTCAATATTCTAGGAGAACTAAAGAAAAAGAAAAGCGAAGGACTTTGGTGGGAATTTTATATTCCTTTTTTTTACGAACTCGCAAATACAGAACATCTGGAGACATATTGTTATTATATATCTCAATCCAGTAGCGACCTTTCAGTAAATTGGCTTGCCTCTAATGAAAAACAAGTTGAACAATTTAATAAGTGGTTGAGTGAATAAATGACAATGTGAAATAGGGCCAAATGGAAAGATTAGCTCTTGCCAGATTAGCCTCATTATAGCTGGCAACAAGATTAATTAGGGCATGGACAAAATAATAATAAAAAGAAAAAAACGAATACAAATGTTCTTCAAAGAATATTACTTTGGAGTATCAACTTTAACGACAATATTTCGCCTGATTGGCGGGCCCCTCATGTTTTATATCGGGCTAAATATGTATTCAAATGCCTCAGATCGCTTTGGAGTTGGATGTGGAGGAATTGTGATAGCAGGTTCTATTTTCTATACTTTTCTACCCTTTTGGTGGATATTACTGAATTGGAAATACTATAAAACACTTGAAGTCCAAATTGAAGCCCTATCTGACAAATTGATTATCAGGGAAGGACAAAGTGAGTCTCAAACAGAATATTCAAAATTTGAAAAGATCATCAAAAGAAAGGATTACTTCTCGTTAAGTATTCAAAAAAGCTTAAAAATTTATCTTCCTATAGAAGACCTGTCTGAACAAACAGTGACAACTCTTATTGAAAAACAGAAAAAATAAAACCCTTAATCACATGGGTATAGGGTAGTAAAATCATAGCAAAAGAGTATTCTCAATTAATAAGAAGGTTGAAATTGAGTCTATTGAAGTGAATGTATGAATAGCAGGTGTTAAAATGAGCTTTATTTCCATGATTACTGGCCTAAAGATAATGATCCTGAATGAAAACCTGTTAAGATCCAATAGTTCTGGCAGGGCACAATTTTATAGTAGTGCTTTTAGCATTAACTTTTTAGAAACTCAGCGAACCATTTCCCGGAGGATTTCACAGTCCGTTTTTGCGTGAATTGGTCATTATGCACAATCCCAAATTTAGGTAAGTAACCTTCTGCCCATTCAAAATTATCGGTAAAAGTCCATATGAAATAACCTTCCACCGGAACACCTTCTGTTTTAGCTTTCAGAACCTGCTCCAATGCTTTCCTTAAATAATCGGAACGCTCCGGGTCATGTACCGCTCCATTAACCAAGTTATCTTCAAAGGCGGTACCACTTTCCGTGATCAGGATTTTTTTAACCTCCGGATAGGATGAAAACTGCTTAAGCATGTGGTATATTGACTCTGGATACACTTCCCATCCCATCTGGTTGACAGGAACATTTCTTTTTTCAGCTTTTACTATATTGGCCCAGAGCAGTGGCGTAAAAAAAGAGAACCTTACCTTTTCTCGGGTATAATTTTGAAGGCCTATATAATCAAAGTCAAATTTCACCAGGTCTTCATCTCCCGGCTTCATATATTTTTCCAGACGATTCAACATCTTCAGCTCTTGAAAAGGATATCCTCTGCCCAAGGCAGGCTCCAAAAACAAGCGATTCAGGAGAGCATCTATTTTGCGAGCTGCTTTATGATCTTTTTCATTATCTCGATAGGGCTCTATGTAAGAACAAGAAAATGTGGTTCCTATATTCGCATCAGGACAAAATTCCCGAACTACCCGTCCTCCAATACCCTGGCAAAGTGTAGCATGGTGTACAGCAGGAATAAAACCTGGCAGTCCTTTTTTACCAGGCGCATGTACGCCCAGAAAATATCCGCCACCGGTAAAAACCATAGGCTCATTTAATACCATCCAATTCTTAACCCGATCGCCCAGTTTTTTAACAACATTTTGGCAATATTCCTCAAACCAATAAATTATGTCACGATTGGTCCATCCTCCTTTATCTTGCAAGGCCTGAGGCAGGTCCCAGTGATAAAGCGTAACCCATGGAGTGATGCCTCTTTTCAATGCTTCATCCACAAGCTTGTCGTAATAATCAAGCCCTTTGTAATTTATCTTGCCCGTTCCATGCGGCATAATCCTGCTCCAGCTAATAGAAAAACGGAAATTGGGGATGTGCATAGCGGCCATAAGGTCTAAATCCGAGGGAAAACGATTGTAAAAATCGCAGGCTACTTCAGCATTTTGGCCTCTAAAAATCTTTCGTTTTTTATGGGTAAAATCATCCCATATTGAAATACCCTTGCCATCTTCTTTCCATGCTCCTTCCACCTGAAAGGCAGCATTTGAAACACCCCATTGAAAATCGGGGCCGAAAGCATCTTTTGAAAAAAAAGAATTGCTTTCTTCCTTACTATCACTCATAGAAAATTTTTAGGCGGGTTTAAACTGAAATTCCGGATGTTCCATGTCGAAGACTACAGAATCCTTAGGCCCGTAAGCTTCCAACAGGTCCTTTACAATAGTCTCCGTTTGATTGGGATAAGAAACTTTGATGAGTGCATTGGAGTCTATCCATTTTTTGATTTTAGCAACATGCTTCTTTTTTAAAGAAGGAGCCACCGGCACACCCATCGCCTTTAGCGCAGCGGCATTACATTGTTGCTCATATTGGCCCTTCATAGGGATGACCATCAACTTTTTCTCAAGGAAAATTGCTTCCGCAGGCGTTTCGAAACCTGCGCCACAAAGGACTCCTGTACTGGAAACCATACTATTGATGAAATCTTCATTACTCACCGGCCTGATCGTTACATTTCCGGAAAGAATGGGGGTTTTGTTATGTTTTGAGAATACATCCCATTGCACATCAGGGATTTTCGATAAAATCTTTACTAAATGCTCGTCCGAATAAGAGGGCAAATAAACGGTATAATGTGCTTCTTTTTTGCCCTCCATTTTACGTATTTGTTCCCGAATAACAGGAGTGAATATATTTTCTCCGAATGAATGGAAATGAAAACCGTAGGCAGCCTTAACCGGGGCATAATATTTAAGGATTAAATAGCCTAAAATATCTTTTTTGACAGGTCGGGGAGCTCCTTTGGCAATAACTGCCGATTGGTGGCTCAAAGAAATACAAGTTTTGCCCTTCAGAAAGCATGCCCAGGCAGAAATGGGTTCAAAATCATTGATAATCAAATCGTAATTTTCTACGGGTACTGACTTGATTTCTTTCCGAAGTCTTCTGAAATCACACTTTTTAAGCGTTTCCCAAATATTGACTCCTCCTGATTTACCGAAAATAAAGCTAAGACCTTTGTAACTGTACTTTACTGGAAAGCCCAGGCTTACATCAGCTTGTATGCCACTTACCAGCACATCAACCTCTCCTTTGGTCTGCAAAATGGGGATGATGTCTCTAGCTCTGCTCAAATGACCGTTTCCGGTGCCCTGAATGGCATATAATATTTTCATAATAACGTTCTACTTTTCACTTGGCTATGGAATATGATTTAAATACTATGCTTTGTGATGACGCAATGGGGAATATAAATTTTGAAACTTGTATAGCAACAAGCGAATTAAAGCATTCTGAAACTTTCTTAACATCTTTTTCATGACCTTAAACTTTGATTATAATAAAGATACGATTCAAATATGTACTGATTTTTAAGTAATATTTAAGGAATTATTACATTTTGGGGTAAGATTCAAGCTTAATTCACATTAGGTTAATACCTAGCAGGTGCTAAAACTTTTAAACTAGAGGCATTAATTTTGACTTCAAAGTGAGATAAGCCCGGGATATAATCACCGTCAAGGTGGACAGGGAAATGATCAGGCACGCTTATGGATACCTCTTTGCAAGGGATAATTTCTACATAGGGTGAAGTATTAAGCTTGCCGGAAAAAGCTTTGGAAAGTATTTGAGGGAGCATTATAAGAGGAAAAGGTTTGATCAAAACTAAGTCGAAAAATCCATCACCCATACTGGCAAATGGTGCTATATATGCATTATTACCATATTGGCTCGAGTTGGCTACCGCTACGATGAAATATTTCTCATCCCTGAATAAGTTCTCCCCCTTAATCTGAAGCTGTGCAGGTTTGAAGTTCCTGAACTGAGTAAACATGCATTTTGCATAGGTGAAGAATCCTCTAACTTTTTCCTGTTCAAATACTTTGCTTACCTGTGCATCGAAGCCTGTGCCTGCCACATTAATGAAAAATTGGTCGGCCAAAGTGCAGGTGTCTATTTGCAATTCTTGTGCTTTGTTGAGAGAATAAACAGCTTTGGCTGAATTCAAAGGAATGCCTAAATGCCTAGCAAGACCGTTTCCCGATCCGCGTGGAATAATCCCAAGAGCGGAGGATGATCCTACAAGGGAATTGGCTACTTCGTTGATAGTTCCATCACCACCAACAGCCACAATAATGGGTGTTTTTTTTCGGACTGCCTCAGCAGAAAGTTCCCGTGCATGGTCCTTCCTTTCTGTGAAGCGAAGCTCGTAGTCGAAAATATTGTGGTCTAAGTTTTTTTCGATGATGCTCTCCAACCTGGAAGAAGTTCCAAAACCTGAAATAGGGTTGGCAATGAAAAGTATTTTCTCTTTGGTCATGCAAGAAAATTAATTCTAGTAAATATATAATCTAGCTGCTCTGCATTGATTACCATTCTGTAATAACCGGTATCGTCAAGTTGGGAAGTTCTATAGCCTTCTATATTTAAATATTTTTTACTGGTTTTTTTATCAAACCAATGCACAAGCTTAATTTCTCCGTTTTTAATTTCCAGACAAGTAATCCCTCTTTTACCAATAACGCAACCGGAATTAAAAAGGCAAGGTATATGAAAGATTGAGTTATATAAATCATTACGCAGCGTGATTTTTTTATTCTGCTGATAGACTTTTTTCAAATCTTTACGGTATTGCTTGATGCTTTTCTTGATCAGCTGCTTTTCATTAGCATCTTTTTCGTTGGTAAAATCTCTGCATAATTGTTCAATCTTAAATCTCAGACGCTCTACTTTAGATAATGATTCAAATAGAGGCCGATGAGTATGTCCAATTATTGACAATACTTTTTTGTAACTTGAATATTGGTACACATTCTTTTCTATGCTATACTGCTTTCGGCTATCATGGGCAACGGTATAATTTTTTATCCTGAGTGGATTGGCTATATACCTAAGAATCCAACCCATTAACTTATTGTACTTAAGGTAGGCTCGTGATGCCTGATGCCCATGGAAAAGAAACAGGTAATTGTCCTTCAATTTCAATTTTATTGCATCGTAGAGCTTATAAGGATGACCTTCGTACTTTTTATCATAAAGCAATAAGTCATGATTTCCTACTGTTTTAAATAGCTTGGATTCGTCATGAAACTTGTCAAAAATAGCATAGGTAGCCTTCCAAAAGGTTCTGATGCTGGAAAAAGAAAAGCGCTGAAGCTCCTCTACATCTCCGTTGAGCACAAGATTGAAGTCTTTTTTCAGATAATGGTTCTCAAGCAGGGAATGAAAAAGACTTGAGTTGTCTTTAAAATCGTCTTTTGAAGTGCCATCGCCCATGTGTAAATCACTGAAAATAACAAACTTGTCTTTTTTCTTAATTTCTAGTGTAAGCGACTTATCAAAAAGTTCGTTTAAATGTTTAAAGATGCTTAGTTTTTTATGCACAAAAAATAAATGAGTAACTTAACAATTGTAAAAGTAGATTTTAGATAATGCTTTACCCCAATGGAGGCTATTATCAAATTGTTACTGTAATATTAAATAAATAATTGAATTTGAAATATTTATAGAGAAAGTCCTGAAAATTTTGCAATCTGCAATTGTATATATTTAAGGATGAACCACAGCACCTACCATAGCCATAACCATTATTGTGACGGAAAACACGAACCCGAAGAGCACGTAAAAGCCGCCATTGCTTTGGGGCTTAAAACCTTTGGTTTCTCCTCCCATGTGCCCTTACCTTTTAAAAATGAATGGAGCATGAAGGAAGAAAACCTCCCAAAATATGTACAGGAGATCAAACACCTCAAAGAAAAATATAAAGGTCAGATAGAAATCTACTGCGGATTAGAGGTGGATTATATCCCCGGCATTATTGGCTCCTATCATCCTGCAATAAAAAAACTGGCGCTTGACTTTTCTATAGGCTCCGTCCACTTTGTGGATCAACTCGATGATGGCACCCACTGGGAAATTGATGGAACGCATACCCGTTTTCTGAGTGGTTTAAATCAAATTTTTCATGGGCAAGGAAAAGCGGCTATGCTTAGGTATTTATCTCTCACCAAAGAGATGGTTGACAAGGAAAAGCCAAAAATTGTGGGCCACCTCGATAAGATAAAAATTCATAACAGAGCGGAAAGCCCTCTTTTTTCGGATGATGATAAATGGTACCAAGATGAGGTGGAAGAAACCTTAACTATTATCAAAGAGAAAGGATCTATCATTGAAGTGAATACCCGGGGCATATATAAAAAACTTGTTGATGAACCCTACCCGGGAGTTATGATACTCAAAAAGATAAGACGCAAAAATATTCCAATAATGCTCAATTCAGACTCTCATCATCCCAGAGAAATCAACGGGGCTTATCCGGAAGCTCTTGAACTTTTGAAGGAGTTGGGATTTCAGGAATTGATGGTTTTGAGAAACAATGAATGGCAAGCGGAGGGAATATAGTCTTTAATGGATATTTAGTACATTGTATAGTAAAAACTTGGTTTTAAAAGCTTAAATGTGGAATTATGCCAACTGATATCATCCCAAAATTGCCGATGCGTGACAAAAATGCAACAAGGAATTATTACATCAATCAACTGGGCTTTCAGGAAATTGGCGATTATGAAGGTTATTTAATGCTTCAAAAAAAAACTATAGAAATCCATTTTTTTGAGTTTAAAGCACTTGATCCAAAAGAAAATTATGGCCAGGTATATATCCGAACCCAAAACATTGATGGCTTATATCAATCTTTGCTTGATAATAAAACGAAGATTCACCCCAACGGACCCTTACAGAACAAACCCTGGGGTCAAAGAGAATTTGCCTTGCTTGATCCTGATAATAATCTACTCACTTTTGGTCAGAAAATTTAAGAGTTGACAGAGCTGAGAAAACTAGCTAAGCTAGCTATTATAAATAAACCAATACTATTTGAAAAAAATAGTTTCAATTAAAGGAAGCATACAAACACTGTAAAAATGAAAACGAAATTTGCTATGATTACCTTTTTGGGAAAGACTGCAAGATTTAAAATTAATGTAATTTAAAGGACAAAATGAATAGTGATTATAAGGTTGGTGATTTAATTTATGATGCGAATATTTATGATGGAATGAATACCAACATAGCTGATTTGCAATTTTACAAAAGTTGGATGCCAAAAAACAAGGATGCCCGCATACTTGAGCTTTGCTGTGGCACAGGCAGACTCACTATTCCAATAGCAAGGGAAGGATATCATATAAGTGGTGTAGATTATAATTCTTCAATGCTCGAGCAAGCAAAACTAAAAGCTGCTGAAGCAGGATTAGCAATTGAGTTTATTGAAGCCGATATCAGAACTTTAAGTTTGCCGGAAAAATTCGACCTTATTTTCATTCCATTTAATTCAATCCATCATTTATATAAAAATGAAGATTTATTCAAGGCATTTTCTGCAGTTAAAAAGCATCTTAAAAAAGGAGGTTTATTTCTTTTAGATTGCTTCAATCCAAATATTCAATTTATTGTGGAAGGTGAAAAAAAACAAAAAGAAATAGCTGAGTATATAACCAAAGATGGAAGAGAAGTATTGATAAAGCAGATCATGCGATATGAAAATAAAACTCAGATCAACCGTATTGAATGGCATTATTACATCAAAAACAAGTTTGATTCGATTCAAAATTTAGATATGAGACTATTTTTCCCACAAGAATTAGATTCATACCTGGCAGGGAATGGCTTTAATATAATTCATAAGTTTGGAGGCTTTGAAAAACAAGAATTTAATGATAATTCGGAGAAACAGATATTTGTTTGTCAATAACCTATATTTATTGGTTCATAAATTGAACTGCTAGTTAGAAGTTATTAATACAGTGAAATCCTCACTCTTTGGACATACATTACACTATTTTGTATCTTTATGGGTATAAATATACAAATGCTTAAAAAAAAGAACATCTGGATACATATTGTTATTATATATCTCAATCCAGTAGCGACCTTTCAGTAAATTGGCTTGCCTCTAATGAAAAACAAGTTGAACAATTTAATAAGTGGTTGAGTGAATAAATGACAATGTTTTTTGAATATGGTGGTTTTTATAAAAACGATGCTAATGGATGATGATTCTTTCCTGCAAGTAATTGAGAGGCATTATATGCTCTTTACTGAGTTAACTATGTGTTTTATCAGAATCAGTGGCCACTAGCTCAAAAAGTTTTAAACCCCTCAGCAGGACAGTGGCACCTACAACCAAGGCGAAAAAAATTACGCTCCGTGTATTATAAATCTTCAATATTTATTTACATTAAGCAGTTAAAGCACATATTTTTTGGAAGAGAATAGAAAAAAACAAAAAGTAAGTCCGAGGAAAACCTCAGGCCTTGGTACTTTTGGCGGGGTATTTACGCCCTCAATCCTCACAATATTGGGAGTGATCATGTACCTGCGTTTCGGCTGGGTAGTCGGCAATGTCGGTTTAGTGGGCAGTTTGATTATTGTTACACTGGCAACATCCATCACATTTCTCACTTCGCTCTCACTGGCGGCAATTGCCACCGATCAGCGAGTGGAAATAGGAGGCGCTTACTATATGATCAGCCGCTCCTTGGGAATTGAAAGTGGCGGAGCTGTCGGCATATCTCTCTACTTGGCCCAAGCGCTGTCAGTAGCTATGTATACTGTAGGTTTTGCAGAAAGTATTGTGCAGGTATTCCCTGGTTTTAACGAAAAAGCCATAGCAGTAGGCGCCATTCTTTTAGTAGCTGCTATAGCACTCATTTCTGCCAAGGCAGCCAGCCGTGTGCAATATTTCATACTTACTGCAATAGCCATTTCTATTATTTCGCTCATTTTTGGGAGCCCTATTGAATCCACTCAAATTGAGATGTGGGGTACGGCTCCCGAAAATTCTGTGTCGTTTTGGGTGGTTTTTGCAGTCTTTTTCCCCGCAGTTACAGGTATAGATGTCGGAGTAAATATGTCAGGAGACCTAAAAAATCCCGCAAAATCTATTCCCAGAGGTACTTTTTTGGCGGTTGGGGTGGGCTATATAGTATATATGACTTTGCCGGTTATTTTGGCCATGCGAGCGGATGCATCGAGCCTGGTGGAAGACCCTATGATTATGCGCAAAATTGCTTTTTGGGGTGATGCCATCCTGATAGGCGTGTGGGGTGCCACTTTATCCAGTGCATTGGGCAGCACATTAGCTGCGCCAAGGGTGCTGCAGGCATTGGCCCGTGATGGTGTTTTGCCTCGAGCCTTTTCATGGTTAGGCAAGGGTAGCGGAGAGGAAAATCTTCCTCGCCTGGGCACGCTGTTTACCCTGTTTTTCACTATTTCTGCCGTGCTGCTTGGTGACCTGAATATGATTGCTCCCGTGTTGACAATGTTTTTCCTTACCGCATACGGGGTGCTCAATTTCTCGGCGGGCGTTGAAAATATTATTAAATCCCCTTCTTTTCGGCCAAAATTTAAAGTCCACTGGTTCTTTTCTCTTCTAGGCGCAGCAGGTTGCATAGCAGCAATGATACTTATCAACCCCTTAGCCACTTTAATTGCGGCCATATTTGTATCGTCCATTTTTTTCTGGCTGAAACGCAGAGGTTTAAAAAAGACATGGGGTGGGGTAAGTCGTGGCATTTTGTTAAGCCTGATACGTTCCAGCCTGATGCGTTTGAGCTCGGTTCCTGACCCAAAGAACTGGCGTCCTCACCTATTGGTGCTATCCGGAGCACCACAAAAACGGTGGAACCTCATAGCAATGGCCAATAGTTTTGTGCAAGACAAAGCCCTGATAACGGTCGCCACCATATTGACTGAGGAGAACATTAGCAAAAAAAGATTGTTGGAACTGGAACACCATACCCGCGAGTTCCTGTCAAAAAGAGCTATTCAAACTTTAGTGCGCATAGTGCCTGCTGCTAACCCCTTTATAGGGGCCAAAACCATGGTAGATCATTATGGCCTTGGAGGCCTGGTACCTAACACCATCATGCTGGGAGATACCAGAGAGGAAACTCATATTGAGGAATATTGCGACATGATTGGCTACTTTTTTCGCTCCCAGCGCAATGTCATGATTATGGACATTGAGGAGGACTACAATAAAAGTGCTAAAAAAAGTATAGATGTTTGGTGGGGCGGTCTCAAAATCAATGGCGCTTTAATGATTATCATGGCGCACCTGTTGAAGCGAGGACTTGAATGGAGGGAGGCCAAAATCACTATTAAAATGGTAGTGCCGAACGAAGCTGCAGCACAGGATGCAGAAAAAAACCTGGCGGAAATGATGGATAAAATGCGTTCTGAAGCCAGTTACGAACTAATTATATCAAAAGGACGTACTTTTCCTGAGATTCTTGCTGACTCCAGCCGTAAAGCAGACCTGGTTTTTCTGGGCCTCAAGGAGCCTGATAACCTCTATACAGACTATTACAGGAACCTGCAGGCCAATACCTCTCTGCTTAAAAATAAGGTTTTTGTATTAGCAGGAGAGGATATCTCTTTTGAAAAAGTGCTTTTTTAAATTTGAATTCAAGGGTACTTCACTATAATGAATCACATTCCAACCAAAACAGCAGAATTAGTGTCATATTTAACAACAGTTCACATAAACCAGAGTGTAAAAATGAGACATCTAGTAAGCCTAATTATAATTATGTGCCTTTTCTCCTGTGTGGAGAAAGACGAAGTATCTATTCACTCTGAATCTGCGATCATTGGAAAATGGAGGCTTGTTGAATTTACCTATAGTACCGGAGGGCCTGAAATGATTACCAAGTCCACAGACAAGGGACCGGAAATTGTTTTTAGAAATAATCTTACCTTCACCTCTTCAGGTAGGCCCGAGTGCAATAATGGAACCTACCTATATACTGAAGTGGATTCTCTTCAAAATGCTGAACTCCTATTAGAATTTGAATGCTCAACAGATAGTTCTCCCCTCACTACTGTTAAATATGCAGTTACTCTTATAAATTCTGATAAAATTATTTTATCTCCACTTAACCCTAGATGCATTGAAGGCTGCTCTTATAAATATCAGAAGATAATTCCCAAGACAGATTGAATTCACATGACAAACATCAATAAAAATGAATTCATAAAGTGAAAGAAAACTGGACAAAATTAAGAAAGTAGAAAAAGGGATGTTTTATTATGTGTCCTGTCTCCTATCTTGATTTAGCAAACCTAGGTATTATCGAGATTTGTGAAGATGGAATTTCTCAGCTCGATCTCGAATAGCCTTTACTTAAACATGAGCAACCACTAAAAGACAATCTCTCAAACTCTCCCATTTTACTTCGTGTAAGTATATCCGCCCCCACTAGTTTAAGTTTGTATCGCGTAGCAATCTTAATTATCTCCTCTACTATTTTTTACTCACAATCTGACAAATTTTTTAATAGTATTCCAGAATTTAGGAGTAACTGATCATGTTTTATAGATTCCATGTCTTATATTGTTTGTAAATACAATGAGTACGAATAAATCGTCCTTATCTGGAACATAGCTTTCGTCAGATGAAATCCAATGTGATAACAGAAATAAAAAATATAAAGCTTAGAGAAGGACTAGAGAAGTTCTATGTCGAATGCGAGAGCCTCTTGAGCAATGATACAGAAGGAATTTCTAATGAACTTAAATCTTTCTTAATATCACATGATGTTGCTCACGTTCTATTTGGTTGTGATATCTCTCTTTTAGGTGAAGGTTCTGTCAAAATATGGACGTTGTTCGGCACAACTTTGGGATTTTGGAACGCAATCAGAGCCTACAAAAAAGCTAATGCTTATGCACTTGCCAAAAATTTCAACTTTACACATGTTGTAAACAACATTTTTAAGTTTTTATCATCGATTCCTATACTCATAGTTAGGGCAAACCGGATGCACAAACCATGGCCCTGGACGGAATTCGAATCCTACTTAGACACTCCCATCTCGGAAATAAGAAAGGAATTTAACATTCATGTTTTATAAGCATAATATTACCATATTGCTTATATAACGGTTTTCTTGAGTTACTACTGCCAAGGACTAAATTAGAACGAGCCAATAAAATTACACCTAATGCGTCAACAAGATTTATCACAACTAAGCGATCAAGAGTTATTAGGGATGCAAAAAAGGTAAAGAATTGGAAAAGTTGTTACAGAATAGAAATATAAAAAATAGATGACGTCAATTTGTAAAAACTGTCAAGCAGAAGTAGATCTAAATTACTGCCCTATTTGTGGACAAAAAGCTGATTTGAAAAGAATAAACGGGCAGTATATCGTCAATGAAATTACCAGTGTGTTGTATTTTGATAGAGGTATATTGTTTACCATTCGAGAATTGATTCTACGACCTGGGTCTACCATCCGTAGCTTTATCAAAGAAGATAGAAACAGACTTGTCAAGCCAGTAATTTTTATCATCATATGCTCCTTAATATATTCAATTTTAAGACAATTTTTACAGTTTGAAGACGGATACATCTATTATAATGATTCTGAAAAATCAACTGCTATGTATATATTTGGATGGATCAGCGATAATTATGGATATGGGAATTTAATAATGGGCATCTTTATAGCGTTTTGGACAAAGGTGCTCTTTAAAAAATTTAAATATAATTTTTTTGAAATCCTGATTCTATTATGCTTTGTAATGGGGATAGGCATGCTAATATTAGCGTTCTTTGGCATCATTGAGGGAATTACCGAATTAGCAGTATTGCAATTTGGAGCGATGTTATTTGTCATTTACGCTACCTGGGCCATTGCACAGTTTTTCAACCAGAAGAAATTTTCGAGCTACCTGAAAGCTCTATTGGCGTATTTTTTCGGAATGTTCACCTTTACTTTAGCAATAATCTTAATCGGTTTTTTAATAGATTTAGTGGTGTAGAAACTCTCTAATAATCTGGGATACAAATCATCGCATTTTCTTTCCTGCAGTACAAAAAATCGTGCTCAAATTAAATATTAGCTGTGGAAGGACTGTTCTGCCAAAGGAAGACCGACTTAACGAACTTACTAGTGCGAACTCAAAACCTACACTCTATCTTTTGAAAATAAAAAACCATTTTTTTGTACCAACACTATCCACTTCCCCAAAATACTAATCCGTATTTTCAATCTTAAAATTTTATAATCATAAAAAGAAGATAACCTTATAGCTATTACATGTAGTTTCGGGTTCCTCCAGCGAAGGCTCAAATAAAAGCAAAAAAAATGCTACTTTTAAACTTTAACGACCTAAAAACGGATGGACATTCAATACGCTTATACAATCCTCTACGTTCAAGACGTAGCTGCAACGTTGAAATTCTACACGGAAGCATTCGCATTTGAGCAAAAATTTTTAACTCCTGAAAACGACTACGGAGAAATTATAACGGGAACTACTACCATTGCTTTCGCAAACCTGGCACTAGGTAAGTCAAATTTCAAAAAAGGCTTTTCACAGAGCGATTTGCAGGACAAACCTTTTGGAATTGAATTGGCCTTCACTACTTCAGAGGTTGAAAAAGTAATGGAAAATGCTGTTAAAAGCAGAGCTGTACTATTAGAACAAGCAATAACAAAACCCTGGGGCCAAAAGGTGGGTTACCTAAGAGATTTAAATGGTTTTATTATTGAAATTTGTACACCCATGCAAAATCAAGCTTAAATTTGAGGAACTAATAGCATGTTAAAGAAAATATTGCTCTCTCTAGCCAGTCTCTTCCTAATCTGGCAATCCTATAAGCTTCTGGTCAATATTACTGATCTGGCAATTAATTCCTGGGGCTTCATTCTATTTATTTCCTGGCTGATGAACCTCTTCATCACAGGAATTTTTGCCTTTTCCGGTTTTGCCTTTCCAACCCAAAAACTATTACCAGCCTCCTACTACAAAATATACCATCCCAAAAGATTGAAGAAGATATATGCAGTGCTAGGGGTAAATTTGTTTAGAAAGATGTTGTTAGCTACTCTTTGGAAAAGTCAAAAGCAAAGAACAAAATACTTTGACGGCAAAAGGAATGGGATTATGAACTTGACTAAACAATCAAATAAATCTGAATTCGGCCATTTACTTCCATTATTAATAATTTGTGGTCTATGTGTGTACCTCCTTTCCTTAGGACTAATCAAATTGGCTTTTATCACGCTGTTGATTAATATTATTGGCAATCTGTATCCCATTATTCTTCAAAGACATCACAGAATGAGAATTCAATTGATTAGAGCAAGGGTACAAAATAAATCATAAGAATAAAAGGCTTTATTACTTCACTAGCTTCAGAAAAAGTAAGGAAAAATAAAAAATGGGTTTAATAGAATAGCCAAAATTACATATAAACTTTTAGTAAAAGTTTGCCTAAATTTTAATGCAATATAAAATAAAAGTTATATTATTACTCCATAATAAAAAGGTAACTATCAATTATTTTTCCATGAAAAAATCTTTTCTTTTTATTGCTGCTATTGTTCTAATATTAAATGGCTGCCACCTTGGTAGGTTCGTAATTTATAATTTTGCTGGTATTAACGACTACAAAAAATTCCCACAGAAAGAAATCACCAAAAAAGGCCCATCATTCCAATACGAAAACGGTCCTGATTCTCTCTATAGAAAAATCAGTGAACTGAAAATTACAGGTGAGAAATTCGGAACCAAAGGACTTAGCGACTATTTAAATGAAGAAACTAAGACTGTCGCTTTTATGGTGATAAAAAATGATAGCATCTTATTTGAAGAGTATTATGAAGGCTTTGATGAATCATCGATTGTGACTTCTTTCTCTGTAGCCAAATCCTATGTTTCCGCTCTAATTGGTATTGCAGTAGACGAAGGATTCATTCAAAATGTGGAAGAGCCAATTACAAAATATATACCTGAATTAATAGAGAGCGATAGTCGCTATCAAGACATCAAAATCAGGCATGCTCTTAATATGCGAACTGGGTTGAAATTTGACGAAAGCACATATACTAATCCGTTTGCTGAAGTGGCCAAGTTATATTACGGAAAGGATCATTTACAATTGGTTCTCGATACTAAAATTGAAGAGGCTCCTGGTTTGTCTTACGAATACCAAAGCATCAATACGCAAATTTTAGCTATCGTTTTAGAGAGGGCTACTGGCAGACAATTACATAGCTATTTTGAGGAAAAAATATGGCAGCCATTAGGAATGGAGTATGATGCCACCTGGAATGTAGATAGCAAAAAGAATCAGATTCCAAAAGGGTTTTGCTGTCTTAATGCACGCGCAAGAGACTTCGCTAAATTAGGACGGCTTTACTTAAAAAACGGTAATTGGGAAGGGAATCAAATCATCAGTCAAGAATGGATTGACTTATCAATTAAACCCAATTTTAAGAACGGTTGCTATCAATATCAATGGTACAGTGAAGAAAGTTCCTTAAGAGATGAAAACGGGAAAATTGCTTACTTTCCTGATTCTGCGGCAGCTGTCAGTAAGATTGAAAATAGCTATCAAGAAGCAATTGCCTCTGCAAAAAACGAGGGACAATACTATGTCAATGAATGCGGCCCCGCATTTATGGCCATTGGCATTTTAGGACAGTATATTTATGTAGATCCAGAACAGGGTTTGGTTATGGTTCGCTTTGGTAAAAAAGCCGATTCCAGCTATCCTTATCTATTTAAAAAAATTGGAGAACTACTTAAGAATGAAAAAAAGGTTTAAATAGCTTATGTACATCTGGCAGCCTTGTGGCAGCCTCTTAGGACACGAACTTTCAGCTTTTATATTACTTAAACCTAGTTTTGAAAAATGTTTTTCAAAAAATATGGAAATACTTAAATGCCAACATAAATTGAATTAAATTGTATCTTTTCCCTCAAAAACAATGCAAATCCAATTCTCTAAAATACTTTTACTATTATTTGTTTCAGGTAGCTTTGTATCTTGTAATGGCCAATCTGGAGCAAAAAAAAAGATGGAGTTGTCTGACGAAATAAAAAATGACGACTCTACTCAAAGTAATCTTTCCTATGTCAATAAAAAAAACACCTATTTCCCACAATCACATTCCAATTTAAATGGAATGGTGAGTGAGTTTGTGCGTACAATGTATCAGGACAGCGAAGGGAACTTATGGTTTGGCACAAACGGGGATGGTTTGATTCTGTATGATGGCAAAACCCTTGCAAATTTTTCTAAAAATGAAGGAATCGGTTCAGCAATTAGAGGAATAAGTGAAGATAATGATGGGAATATATGGTTTGGGACTTCTTCTGGCCTGGTGAAGTACAACCGCCACTCCTTCTCGCGTTATTCAGAAAATGAAGGGTTAGTAGATGAAGAAATTTGGTCAATAGCAATAGACTCTAAAGGCACTATCTGGGTAGGTAGTGTAGGCGGTGCCAGCATCTTCGATGGCAAAAAATTCGAGACCTTTGATGTTCCAAAAGCAGAAGTAAAAAACCCTAAACCCATGTTATCTGAAGATAGAATCGGAGATATTCTAATTGATAAAAAAGGAGATATTTGGTTTAGCACCGATGGATACGGAATTACCAAATATAATGGAGAGTCGTTTGAATTCTTCACTACTGACAATGGACTGCCGGACAATAATGTGGCCGATATTTTTGAAGATAGCAAAGGAAATATATGGATTGGTACTTTCTATGGCGGTATTAGTAAATACGATGGAAATTCTTTTAACAATTTCACTAAAGAGGGCATCATAGAAGGGATTGAAACCTACAATTTTTGTGAAGACCACAAGGGCAATGTTTGGTTCTCAGCAGAAAACTTTGGGGTATACCAATATGATGGCACAAAATTCACCCATTACACTGAAGAAGATGGATTAGCCACCAATACCATTCAAAGTATTTTTGAAGATAATAAAGGTCAGATTTGGTTTGGTACCTGGGAAGGTATAAGCATTTATGATGGAGAAGCAATCATGGACCTAGCCTACAAAGAACCTTGGGCCAAATAAAAACAATTACAAACATCTGAAACTACTCAAATCAGTAAAATAAAAATCAAATGGTCACGCACCTCCTTGTAAGTAGCGCCTGAACATCGTAAATTTCCAGGCGCTTTAATCTATTTAAAATTGCTCAGAATATAGCTTAAAAGGATTTAACAGCATGTTTTAAAATATTTTCAGTAATTCTGTAACATTTTTCAAGTTTCGGGTACTTACTCTCTGAAACTTAAAAACAGAGAAAATGAAAACTTTAAAAAACATCTTTACCCTCGTACTTTTTATCGCAACACTACAAGTAACACATGCACAGCAAAAGATAGAGTTGGAAAACTCCACCCTATGGAAGGTTGAACATCCTGAACTGAAGCAACCCTCTTACATCTTGGGGACTTTACACATGATGTGTGCCAGCGACTTTAAAATACCTGAAAAAGTAAAAAAAGCCATTGGCGAGGTCGATGCTTTGGTACTGGAAATAAACATGTCTGACCCTGAGGAAATGAAAGCCATGCAAGGCTCTATGACCAATCAAAAGAAAGTTTCCGAGGAATTGAGTGCAGCACAATTTGGTCAGCTGGACACTTTGCTACAACGAGTAGTAGGAGTTCCATTAGCTAATCTTGACAGTTATGGGCTTTCCATGCTCAGCTCCATATTAATGATGAAAATGCTACCTTGTACGGATATCAAATCTTACGAAGCCGAATTGACGCAAATAGCACAAAATAGAGAAATACCAATTTACAGCCTAGAAACTATCAATGAGCAACTTTCAATTGTGAAGAAGGCCTATCCCACAGCATCATCTTACCAACAAATAATGCTTTTTGATTCCTATAAAAGAGATTTTAATAATGCAATTATAGCATATAATAAAGAAGAACTCACAGAAGCTGTAGGTTACCTTACCAAGCCGCAGTATATGGATGAAAATGCCACCATCTTAATGCAGGTAAAACGCAATAAAAACTGGGTGGAGCAAATGCCTGAAATGATGCAGCAACAAAGTAATTTATTTGCTGTGGGTGCCGCGCATTTGACAGATGATTATGGAATCATTCATTTACTGAGACAAAAAGGATATATAGTAAGCCCGATATTAAACTAACAGCTCTTAATGCAGATTACAGAAGAAGCATTCTTAGCAGCTATCAATCAACACAAAGGCATCCTCTATAAAGTATCGAGGATGTACTTTGACACCCTCGAAGATCAGCAGGACCTGTTTCAAGAAATTATTATTCAGCTCTGGAATTCTATTGGCTCCTTCAAAGGAACTAGCGAATTATCTTCCTGGATGTATAGAGTAGCCCTAAATACAGCTATTGTATTCTTTAAAAAGGAAAAGAAAAAACCTGGGCGGGAAAGTCTTTTTGAAAATGACGGCTTTGCTGACGAGGCATATGATGACCATAAGGACCAGCAATTAGCGCATTTTTATGAGGCGGTGAAAAAGCTCAATAAGATTGAAAAAGCAATCATTTTGCAGCTTGTTGAAGGCTTCTCCGGTAAGGAGATAGCCCAAAACCTGGGAATGTCAGAAGGGAACATCAGGGTGAAGACTAAAAGAACGAAAGAAAAATTGCAAAACATTATAAAAACACAAGGATATGAATCTTGACGAAATTAAAAAGAAAATGGAGGCAGAGGGCATGAAAGACCTCTCGGTACCTACTAATATAAAGCAACTAGAAAAGAGTAAGCTACCCATTCAGAAGGTTAGAAAAAGTATGAGAAGTGAAATCATTACACAGCTTGTCATAATTGTTTTATTCTTTGCAGCACCTTTAATGCTGGAAATGCATCAGATGGCCAAAGGTTTATACTTTATACTGCAGTTTATCACCGCCTTAATTACTTTGTTGTATATCGCTAAAATGACTTGGTTTCTGAATAAAACAAGTAGTATAAGCGGTAGCAGTAGAGATACTGTGATAGGCTTTATACATGATTTGAAGCTTACTCTAGAAGTGTACAAAACAGCAATTATTGCTGGTAGTTTGATCCTACCACTCTCTGTGGCTGCTCTATTCTCTGGAAGTGGAAAGTTGAGTATAAGTATTGGCAGAATTCAATTAGGTGGTGAAGACTTATTCTTCAAACTCTTCTCATTAGATATGAGCGCTAAGTACCTATTGATTTGCATCGGAATATATCTTATTGTGGCAGCCATTATTTATTATACCACCGTAAAATGGGCTGATGGCTTATATGGTATCCACATCAATAAACTAGAGGAAACGCTCCAGGAATTTGAGGTATAGCAACAGCTTAATCAACAGCTACCAATGAGAAATAATCAACAAAAAAATAAGATGAGACTACTTAAATTAATTATTGAAGGGAAAAAATTGGAAATCAACAGAAACCTATTTGGAAAGGAAACAGTACTTGTAGATAATGAAAAAGTAAGTTGTAAACGAACTATAAGTGGGACAAATCACAATATAGAGATAGAGGGACAAAATTATGAGCTGAAGTATGTAGTGAAGGACGCTTTAAAAAAGTTAACTGGAAGCCCTACATTCCAAATAAGTTCTAATGGAGCATTGGTAAGTGAACATACAATAAAAAACAGATCGTTCTTAACCCTTCAATTCCTTATTGGCCTATTCCTTACCACCTGCATTTTTTTAATTTTAAAAATGATTATAAAAGCTGCTCAGAATGGATTTTATTACGAATATTAACAAAAAAGCTTCAAGGTGATTGGATCAACATATTGATTTTACTTATTTAATAGAGCATTGACAACTAAAATGAAATAGAAGATGAAAAAATACGAATACAAGTTACTTACAATAAGTGCGTTCCATTTAAGAAAAAACACATTTCAAGCTGAATTAGAAGAAAAATTTCAACGTTGGGGTGAGGAAGGATGGGAACTAGTGAAGATGGAACCTGTAAATGGGGGAACCTGGATTCATTGGGCAAGGACTAGCAAGTTTTTGGTTGTTTTTAAAAGAGAAAAGCAGTGAAATCTTAGTCATATAGAGTTGAGGTAATGAGAAAAAGCGCCTTAAAAGCTTACAATTTGTGAAAAAACTAGGAGGAGTACAATTAATCGGAACATGAAAAAAGTAACACTGCTTTTATTGTTATTAATCTCATTGAAAAGCTTGGGGCAATCTTTAGAATCTATATATTTAAAAGGATATAAGGAAGATCAAGTTAAACTTTTTAGCGTAACTAATGACCTTATTGCGATAAGTTGTGACACTTCAAGTTCTTGGAACGGAGTTTATAGATTTACATGGCTTCCCTCATTTGATAATCCAATAATAATTACATTAAAAAAAGAAGGGGGTGTGACAATTGCAATTGCCAAATTTATAGAACTGCAAAGTCCTGAAGACTATTTGAACCCTGTAAATGTGAGAGTCGATACAGTTGAACTTCAAAGGGAGCAATGGATTGATTTTACTAAAACTATACTTGATGAGGCGTTATTCTGGTTCTTACCGGAGAACTGTATTAATCCGCAATCAGATGGGGCTGGATGGATAATTGAAGCAGTAAATCCAAACCAAAGAAACACCATTGTAATTCAAAGTCCTAAAAAAGGCTCCTCTGTCTATAACATAGGACTATATATGACTAAACTTTTTCAATTCGAAGAGTTATATTGAATTAACTTCAAATTAAAGTGCTTTATCTTTACCTCGTTATTATTTCATATAACTATTGTAGTAATGGTTTGTCTATACTACTTTAGTCCTCAGCCAGCTTAATGAATCAAAAGCATTTTAGGCAGGTTTTAATTCTTACTCAGCTAAATGAAGACTATTCAAACGCAAGCCAATATTGGCAAAAGAGCATTTGCTACAATAATAGACTATACTATTTATTTAACTTTTTGGTCTTTTTATGTCTACCAATTAGGAGCACCTAACGAAACAGGTGGATACTCCGTAACAGGTTGGCCAGCATTCTTTCTTTTTATTACATGGTTCCTCTATTTTCCTCTTGTAGAATCGATTAAAGGGCAGACAATAGGGCATATGATTATGCAATTGCAAGTAGTATCTTTGAATGGTTCTTTAATATCTTTTGGTCAAGCACTGAAGCGGAGAATTTTAGATGGAGTAGAGCTTTTTGCCACTTTTGGTCTTATAGCATTAATAACGATAAAAAATTCTGAAAGACATCAGAGAGTTGGAGACTTATGGGCTAAAACCATCGTGGTAGGTGGTGAGTCAGTTACCTGCAAATACTGCTTTGCTAAACTTACTTTAACACCTCAAGACACAATCAGTGGTTCATTTGATTGCCCTGAATGCGGAAAGAAGAACTAGAATTAAAAAAATTATTGCCTAGAAAGCCCCCTTATACACTTAAAATCCCCTATGCCCCTTATCAAAATTAAAACCTTCATAAAAGCACCCATTGAACGTTGTTTTGACCTTTCGAGAAGTATTGATTTGCATAAAATATCTACTGAGCACACGAACGAAGAGGCCATAGCAGGTACCACTTCCGGGCTAATCGGTTTGGGAGAATCTGTCACCTGGAGAGCCCGGCATTTCGGGGTTACTCAGCAACTCACCACCCAAATTACAGAATGCAATGCCCCCTTCTTTTTTGTGGACGAAATGACAAAAGGAGCATTCAAAAGCTTTCGCCATGAACACTTTTTCGAAAGGAGCCAGAGCCATACTCTCATGACCGACCATTTTGATTATACATCGCCTTTTGGTGTATTGGGCATGATGGCTGACTTCTTATTTCTTGAAAATTATATGAAAAAACTACTGACAAAGCGTAATAATACCATTAAACAATATGCAGAATCAGATCAATGGAAAGAAGTTTTGAAAGAAAAGTGACCTAATATATAAATCCCCTAATGCACCAACTTCTCCTTAAACTTCATCACCTCCTCTTTATCCCATAAGCCCCAAGAAGCACCTACATCGCCTTCATCACCAGTTTTCCAGGATTCTTTAAAGGTGAAGAATGCTCAAAGAGTAAGTAATAAGTTAAAATTAGGGCTATATTAACAAATCTCTTCCAATTTCGAAAAGCTGTACTAAAAGAGGATTATGATCAAGCATTGAAAATTTAAATTGCTCCTCTACCCCAACTCCTTCACAATTTTCTTTAAATTTCCAGAAATAGTTACCAGCCATTTCAATTGATCTGTGACGAGTCTTGTTTTTTGCATGTTTTTTCTAAAGTCAGGGTCAATAGGTTGAGGGTTCTCTTGCTCTAACTGCTGGGTTCGAATAGCCACTAAATCATTAAATTGCTGATCTAAATCCCCGTAAGCTGCCTCCAGCTTGTCTGAAGACACTCCTTCTGTCTCCTCCTTTTTATCGAGTGTCTGCAGAGCCTGATTTAAATTAGTTTCTATTGATTGCATAATCACTTCAAAAGAATTTGAAACCTCCTCATTTTTCTTACTCAGTATATAAGTTCCCAAAGCGGCTACTGCTGCTACAAATGTGTGATTTAAGCCAACTATTTCATAGAGTTTTCCCAAATTCTGCTGCTTGGACTCTGGCTCCTGACTCATTCTTTGAAAAGCACCATTAAGGCTCCCCATTTCAAGAAATGCCTCTTTTCTAGCTAGCTTATATTCCGTGGTATCTCCAGTGGCATTATGGTAATATTCATTAATGGTATTTAAGTAATTACGGCTGGCGGATATCGCTTTTATAATTACCGTATTAATATTTTGCACCTCCCATGCAGGCCATAAAAATGAAATGGCTAACATGGATATGCCTGCTCCTGTAAGCGTATCAATTATTCTATATTGAATCACCTCGAAGGCATCTGGGTTAATTAGAGCATAAATAAAAACTACCGCAGTTGTTACAAAAATAGAAGAGGTACGGTAATTCTTTTGAATGAAACTAAAGGCGAACATTAACGAAGTAATAGATAAAACAGCATACACATAGCTGTTTTGCGTGAATAGCACTATTAAGGCAGCTATAGCTGCGCCAATGAGTGTGCCGTATAATCTTTGCTTTGATCTTTCCTTGGTTAATGTGTAACCGGGGCGCATGATTACTACTATGGTGAGCAAGATCCAATAAGGGTTTTGAATGGAGAAAATAACGCCTGCACCATATCCTACCAACATGGCCATGGTAAGCCTCATGGAGTGCTTAAAAATAGGTGATTTAAAAGTGAAGTTTTCTTTCAGAATGGAAAAGTCATAATCCTGTTGTGTAATAAATTTCTTACCTGCTTTTCCTTGTAATTCACTGGATGGTTGACCTTCTAAATCCTTAAAAATTATTTCAATCGACTCAATTTTCTGTAATTGCTTTTCTTCATAATCCAAGAGGTTGTGCAAAAGTAATGCGCCATCTCTTGCTTTTGGTAGCTTCACTTCATTTACATATTTTTGGATATTTATTCTGCACTGCTCAATTAGAGGAGCCACCTCACCTGACCTGGTAATTTTGGAATCATTTTGCATCTGAGATGACATTACTTTCAATCTATCCGACAACTCAAACACCAAATCAATAAATGGCTTTAGAAGCCCTTTTTGTTTAGCAAAGAGCTGATTAATCTGTTCGTAATTGGCGGGATTAGCTAATGCGAGTTCTAAAATATCTATCAATTCAATAAACATAAGCAATTGCTTCCGCTTAAAGTTGGACAAACCAGAGTTTTGACGCTCATTTAGCAAAAGCTCTCTTAATGTTTCATGTAGCGCATTCAGTTTTATTTGTAAATCATACAGTTCAGATTTCAATTCTGAAGCATGTAAGGACTCGACAGCTAAGCGACCCCTCACCTGCATATATTGGGCAGTAAGTTGTAAACATTCTGCCAACCCTTTTTCAATTTGTTTCTTTTGCAATGCAGAATGGAAAGTAAATGATAATAAAAGCGCCCATAATCCACCTATACCAATCATAGTAGCATGTAGTAATATTTCTATGCCTTCCTGCTTATTAGCAAAGCTTAAAACGATGGCCAGCAATCCGGAAAAGGAGATTAACGAGGCTCTAAAACCATAAATGGAAATATAAGATATTGAAAAAATAAGGATAGCTAAAACCGGAAAAAGCACATAATAATGGTCAGCAGCCAAACGAGTAAAAATAGATGCAATCATGGCTATGGCCGTTGCAGTTAAAATACCCACTGTTTTATGCCTTTTACTGCCGGGCACATCACTACTAAAAGTTAAAAATACGCCTATGGCAACACTAATTCCATATTTGAGATAATCTATCTGAATTCCTAATAGGATGGGAGTCACAATACCAAATGTTACCAGCAAAGCCTTGAGGAAATCAGGACTGCTTATGAATTTTCTAATGGTAATGAAGGCCTCTTTTAACATCTCTTAAAATTAAGTATAAGATCAGACATAAAGGCCAATCAGCCTAAAGACTTTATCATCAACAGAAATGATAGAAACCCATATTTTATATTGACTACATCACACATAATTATCAAAAGAAAATATTTACTCTTCGATTATAGCTGTAATCTCTACTGTCTTTATCAGCAGTATTATCAATTCCAATATATGTAATATTAGCCCTGGAGGAAGAAATTCCATTTCCTTGTAGGTAATCTAGCACAGCTTGTGCTCTTTTCCTTGACAGGGTCATATTGCTAACAGCATTACCCGTAGGATCTGTATATCCTTTCAAAGAAGCGACTGCACGAGGGTAATTATTCATAAAGCTCACTATTTTTGAAAGTTTATTCAATGCTTCTTCTGTCAGGCCTGAATCACTAATTTTAAAAAAAACGTTTGTGTTCTGCACTTCTTTTAAGGCTTCATTATAGTTCGTTTCTGCTGACTTCAAGCTGTCTTCACGCTGGTTTTCAAGTTTCCGCTCTCTCTCCATTTCGCTTAACTTTCTCTTAAGCGCATCTATTTCCAGCCGATTTTTTATGGAGTCAATCTCTGCTAATTTAGCGGAAGCAGAATCCTTTTGAAGCGCTACTGTGAGCGAGTCAATTTGCTTTTGCATTGCAATAACATCGTCTGTCAGAACGGAATCGTTCTCCATACTGATACTATCTTTTTGCGACTGATTACCTGTTGCCAGAACCAGTTTCTGAGAAGGAGGTGGCGTAGAAAGTTCTACTTTCTCTTCCTTGCTTGTCTTCTCTTCTGCTGATTTTTTTTCCTCATTAGTATCAGATGCGTCACTGGCATAATAATATTCAGAAATATTTTTTTCGCGCATTTTCACCTTTTTAGTGGTGGAACCCGTCTTTTGATTCTCTTCAATGGCCAACTGTTGCGCTTTAAGCAACTCAATCTCCTTCTTCAATTCCTCTATCTGCTCATTTTCAGATACTTTCTTTCTATTCTCATCACTTTCAAAGCTGGAAGTTGCCGATGTGCCCAGAAGGACTTGACCATTTGAAGATTTCCTTGCAGTGCTATCATTATCTACTGCCTTCTGGCCGCTCACTTTTGCTGAATCTTCACCATTTATCCTTGCCTTTCCTTCCTTATTCATTATCAGACTATCTCCGGAAGTTTCACCACTCTGATTTTTAATATTGGAGGAAGCAGGCTTGATACCAGTAGTATCTGCTTTATTTGTTTTAATGTCATTAGTACTGCTATCTCTTGGAATTTTTTTACCTAACAGGGGATTCTCCAGAGAATCGGCATCTAACGAATCACTTTTCGGTTGGCTGTAGAGGGAAAAGCCTTTCTGTTGCTGCGTACCATTCACTGAATCCAACTTGCTATTTTTATCCCTACCTGTTAAAACGGGGGCCAGCGGCTGATTTTGAGCCTGCACGGAGTCTGTTGTAGTTTTTACAATATTGGTTTGCAATACTGAATCGTTAACACTTTTTATGCTATCATCTTTTACTACTCCCACTGAGTCTTCAGAGTCAGTTGCTGAACCTTCCTTCAGGACAAAACCCTCCGAGCTGATTACAAGGGTATCACTTTTTATATAGCTCGTACTTTTTGAACTGTCCACTTTTAATCTACTTGAATCAGAGATTACCTGATAGCCTTCCGGGCTTTGCATAACAGTGAGAACATTGTTATTAATAATGGTAAAAGTATATGGCTTGGTCTTATCGCTTTCTTTAGCTTCTTTCTTTTCCGTTTTTTTTAAGGGAATTACTGCTAAATTAACTTCTGTTTGCTCTTGGTTTTTCTCTGAAGGATAAGTTATCCCTAAAGGATTGGACAAAGAATCAGAGGATAACGGCATCAACACATCTTCTACATAATTATATGCATCTGAGGTATAAATAACAGGTCCCTCAAAACTCTTGGCTCTTCTTCCAAAATTGATATTCAAAGATAATTGAGAAAATCCAGAAACGTCTTCACTAAAACTAAACTCATTACTAATTTGCTCAAGTTTTGTTCGGGTGAAATACTCAAGATTTAGATTTATTCTATCTCCTAACCTAAATTTTAAACCTAAACCTACCGGTAAGTACAACTCCTGCTCCAAAAAATCATTCCCTAAGCCAAAACCAATATAAGGTGCAATAAAGCTCTCCCTATCAAACAAATTCCTATTGTCAGAGTAATAAGTAAAAAGCAAATCAGCGTTGCCAAACCTCTCCAATGAAGGCGAAGAAACGCCTTGTAATTTAATTCCCCATGCAAGTGAAGGAAGATACTCAAAAGAGGCTGCATACAAAAGAAAATCACTGTCAAATGATGCCAGCCCATCCTTTTGAGCACCAGACCTGCCCGATATTTCTCCGTTGACAAACTGATTGCCAACGCCTACTCCAGCACGCCATTGATGCCTGTTCTGCTGAGCAAAAATGGAGTTTTGCACTCCTGTTACCAAAAATAAGAATAGTATTGATGTAAATAATAGTTTCATCTTACAGCGTTTTCAGAGAGTGTTTACTTAGCTAATTCAATAAGCAGGTTTAAGTCTGCTGAAATACCAATAAATGGCCTGAAATAGATATTTTCCGAAATATCATTTAGAGTGCTGTTAGCTGTGCTGTTTTCCAGCACTGTTACACCGGCCGACAGGCGAATGAATCTGTACACTTTATAACCATACCCGAGATAAAAAGGTCTTTTGATAACGGGCCCTGTTATCTCAATGCCGCTTTTACCATCAAAATTAGTAAAATAAACACCTGCCAGTATCGCCGAATTGCTCCAAAATTTTGAACTAAAGGCTTTGTTTCCAAGTGGAATTGTTAGTCCGACCATGGGCGCTCCTGTAACGTTCTCATTTGTCACTTCATTATCTAAAAAAACAGCTCCATAACCACCATGGATTACTAAAGGATTTCTCGTTTTTTCTACTGGATAATTATCTATAATTTTAGTATTGGCAATAATTGCTAAATTTTCATTAAAAAGGCCAACCACCTCGCTGTGCACTCTTATTTTAAGCTCATTGAGCTCCTTTTTTTTCAGCTCCAGATTTTGCTCCTGGGTAGATTTTCTACCCAAAAACCTTTTCTGATTACTTTTCGAAATCAAATTTATTTTATCGAGCACTAGATCTGAAAAACCCTGGAATTCCATGCCTGCAGGATTTTCATAATAGGTGAAAGCACTTGCAACAATGGAATTCATGTCTTCTACCATTCCCCTACCACTTTTAAATAATTCAATACTCTTTTTATTAAAGGTCGTATTCTGATCAATATACGCGTTCAATGAACTAAATAGCTCATTTCTGAAATTTGTCAGTTCTTTTGAACTCACTTTTCTATAATAATTTATATGTAGGTCGTATTCTTCTCCACCGCGAAGTTTATAATTCATAGGAATGAGAAACTGCTCCAATTCACTGTTAAAAGTTCTTTTCCATCGATTTACATATAAAGGTTCACGGTCTTTTGAACTACCATACTCATCATATATGCTGGCTTTAACCAATGTTACTTCCTGTTGAATGCTACCAATAAGATTAAAATTTTCTTCAGCGGGCAATGGCCGCCCGTCATTAAACTGTGCTTTTTCATAGTCCAATACTACAGTCTGGTTTTGGGAATAAAGTAGACTGCTTGTATGAATTAATAAAATGGAAAACAGAAGTGTAAAAATTTTCATAGGCGTATAAGTGATAGTTTGTGCGTGAATAAAAATTGATGAAATAGCAACAACTTAAACTATTCCTATAATGGCCAGAACGTAATCAACCGGATAATGTTTATAGATCATTGGCGTTTCAAGCTCTAAAACTAGCCTCTAAATAAGTAGATTAGCTGACGATATGAAGTGAGTTGTTAGGTTTAAAGCCTAATAACACGGAAGCTAATAATTATTGTCAACAAGGCTGA
>JBBSPJ010000007.1:0-30041 GCA_038258905.1 Cytophagales bacterium
AGCTTTGAGTTAAATAATTGAATGCATCAAATTGTAGATTTTCTAAAAGAAAGACTAAAAAAAGAGCTTCCGGGTGATAAAGCACATCAATTGATGATGGCCAAGCAATTAGGTCCGCAATTTAGAATGCCGGCACAATCGGCACCTAGAAATGGGGCTGTAATGATAGCTTTATATTTTTGGGAAGGCAAAATCTATTTCCCTCTCACTCAAAGACCCAATTACAGAGGAGTACATGGTGGGCAGGTGAGTTTACCGGGTGGTAAGAAAGAAGAACAGGATAATTCTCTCATCGAAACGGCTATTCGTGAAACGCATGAAGAAATTGGAGTATTAATTAAAGACAGTCAAGTGCTGGGAGCTTTATCTGATTTAAATATTACCGCCAGTAATTTCATCGTTAAGCCCATCATTAGTTTTGTAGAAGAAAAACCTGTTTTTGTTCGCGATCCTTACGAAGTAGATCATATTTTTACCACTGATATCGAACATTTACTGAAATCAGAAACACTTAAAACCACAGAATTATCTGTAGGTCCGCAGGTAAGATTAGAGGCACCTTATTTTGACATTGATGACAAAATAGTATGGGGAGCCACAGCCATGATTTTAAGCGAATTTGCTCAAATTTTAAAGGAAAACTATTGATGGAAAAGCCATTTATCACTAATGATGCTGTTGTTTTAGGCCTGCTCATGATTATTTTAGCAGCTATTTTTATTACCTCCTCTAGTGCAAAACCGGGTTGGAAGAAGTTTTACCGTTTTGTGCCATCCGTTTTGCTTTGTTATTTTCTTCCTTCCTTGCTCAACACCTTTGGCATTATTTCAGGCGAAGAATCTAATTTGTATTTTATTTCTTCTCGCTATTTATTGCCCAGTGCCTTGGTTTTACTCACCATTAGTATCGATTTAAAAGGAATTGCTCGTTTAGGAACCAAGGCGATTGTCATGTTTTTTGCCGGTACAGTAGGTATTGTAATAGGTGGTCCGCTTGCCATTTTAATAGTATCCTCTTTTGCACCTGATGTGGTTGGTGGGGTAGGGCCTGAAGCAGTTTGGAGAGGGATGGCTACCATTGCCGGCAGCTGGATTGGTGGAGGAGCTAACCAAGCGGCCATGTTTGAAACCTTCGGAGCTAGCCAGGATTTATTTGCTACCATGGTTACTGTAGATGTAATAGTAGCCAATATTTGGATGGCTTTTCTACTGTATGGTGTCGGCATTTCCGATAAACTAGATAAAAGGTTGAAAGCAGATGCTTCTTCCATAGAAGAAGTAAAAAACAGCATAGAGAAATATCAACTTTCCATCATGAAAATTCCTACTTTACCTGAAGTGATGACTGTTTTAGCAGTAGGCTTCGGAGCAACAGGCTTATCACATTTCGGTGCAGATTTAATAGCTCCCTGGATTATGAAAGTAGCTCCTCAACTTGAAAAATTCAGTTTGACTTCCGATTTCTTTTGGTTGGTAGTAATTGCTACCACCATTGGTTTGGCTTTATCTTTTACAAGAGCCAAAAAGTTGGAAGGGGTAGGGGCTTCTCGATTAGGTAGTGTAATGATTTATGTGCTGGTAGCCTCCATTGGTATGATGATGGATGTGACCGCTATTTTTGACAACCCCGGCTTTTTTATGGTAGGTTTAATTTGGATGGCTATTCATGTAACGGTGCTACTTTTGGTCGCTAAAATCATTAAAGCCCCTTATTTCTTTGTAGCAGTGGGAAGTCAGGCCAATGTGGGTGGTGCAGCCTCAGCCCCTATTGTTGCGGGTGCTTTTCATCCCAGCTTAGCTCCGGTAGGTGTGCTTTTAGCGGTTTTAGGCTATGCTTTGGGTACTTATGCGGCTTATATTTGCGGTTTGTTGATGCAGGTGGCTGCTGGGATATAGCACTTTCCCAGGTAAGCAGGTGAACAGAACCAGTGCCTCTGGATTTTTATTAAATGAAACTATCTTGTTTTCTTTCAGCACATTTTGCAACTTTAACAAATTATTCAAACTGTTAACATTCCCTTTTTATAGGAGATGCTTAAAGTCCAGTTTGGATTTCGGGAATGAATTAGATATGGAAAAAAAATCCTCTTATATCAAAAAGAATTCAAAAAATCCAAAAAGAGGGGTTTCTATCTGCTTTTTCTTGTTTTTCATTATTTCTGCTCTTGCTACTTTAGCACAAATTCCCAACTACAACATTCATAGCTTAACTACCACCGATGGACTCTCCAATAATTATGTAACCTCTGTACTAGAAGATGACAAAGGATTTATTTGGGTAGGCACTTATGATGGATTAAATAGATGGAACGGTTATGAATTTGAGGTTTTTAAAAATCAAAAAGACAATATTAATTCTCTTCCCGGTAATTTTATCCTTGCACTTGCAGAAGATGGAAAAGGTAATATTTGGATTGGCACCAATAATGATGGACTTGCTCGCTATAATATCAGTGAACAACGATTCTACAGGTATCAGACTGAAGCAGCAGATGAATCTTCGCTGCCTGGTAACATCATAAGATGTATAACTACTGATACAGATGGCCATGTTTGGATTGGTACGAGTTATGGAGTAGCCCGTTATAATGCTGAGAACGATAATTTTAAAAGGCTGTCTTTTCCTAAAGGATCAGGCTTTGAAAGTGTTGTAGATGTAAGGAGAATCATAGAAGTGGAAAAGGGGGAGCTTTTGGTACAGGGATCATTAGGTCTTTTTTCCTTAAATACCTCCACCAACATTATGGAGAAGCATCGATATGATTTCCAAAAAGATGATGAAGCTCTCTTTACCCGTAATGAACCGATTTGTCTGGATAGTAAAGATAACCTTTGGATAGGCGCTCCAGAGAAGCTACTGAAATACAATCTAAAATCGGGAACGCTGAAGACGTACCGGAATAACAATAGTAGAAACGGTATTAATAGCACCACTTTTTCTGACATTTATGAAGATAGAAATCAAAATATTTGGATAGGCACTAGTAATAAAGGAGTAAATTTATACAGAAGTGCAACTGACGATTTTTCTATCATCAAAGAAGAACTAAGTCGGCAGAATGGATTAAGCAATAATATTATAACCAATATTTACGAGGATAGTAATTCCAATATCTGGTTTTGTACGCAAGAAGGTGGAATTAACTATTTTAACTCAGGATTCAAGCAGTTTGAATATTTTTTACATAATCGGCTGGACTCCAACAGCATCAGCAATAGTAAAGTGGGGGCTATTCATCAGGATAAGGCAGGCGATATTTGGATTGGTACGAAGGATGGCGTAATGAATAAGTACAAGGTTCAAAAGAAATGCTTTGAAAAGTATACTGTTCAAACTGATTATGTGGGTCCCAGCATACTAGGGATAGCACAAAAAAATGAAAAGGAACTGTTTGTGACAGGATGGGAAATGGGCCTTTTTTCATTCAATACTAAAACAGGAAAATCATTGAATCTGCTTAAAAATCTGGAAAAAACCGGAAGAAATTTGCCTGTGAATATGAAAGGTTTAGGCCTAGATCACAAAGGTAACTTGTGGCTAGCCTCGCATGAAAAGCAGGGAATTCATGTGTACAACACTAAAAATAAAAAACTTTATAATTCTACTAATCCTGGCACTTATGATTCGGTTTTAATGGCCACGGAGTATGCCGTTTCAATGATGGAAGACAGCAAAAAGAGATTATGGATTATATCGTACGCAGGGGTTTATATGTATGACACACTTATTTATGCTTTTAAGCATATTCCCGGTGATTCCAGTACCGTGAGCAGTAGTTATGCTTTTGATCTTATTGAGGGTAGGAATGGGGATTTTTGGTTAGCAAGTGCCCAAGGATTAGATAAAATCGTTGAAAAGGAGGGTTATTTCTTAGTGCAGCGAATGAATTCTATTTATAAACTGCCCAATAACATACAAAGCTTGCTGGAAGATGATCATGGAAACATTTGGATGAGTTCCAACCAGGAAATTACTAAGTTTAATCCTGAGACTGGGAAAATAAAACAGTATACTATAAGAAATGAAATGCCGGACCAAAGTTTTTTTGAGCGGTCAAAATTAAAAGCCAAATCAGGAGAAATATTTTTTGGTGGTATTCAGGGGTTTGTGCATTTTCATCCAGACAGCCTTTTAGAGCAGGATAACGAAATACCTGTTTATATCACTGAATTTCAAATATTTAATAAACTGCAAATTGCAGGAGCGGAGGATTCTCCTCTTACAAAATCAATTTTGGAAACTGAAACTATTAAATTAAAGCATAATCAATCTGTTTTAACTTTTCAGTTTGCTGGCCTTAGTTACAATCCTTACAAACCGCTTGAATATGCCTATAAAATGGAGGGCTTTGATGAAGATTGGTATTATGTTGGTAAAAAGCGATTTGCAACTTATACTAATTTACCTGCGGGTAACTATACTTTTAAAGTAAAATTAAGTGAGTACGACAGTTTATTACAATCGGGGGTGGCGCTCGATGTAATAATTGCACCCCCACTTTGGCGTACCTGGTGGGCGTATGCTGGCTACTTTGTGCTCATTTTAATAATTTTCTACTGGTACAGAAAAACTATTCTTACACGTGAAAAGCTACGCAGTGAGTTAAAGCTGGAGAAAATTGAAACCAAAAACGTAATGGAGTCCAATTTAATGAAATTACGATTTTTCACAAATGTCTCTCATGAATTCAGAACGCCTTTAACGCTCATTAAGGCACCTCTTGATAAACTCTTGAGCCAAAATACTGGTATGGATTCTAAGGAACAGCTTTATCAATATAAATTAATAGAAGCAAATAGTAATAAGTTACTCACTTTAGTGAATCAACTAATGGACTACAGAAAACTAGAGGCAGGAAGTTTGGTTTTGGAACCGTCATTGGGTGATATAGTTAGTTTTTGTCAGAAAGTTTGGTTTATTTTTAATGGCTTGGCAGTTAAAAATAGCATTACTTATGAGTTCAATCCAGCTATTGAAAGGCATATTATGCTTTTTGATGCTGATAAGTTGGATAAAATTATTAGTAATCTACTTTCCAATGCATTTAAAAATACAGATGAAGGCGGGCATATTTCATTAGACATAGCTCTAGCTTATGAGGAGAATTCAAAAGAAGCGGGGACAGTACTAATTTCCGTGAAAGATGATGGTGTAGGAATAGCAAGCAAAGATTTGAAACGAGTTTTTCAACGTTTTTATAGTCAGCCTAAAAATCCTGGAAACGAAGAGGTAAAAGGAACAGGAATAGGATTAACCTTATCAAAAGAGCTAGCAGAGTTGCACCATGGGCATATATCAGTGAAATCTAAAAAAGGGATTGGCTCTACATTTACTTTACAGCTACCATTTAACCGTAATATTGACATATTGGATGAAGAGCCTCATCAAGAAGTTATAACGCACGAAAACGTAATTAAAGAGCTTGAAAATAAGATTTTTGGTAAAGCAGATCAGATAAAACAAAAACTATTAATTGTGGAGGATGATAGCGATCTGCGCTTGTTTCTGGAAAAAGAATTCGCTGAAGATTTTGAAGTAGTAACTGCCAAAGATGGTAAAGAAGGACTTAATAAGGCACGCAAGGATGCTCCCAACATTATATTAAGTGATGTAACAATGCCTAAAATGGATGGATTTGAGTTCTGTAGGCATATAAAAACCAATGAAGAAACCAGTCATATCCCCCTCATTCTACTAACTGCTCGCCATTCTCAGGAAAAACAATTAGAGGGTTTAGAAGCCGGTGCGGATGATTACATTATGAAGCCTTTTGATATTAAGGTTTTACATTCCAAACTTAATAACCTGCTCCATATCAGAAATAGATTAATCAACCGTTTCAAAAGTGGAACAGAACTGGTTTTTGAGGATGAAGGCATAGAAAATCAAGATGCCAGCTTAATCCAAAGAATTATTGATATCGTATTAGACAATATTTCAGAAGAGCGCATTAATGCCGACTTTATAGCTGAGCGTATAAACATGAGCAGATCATTAGTCTATCTAAAAGTGTCAGCTTTAACAGGTCAATCTGTGAATGAATTTGTGAGAAATATCAGGCTTAAAAAGGCTTCCCAATTATTAAAAAAGAATGCACATAATATTACTGAGATTGCTTTTTTGGTTGGCTTCAGTAGTCAATCCTATTTTACCAAGAGCTTTATCCAGCAGTATGAGGTTTCTCCCAAGGAATTTAAGAATAGACATGAGTCCTAAATACAACTTATACTTTCAGTCAACTAGATCGGTTTGTTTTTGAAAAATTTCTTCACTCAAATGCTATACTCCTATTAACTTTTAATATCTCCTTCAATTAATAAAAGGGCAAACTCAACCAGCATAATGTGAGCCAATGTTACACACTTCCTTGTGCACAGTTCTTTCGTCCGTTCAAAAGAGCTTCCAGGATTTACTTAGGGCTCGCTTAAAAACAGCAAAATTTTATAAAATCTGCTTTATACTTATTTAATTAATGATTATTCTGAAATAGTTTTTCAGCATGTGCAAGCTTTTTCAGTGTAATACTTCATATTCCTTGCACTAAAAAATCAAATATTGATTTTTTAGTGCGCAAGCCTCAGGCACCTCAACTACTTCCCAGTCTTCAGTTCGAAGTATAAGCATACATCTTCACTTTGCCCGGTCGTATTTGAGGCGCCTGAGACTTTTTAAGCAGGCCCTACTTATCTTTTAATTCTACTTTTTACATTTTCTTAAATAGCGTCAATTTAGGTAAGCTTATACCTTATTTTCAATTGTAACAATCATTCAAAAATTTAAGATTAATAACTGATTTATTTTAATTCTTAAAATATTCTCTTCTCTGGTTGAAATTAATGTCTGTTTAAACGGATTTAAGGCTCTTTTTTTATCAAAAGACAATAGTACATGTTTTTTGAACAATGGTAAATGTAACTATTTCAGAACTCCCTTAACATTGTCATGCAAACGTTTGTAATGCCTCATGTTTGTAAGGCAAGAGATGCCATGGTAAAAAAAACTAAACTCAAAGCATATGGAAATACTACTAACTACTAAATCAAAAATCACTCATTCTTCATTCACTCAGTAATGAAGATGAAACTAAAAACTAACAATTATTAATGATTCAAAATTGAAAACTATGAAAAAGAAATTACTACTCATTATGTGCTGCATCATCGGCTTTCTAGCAGAGGTGCAGGCACAGCAATTAACTATCAAAGGAACGGTAGTAGATGGAGAAACCGGTGATGCTTTGCCGGGCGTAAGTATTTTGGTTGATGGCACAAGCAAAGGAACGGTTACAGATATGGACGGAGATTTTGTGTTGGAAGCCGAAAGAGGACAAAAGCTCATTTTTTCCTTTATAGGATTTGTTAAGCAAACGTATACTGTAGGTTTAGAAACACAACTAAACATCACCTTAGCTCCTGATTTGGAAACACTCTCTGAAGTTGTAGTGGTAGGCTATGGTACCACCAAAAAGAGTGACTTGATAAGTTCAGTCTCTTCTGTAGAGCCAAAGGAAATGTTAAAGGTGCCTTCTACAGACATAGGTGAGATGCTGAGAGGTAAAGTGCCTGGCTTGCAAATTTCCGTAGGTAGTGCAGAACCTGGTAGTAGCTCAAACTTTCAATTGAGAGGTAGAAGATCATTGGCAGCCAATGGAGGGCCGCTTGTAATAGCAGATGGTGTGATTATTGGAAGCATCAATGATATTAATGCCAACGATATTGCCTCCTTAGAAATTCTTAAAGATGCTGCTGCTCAGGCCATCTATGGTGCAAGAGCGTCCAACGGTGTAATATTAATCACTACAAAAAGAGGTAAATCAGGTGAAACTACAGTAAACTATAATGGATTTTATGGCGTGCAAACGGTACAGAGAAATTTTGACGTATACAATGGGCCAGAATTTGCCGCTCTTAAAAGAGAAGCTTTCAGGGCAGATAATCCGGGTATAGGTTTAGATGAAATCAACGATGCTTTAATTTTTACTCCCACTGAGCTAGAAGTTTTGGAAAGCGGTGAATTTATTGATTGGGAGGAGCAGTTATTAGAATTAGCATCAACACAAAACCATAATCTAAGTATTTCCTCAGGCACAGAAAACTCTCAGATTTATACGAGTATCAACTTGATGGATCAAAGAGGTGTAGTACCTGGAACAGACTACCTAAGAGGAACAGTTCGACTAAATGCGAATCAGAAAGTAAACGATTGGTTAGCATTGGGTCTAAATACCTCCTGGCAAATCTCGCAAAAGAATAACCCTGGTACAGGAGGAACGCTGCAGAGAACTATAACCACTTCTCCCTTAGGACAAATTTATAATGAGGATGGTAGCTTAAGAATCAATCCGACTGGGGTACAGGAAAGTTTTAATCCGCTCTTAGACCTTGAAGAAGTATCTAACCTAATAGAAGATAGAAATGACATTATGAATATTTTTGTGGATGTAACACCTTTCAAAGGTTTCAAGTACCGAATTAACGCAAGTAGAAGAGCTTGGAATAGTAAAACCACAAATTATAGCACTGCTGCATCTTTGGCGGGAAGAACCAATGGTGGTGGTGGTGGATTTATCTACTTCCGTGATAATACCGAATGGTTACTTGAAAATATTTTATCCTACAATTTCACAGTGGGTAATGGTCATAACATAGGTGTTACAGCTGTACAAAGTATAAATGAAAACAGCTACAGAGAGTTAAGAAATTCAGCTATTGCCGTACCTAACGATTTATTGGGAATTTATGGATTGGAAGCAGCAGAAACATTAGTTCCAAATATAGGAGGATCCGATTGGCAAATTGCTTCTTTAGTTGCCAGACTGCAATATGATTACGCTGGTAAATATTATGTAAATGGTGTAGTTCGTAGAGATGGTTCAAGCAAATTTGGAAGAAATAACAAGTACGCTGTATTTCCTTCAGTAGCTGTAGGTTGGAATGTACACAGAGAAGATTTCATGACTAATATTTCAGCTATTAGTAACTTAAAACTTCGCTTGAGTTATGGTAGTGTTGGTAACGAGGCAATTGGTGCTTACGGTAGTCAGTCCGTAGCCGATCAAAGAGATTATGTAATTGACGGAGTAAAAGTATCAGGTTACGTGCCATCAGGTTTATTAGCCAATCCAAACTTGCGTTGGGAAACCTCCACCACTTTTAATGCTGCAATTGATTTCGGTTTGTTTACCAACCTTATCACGGGTACTGTTGAAGTCTACAATACAAGCACTACCGATTTACTTGTTAATCGTGCATTGGCACCTACTATTGGTTATCCTACCTTCTTTGATAATGTAGGAGAGACTCAAAACCGCGGAATTGAATTATCATTAAACGCAACGATGATTGAAAAAAGGGATTTAACCATCAACGCAGGTATAATGGTATCGGCTAATAGAAATGAAATTGTAAGCCTGTTTGGTTTAGATGAAGATGGTGATGGCGTAGAAGATGATTTTGTTCCTAATGGATGGTTTATTGGTCAACCTATTAACGTTTTTTACTTGTATAAGGCAATAGGTATCTATCAGGCTGGAGATGATATTGCTAGCACAAACAGACCAACTGCTCAGCCTGGAGATTTAATTCTGTATGATCGCGACCCAACTGATGGGCCACTGAACGATAGTGATAGGGTAATCACTGAGCAAGGGCCTGATTTTTATGGCTCATTTAACTATAATATGAGGTATAAAGCGTTTGACATGTCCTTTTCATTATACGGTGTGCAAGGAGTAGTAAGGTATAATAATTACCTATCAGGGTATTCTGAAGGCGGTTCTCTAAGGGGAGTATTCAATGGCATTAAGCAAAATTACTGGACACCGGAGAATCCAGGAGGGGACTGGCCAAGGCCAAGAGAATCGAATGACAGAGATTTTATTTTTACCAAATCATTGCAAGATGCTTCTTATTTAAGACTGCAAAACATCACTATAGGATATACATTACCTGAAGCAATCTTAACGAGAATTGGTTTGAGTAATATTAGGGTATATGCTACTGGTCAGAATTTATTTACCCTGACAAACTACCAGTCATATAGTCCTGAGCAAAATGCTCAGCAATATCCTGAGCAAATTACTTTAATAGGTGGAGTGCAGGTAGGTTTTTAAATAGCTGTTTTAAGCGATCTAATATCGTTTAATTGAAGCGAATCCATATTTAAGCAACTAAAAGATAAAAAAATGAAAAAAATAATTAAATATTTTATGATACTAAGCCTTATTACAGGGCTTACAGCTTGTGAGGACTATCTCGAGGAGATTCCGGTAGCAAATATTTACTCAGATTACATATATGCTTCTGCTGAAGGGTTAGAAGTGGGTGTGAATGCATTATACAGTCGAATGAGACAACATAACTTCCCTGCCTTTGAGGGAGCGCAACTTCAATCAAACGTATTCTTTTATGTGGCTCATGATCTAGGTCATGTTCGAACCTGGCATAGACCTTATGGTGAAAATCACACACCGGCTGGTTTTACTGATGTTAAATGGGTAAGTTCTTATAACATTATAGATAAGGCAAATGCTATTATTTCTGCTGCCAGAAATATTGAAGGTGATCAGGAATTGATTAGAAAACAAGTAGCACAGGCACGTATGGTAAGAGGCGAATTATATTTTGACCTAATCAGAATGTATGGTAGAATATTATTGGATACTATTGCAACCACTCCTGAAAATGCTTTTGATCCTGTTGTTTACGAACCAGCGAATGAGGAGGCAGTTTTTCAATTGATTGAAAGTGATTTTGATTATGCAATCGAGAACCTAACTTATAATGAAGGCCATGGTAGATATAGTGAGGGAGTTGCAAGACACCTAAGAGGTAAAAGCGCTATGTGGACAGGAGATTATGCTGAAGCAGCTGCCCAGTTTGATGCAATAGTAGAAAACGGAACACACAGATTGGTAGACATTACTCAAGTATTCGGACAAGATTTAACGCATGCTGAGGCACTTTTTGTTTATACCAGGGATGAATTATTAGGTTCAAATAATGGAGGTGATGCTCTTGCCGGTGGTGGTGGCACTTGGATTGGTAGCGTGTTTGCTAGCCGTTATTATGAGATTTCGGATGAAATAATTAATGATGTTGAGTATGGTGGACAATCTTTAGGGTGGTCATTTCCTAACGACTATTTACAATCACTTTATGATAAGGAAAATGATTTAAGATATACTACCTATTATTATCCTGAAACTATCCTTGTTAACAATCCTGATTCTCCGAATTTTGGAGAGCCTTTGGAAACTTATCCTGATAATCACAGGCAATATCATTTCAGTTTAAAAAAGTTTTTTGATGAAGAAAAAGGAGCTTTTACTAATGATAGCTGGAAAGACATTATGCATTATAGGTTTGCTGAAACTTTATTATTAGGAGCTGAGGCGCACTGGAGATTAGGTGCTGAAGCTAAAGCTTTGGAGTACACTAATTTGGTGAGGAGAAGGGCTTTTGATGTTGATGATAATTCATATGATTTGACTTCATTCACATTGGATTCATACTTGGAAGAGTCAGCAAGAGAATTAGCTTTTGAGAAAAACAGATGGTTTTTATTAAAAAGACTGGGCTTATTGGTAGAAAGACAGAACCTTCATTATACATATGGTTCAAGCTCTACTAACCAGGTGCTTGAACCAATGGCTCCGCACATGGTGAATATGCCCATTCCACAAAGCACTATTAATTTAATTGGAGAAGAAAACTTTCCTCAAAATGATGGTTACTTTTAAAAAAATATCTTGCGGCTGAGTTTCTTTAATGATTTCAGTTCTTGATATACTTCTTTGAAGAAGGATTCTATCTGCATACGAATAAAGTAGCTTTTAAAGATAGAATCCTTCATTTATCAAACTAAATAAAATAAAAATGAAAAAGATAAATCAATTTCTTTCTATAAAATTAGCCATTGTTTTTGGCCTCTTCTTCCTTATTGCTGCTTGCACAGAGGACGATGGTTTCGTTGTTGATACTAGCGATATTGTACCTGGTGAAATTTTAGGCGATGCATCTACTTTAAGCATTGCTAATACAGAGTCTGTCACATTCACAGATAAATCCACTAAAGTTCAGTCCAGAGCCTGGACCTTTCAAGGAGGTACTCCAGCAACTTCTACAGATTCCATAGTAACAGTTTCTTATGTATATGGAGGAACATTTACGGCAGAATTGACAGTTACTCATATAGATAATACCATTCAAACAAAAGAGTTTGTAGTTGAGGTGTCAGGGCCAACAGGTCCCGGTCAAACTCCTTATTTAGGAGAGCCTGTATCATTACCGGGTATAATTGAGTTTGAAAATTATGATGTGGGTGGACAGGACGTAGCTTATAGCGATACCGAAGAAGATAATTTAGCGGTTTTAGCAGGAAGCGCAACTTATAGAGAAGATGATGGAATTGATATTGAAGTAAGCGCAGATGGCTCATTAGTTAATATTGGCTATTCCGGTCCTGATGAATGGATGGAATATACTGTTGATGTAACCACTGCCGGTAAGCATTATTTTAAATTTTCCGTAGCATCAGGAAGTGATACAGGAGGTAGTTCAGTTATAATTCAAGCACAAAATGGAGATGAATTTTCTGACCTAGGTGAAACTGGAGATTTTGATGCTACAGCTGGCTGGTCATCTTATGAAGATTTAATTGTCACTGATATTGAATTGGCTGAAGGTGAACAAGTCTTAAGATTTTATTTGACTGGTGGAGGTGTTAATCTCGATAAAGTGGAGGTTGTTGCTGGTGATTTTGATGTTGTTCCTGAAGTGGATGCCCTTGCATCAAGCCTGGCTATTTTTGAGGGACAAACCGTAACCTTTACAGATAATTCTACCTTAGTTGATACAAGAAACTGGACCTTTGAAGGAGGAGACCCAGCTGCATCTACAGATGCTGAAGTAGCTGTTTCCTATGCCAACGCAGGCACCTTTGAAGCTACAATTGATATTACTCACACAGATGGCTCAACAGGTTCCCAAACTTTTGAAATAGTGGTATCAGAATCCACAAGCAGAACAGGTAACCTGGTTCTTTACAGCGAAACTACTCCTTTTGAGACTCAAACAGATGTAACTGTGCAAAATAATAACATGGTTGAAATCACACCTGTAACAGAAGGAGCATTTGAAGGTGACGAGGCATATTACTTTAAATATGTATTTTCAGCTAACGGATATGGTTTACATGCTACACTTAATGCAGAGCCTACTGCTTTAGATGCTACAGGTTATGAAAATGGATTTTATAATGTAGCAATTAAGACTACTTGTGTTGGCAAAGTTAAAATCAGAATGAGAGGCAATGGTACTGATTATTGGGTGATGTTGGATGATGCAGTTAAAACTTATGGTTTAGAAAGAGATGGTGAATGGCATGTCCTAAAAATACCTGTATCTGACTTTAAAGCAAATGATCGTACTACAGTCGTAAATTTAGCTTCTCTTAGCAATGTCTTTGTATTGAGGAGCGATGAAGGTAGTGCTACCCCGGGAGATGGAGATGACTACGATTTCTATGTGGATGATATCTATTTTTCCTTAGATTAAAAATAACAAGGAATTCTATTGAAAACCTGTAGAATTTCTTAAACATAAATTACCTGATGTTGCACTTCAACGTCAGGTAATTCATTTTTGTATACAGATTTAATTCCAAGGGGTGATCATATAACCTATTTTAAAATTTACCACCTAAAATGACATCTGGTTTAGCACATTTAATTAATAGCACCAAATGAAAGTAACCTCTAACATATTGCTCCTAATTCTGCTTGTTTTATCGCAAAAAGTATTTGCTCAATCGGAAGAAGACACGATTGGTGATTTTACAACCCTATCAGATATTGGCTCGCCTAGAATTGAGGGTACTGTAAAATATTCCGCCGAAGAACAGGTGTATACCTTGTCCGCCTCCGGCAAAAATATTTGGTATGGTGAAGACAGCTTTTCAATGCTGTGGAAAGAAATGAAAGGAGATTTTATCGTTCAAACAAAGATAGAATTCATCGGTGAAGGTCATGAAGCGCACCGAAAGACAGGTATTATGTTCAGAAGCTCAGCAGATGAAGATGCACCTATGGTGGCTTGCACCGTGCACGGTGATGGCCTCACTTCTTTACAATACAGGATCGAAAAAGGAGCTGATGTTCAGGAAATTAAGATGGACCTAAATGGACCTGACGTTTTACAATTAGAGAAAAAAGGAACAAAATTTATCATGTCTGTCGCAAAATTTGGTGAGCTATACCAGGTAGCAGAAATAAGTAACCCTACCTTGATCAATACCCTTATGGCAGGTATTTATGTTTGTTCGCACACTAATGAGTTTGCTGAAACAGTACGTTTTACAAATACAAGAGTGTTTGTTACAGCTCCGGATGATTTGGTACAATATCAAACCTACCTAACTAGTAAACTAGAAGTGCTAGAGGTGGAAACCGGAAAAAGAGAAGTAGTGGCTTCTAGCAAAGAGGCCTGGCAGGCTCCTAACTGGTCTCCTGATGGTGAAATGCTAATGTATAACTCAGGAGGACTGCTTTACAATTTTATTTTGAAAGACAAGCAATCTGTTTTGGTTGCTACTGATTTTGCAGATAAAAATAACAACGATCATGTGCTATCTCCTGACGGGAAACAAATAGCCATCAGTCACCATGCTCAGGAAGCTAATGGAGCTTCATTGGTTTACACAGTTCCTTCATCAGGAGGTATACCAAAAAAAGTTACTGAAAAAGGACCATCATATCTCCACGCCTGGTCTCCTGACGCTAAAAAGTTGCTCTATACAGCTGAAAGGAATGGTGATTACGATATCTATGAAATTCCGGCAGCCGGAGGGGAGGAAAAGCGCCTTACAGAAGCTAAAGGTTTAGATGACGGGTCAGAATATTCCACAGATGAGAAATATATATATTTCTGTTCTACGCGCTCAGGGAGCATGAATATTTGGCGCATGGATGCCGATGGGGCCAACAAAGTTCAACTCACCTCGGGTGAACTGAACGATTGGTTTCCGCATGTTTCTCCGGATGGTAAATGGCTGGCTTTTATAACTTTTCCTAAGGAAGTTCCGGCAGATAAGCACCCATTTTATGAAAGGGTGTATCTCAGGCTTATGCCTGTAGAAGGAGGCCCCATTAAAACCATCGGGTATTTATATGGAGGACAGGGCTCTTTCAATGTGCCAAGCTGGTCTCCAGACAGTAAATATGTAGCTTTTATTAGTAACGGTATTTTTTAAAGGGAAAAATGAAACTAATCAAAGAAATTAAAATAGTGCGAGCATTAGGAGTATTAGTACTGCTGGCAATGGCCTGCAATTCAAGAACTTCATCACAGAAAGAAGAAGTGAAATCGGAAAGTTCAGAAATTATACTAGCGCTCAACGCCTATTCATTTGCAGACTTGTTGTCTGCCAAAGAATCAAGGGACCAAGATCAGGTTTACTCTCTCTTTAATTTGCTGGAATGGTGTAAATCTCAGAATATCAAATCTTTAGATCCTACTGGTTACTTTTTCCCTACTTATCCTGAAGTGCCTTCAGATGCTTATATCGCTAAATTCAGAACGAAAGCAGCCGAATTAGACATTGCTATTAGTGGCACCGGCATTAGAAACAATTTTGCTTCTCCGGATTCCGCTGTAAGGGCAGAAGGCGTGGCACTGGCTAAAGAGTGGATTGTGGTTGCATCGAAACTGGGCGCTCCAGTTCTCAGACTCTTTTCCGGCGAAATTCCCAAAGGCTATGAAGATAAATGGGAAGAACCTGCCGGATGGATGATTGATTGCTACAAAGAACTATTGCCATATGCTGAGCAGTATGGAGTTAAGATAGGCATTCAAAACCATGGAGATATGTTGCAGACAGCGGATCAATGTCTCTACATTTTAGATAAACTTGATTCAGAATGGGCAGGAATTATTGTAGATACTGGCAATTTCACCAGTGAAGACCCTTATAAAGATATTGAAGTATTGGTGCCTCACGCGGTCAATTGGCAGGTGAAAGAATTTACCGATGGTTATGGAGGTACGCAACGAACTGACTATGTACGCCTGATCAAGATTTTAAAGAAACAAGGCTACACCGGTTATTTACCGGTAGAAACACTGAAGGTGAGAGGCGAATTTTATGATCCCTTTCAGCGGGTTTCAGTCATGCAGGATTCACTGGAAGTTGCGATCAATCAGGTTTATAATTAATAAAAAGAAGAATAATGTACCTAAAAGAAAAAATAAAAGAAGGATATCTAAAAGTGCTCAAGGTGATGAGTACGGCTATTATTTTATGTGTATTTCTTAGTTCAGCTGCAGCACAAGTGAGTGAGAATTTTGCTTTTGAGCAAAACGAGCGTTTAGGACGTGGTGTGAATATTATAGGGTACGACCCAATCTGGAATGATATGTCAAAAGCCCGGATGCAGAAAAAGCATTTCAAATTGATTAAAGAGGCAGGTTTTGATAATGTAAGGATTAAAATTTCTCCATTCAGATTTTCACAAGATGAGAAATTTACCATAGAACCAAAGTTTTTCAAAACACTAGATTGGATCTTAGAGCAATCGCTTGCCAATAATTTAATGCCCATAGTTGATTTTCATGAACATAATGTGATAGAAAAAGACCCCATTGGAATCCAGCCTATGTTTTTAGCGATGTGGCAACAAATAGCTGAGCATTACAAAGATCATCCAAGTGAGGTAGTTTTTGAAATAGCCAACGAGCCCAACATGGATCCTGCTGTTTGGAATGAATTGCTTCAAAAGGCTTATAAAATCATCAGGAAATCAAATCCTGATAGAACTTTACTTATAGGTTCCATTTATGGAAATCAGATTAAGCGACTAGCCGACTTAAAGGTGCCCGAGGAGGATAGGAATATCATTATAGCTATTCATTATTATTCACCCATGCAATTTACCCATCAGGGAGCTCCCTGGTCTACAAAAAATAAAGATTTAAGTGGTATAAAATGGTCTGGTACGGAAGAGGAGAAACAGGCAGTTCGAGATGATTTTGATATTGCGAGCCAATGGGCTGAAGAAAATAATAGACCACTTACACTAGGTGAATTTGGAGCTTACGACAAAGGAGATATTGATTCAAGAGTAGCCTGGACAGATTTTGTAGCAAGAGAAGCAGAATCGCGCAATTGGTCGTGGAGCTACTGGCAATTTGATTCTGACTTTATAGTATATGATCTGGACAAAGATCAGTGGTTTGAACCGATTAAAAATGCCTTGATTCCACAAAATTATTAAGTGAAAATACCAAACCAGCAAAAAGATTAAATGATATTGACTTAAATAAATTCTTATGACAACAATAAAAATAAACTCGATAAAAATAATGAGAAAATACTCTCTACTAGGTATAATATGTCTTTTCATGGTATTATTCTCTTCCTGCAAGGATAGCGGAAATGATGCAGATCAGGATCCGGAACCAGAACCAGAGCCAGCACCTGCGGGAATGGTGGCAGCTGATGTAATTAAAGAAATGGGTCCGGGTTTTAATCTGGGAAACACCTTTGATAATGGTATTAATACTACTACTCTAGAGGCAGTTAAGCCTCTAATTGATACTTATTATACTGCAGGTATGAAGCATATTAGAATTCCTGTTACATGGATGGATAGGTTTAATGACAACCTGGCTGATGAGAATGGAAATATTAATACTGAAAATGCTCGCTTTAAAGAGCTTGTAAAGGTCATTGACTACGTGCTTAGATTAGAATTGTACGTAGTTATTAACACACATCATGAGCATTGGCTTAAAGATTTTTATGACGGAAGTGCTTCATTTGATGATAGATTTGCCAATCTCTGGACAGAAATCGCTACTTATTTCAAAGATTATCCCAATAAACTCATTTTTGAGGTGCTTAATGAGCCGGAAGGTAAGCTAGGTGAGTATGGTAATGAATGGCCTAGTCCAAATTCAGCACTGGCCCTTTCTTACACAAGAAATGTAAATAATGTAGGTTATGAAGCAATCAGAGCTACAGGGGGATTAAATGAAACGCGCATTGTTATGGTTTCCCCCAATGGCCAAGGAAATGAAGCTAATATTGATGAAGTGTATCCTGTAAAAGCAAGTTTGCCGGGTGGGGGAGATGATCCTTACTTATCTATTCAGGTTCATAGCTATAACCCTTGGTCTTTCTGCGGTCAAACAGGCAGTAATTCCAACTTTCCCGGATCAGGTGCTATTGAAGGTAGAATCAAAACAGTGGCCGATCACGCAGAACTGTTGGGGGTTCCAATCAACTACGGAGAATTTGGCGTAGGGCGTGATGCTAATGCGGCCGAGAGAAATACAGACTTAGTAAGGGGCTATTACAAAACTTTCGCCAATACAACATTATCCGAAAATATGTCCTATTCAGTTTGGGATGATCGGGGTTGGTTTGGCCTGGTGACAGGAGACGGGTCTGCCTTTGTACATGACATAGTGCCAACTATGCTTGAGTAATAGCAGGGTATAAGTAGGTAATATTTTTCAAGTTATTAGAATATGATTAACAGTTTTATGCGAATATTTATAGCATCATTTCTTTCCTATTTTGTGATTACTTTAAGTGGTTTTGGTCAAACAGCAAAGCCAGTATATAAGGACAGTAGCGCATCAGTAGAGAAGCGTGTGGAGGATTTACTGGCTCGGATGACCTTGGAAGAAAAGGTGATGCAAATGACCCAATGGACCTATGGAAAAAATGCTAATCCTAATAATATCAATGATTCCAGAAAGAAAGTAAAACCGGAAATTGGTTCGCTCATTTACAGGAGCACCAACCCTGCTTTTAGAAATGACATACAGCGGAAAGCAATGGAAGAGTCACGCCTGGGAATCCCAATTATTCATGGATTTGATGCTATACATGGTTTCAAAACTGTTTTTCCCATTCCCTTGGCACAATCCTGCTCCTGGAATACCGATTTGGTTAAGCAATCATGTGTTATTACGGCACGTGAATGTAAAATTGCAGGGGTAGATTGGACCTTCTCGCCGATGGTGGATGTAGCTCGCGACCCAAGATGGGGTAGAGTGTCAGAAGCGTATGGAGAAGATCCCTATGCTAATGCTGTTTTTGCTGTGGCCGCAATCAACGGCTACCAAGGCGATAACTTGTCTGATAAATATACTATTGCAGCTTGCATGAAACACTATATAGGTTACAGTCTCTCAGAAGGAGGAAGAGATTATCATTACAGTGATGTTTCAGATCAGACCTTATGGGAGACTTTTATGCCTCCTTATGAGGCAGGTATAGCTGCAGGAGCAGCAACGGTTATGAGTGGATTTAATGATCTTACCGGTGTTCCGGCTTCTGCTAATCATTATACCTTAACTGAAGTTTTGAAAGAAAAATGGGGACATGATGGCTTTGTGGTTTCAGATTGGGGCTCTATCAGAAATTTGGTGGATCAAGGGGTAGCAGTCGATAGAAAAGAAGCAGGTGAAAAGGCACTAAATGCAGGCGTTGAAATGGATATGGTAGATGACGTGTATTTAGATCACTTGGCGGAGTTAGTAGCAGAAGGAAAAGTAACCATTGCAACTGTTGATGAGGCTGTTAGAAGAATTTTAAGAGTGAAATTCCGACTGGGCCTTTTTGATAATCCTTATGTGGAGGAATTACCGGAATCTAAGAGGTACCTGCAGCCTGATGATTTAGCATTTGCGGAACAAATAGCATCAGAATCAATTGTGCTCCTGAAAAATGATAACAGCATATTGCCAGTTAAAGCAAATGTGAAAAAAATTGCTGCAATCGGGCCTATGGTAAAAGACTCCTTACATATCATGGGCTTTTGGGAAGGTCATGGAGAGGCTAGAGACGTTACCTCTATTTACAAAGGTCTTAAGCAGGAGTTTGCAGGCACAAAGGAGATTTTATATGCAAAAGGTAGTGATTTTGATGGAGATGATGATTCCGGATTCGCCGAGGCCTTAAAAATAGCTAAGGAATCAGATTTGGTGATGTTATTTTTAGGGGAAAAACGGAACTGGAGTGGTGAGAATGGAATACGCTCTACTTTAGCTTTACCAACTATTCAGGAACGTTTAGCAATGGAGCTGGCCAAAATTGGTAAACCGCTTATTTTGGTGCTATCAAGTGGTAGGCCCCTGGAGCTTATGAGGTTAGAGCCTTTAGCAGATGCAATTGTAGAAATTTGGCAGCCGGGAACCATGGGCGGACCCGCTGTAGCAGGTATTTTATCTGGCCGATATAACCCTTCTGCTAAGTTGTCCATCACTTTTCCTTTAGCAGCAGGGCAAATACCGATACATTATAATCAAAGGAACCCTGCTAGGCCGATGGGGTACTATCAGGACATACCAAAAGAGCCTTTGTATGGTTTTGGGCATGGTTTAAGCTATACAACTTTTACTTACACTAAACCTACTGCTTCAGCATCTCAGATAAAGAAAAGTGAAAAATTAATCGTTAGAACTGAAGTAAAAAATGAAGGTACATTAGCAGGTAAAGAAGCGGTTTTGTGGTTTATTACTGATCCGGTAGCTTCTATTTCCAGACCAATAAAGGAGCTCAAATACTTTGAGAAGAAATTAATTGAGGTAGGGGAAAAGCAAGTTTTTGAATTTGTAATTGATCCTGCAAAAGACCTTTTCTTTTATGATAAGCACGGCAATAAACATTTGGAATCAGGGGAATACATCGTAGAAGTGCAAGGGCAAAAGTTAGCTTTTGAATTAGTAGACTAGGGGTCTGAAAGACCTGAAATAAAGAAGGAATAAATAGAACATAGTTTCAAATATAAATAACCAAAACCCATGAAAAAAGCGAGACAAATATTAATTAAGATCAGCATTTTTACAGTGCTGTTAGGTTTTTCAATAGCAGGATATTCTCAGTCTACCGATAAGTTTTTCGGGATGAATTATTGGGAGTACGCGGAGTATACTCCCGGCGTGATAACGGATAAATTTGAAGATAATATACCCACCTTGGAATCATGGAACACCAGCTTTGTGAGAATAGGCGGTAATTACAATAATACTAAACCTCAAGGTCAAAACAAGGAGTGGTACGACAGGCCGATTCAAAATGCATTATCAATTGGAGCTATTCCATTGGTTCAATTGCCTATTGACCTCACACCTACCGAAGTGGGTGATTGGATGGATTATTTCAACGATACAAGAGGTTATAATATTCAGTATTGGGCTATCGGCAATGAGCCTGATCCTTCCAATGGATTAAATGAGTGGTTTACAGGAGCGCCAGGAGGTCAGCATGATGGTAGAAATTATACCGGCTTCAGAGGTCAGTTCAGGATACTTGCTAGAAAGATTAAGGAAAAGGATCCTAATAGCATTGTTTGCGGACCGGATTTTAGAATGTGGTATGGCAATGCAAATGAATCTTCTACTGCTGCGGGATCTCCTTTTGGGACTTATTACAAAGATTTTCTTTATGGAGGTACAAATCCTGTGGGAACTGATGCGTATAATGGTGATCAATTGATTGATATTTTTGTACTACACTTTTATGGAGATGGAGGAAAGGCAGATTTTGACGAAGGAGATTATATAGAAAAATATGGTCAAATGATGCAGCTTATTGATGCCACAAACGCACAAAGACCTGCTGATCAACAACTAAAAATTGCTGTAGGGGAATTTAATGATGCTAATGCGAAAGGCTTTAAAGCTGGTCAGCGCATGGCAACAATGGCCAAGCAGTCACTTAAGAACGGAGCAGTTTTTATGACACCCTGGTCTATTTCGGAAGGGACTGATTACTATCCCATGATAAGTAAAGAAACCGGAGCTTTTTATTCTACCGCTTACCATTGGGAATTACTGAGCCAGAATAGACGCGCTGTTTTCATGGACAGTGAACAGAACCTCAACAATGATTTCAATATTGTTAGTTTTGGAATGAAAGATGCCAATGGCTATACCATTATGCTTATAAATGAAGGGGATAATGAGTATATATTTTCAGTAAATTTCTCAGAAACAACAGGTGCTTATAACTCAGCTAACACTCCTTTAAAGTTCAGATTCGATGTAGATGAACCCGCTTCAGCTTTCTCTGGTGTGACATTATATCCTAACTCTACCATTTTGTATACCTACAATAATTTAGGGCAACGTTTAAGGAAATACGAATATAGAGAAGGCTATTCAGAACCAACAATGTACCCATTTCCGGATGTAGAGCCAACAGTTAATTTCACTACTGCTTTTGCCTTTGGCCTACAAAACTCTTACGAGGAAGGGGATGATATTCCTGTAGTTGTAGAATTAGATCCTACGCCAAGCTTGAACAGTAATGAGTATTCAGTACAACTATTGCTTTCACAAAATGGTGGGGCAGAGGTAAGTATAAGATATGAGAATTTGGCACCTTTCGAGTGGGCAAATGACTTGGTAGATATGCAACCGGGTGACTACGAGCTTAAAGCAATTGCTACAAGAATTAGCACAGGAGAGCAGTCAGAAGCTGTGCATAACTTTGTTGTAAATGCAGCAGGTCCAGATTGTTCCACAACAATGACTGAATACAGGTTAGACGGCGTTTGGTTAAGCGGAGCCACAGATTTAGAGGTTGATGAAGGGACAGAAGTTGTTCTTAGTATCTTGCCAAATGATGGCACGGGCTTACAAATTACGTTTCCTGATGGCACCATTGCAAACAATGATTACAATCTGGGTAATGTTACTACAGCAAATAGTGGTACTTACGTGATGACTTCAGGCGCAGGCTGCCAGGTAAATTTAAACTTAACAGTTAAATCCAACCAGCCGGCCAATCTTACAACAACTGATTTTCAACTTATTAACCAATTGTCAGGTAATTATTTAAAATCTTTAAATGGCTCAGCAACTGGAGTTATTATTCAGGAGAACCAGACAAATCCTCCGCCAGCTGCCTGGTTTTCGTTTCAATGGTATTTTGTGGAGTCAGGCTTTCTAGGGAACTATCATATTTTCAATAAAAACACAGGAAAGAATTTCCGCCCAACTGGTGGCTCAATGCTCCCGGGGGTTAATATGGAGCAAATGGCTGTCTCTCACGACCTCTGGGTATCAGAATCGTGGATTATAGAACCCTCAAATGTTGAAGGATATTTCTGGATCAAAAACAGGAAATCCGGTTTGTACCTACGCCCGGCTGATGGTTCACAAAACTCACTTGCTGAAATTGTACAGGATGAGCTGGTACCTTCTTATGGAAGTTTTAGATGGCAATTTGTAGCAATATATTCATTAGCAGCACGGGAAAGCGCTATTGTTACAAGCAATAAAACAGAATTTGCGTCTTACAGAATTTATCCAAATCCTGCAAAGGATATGCTTTATATTTCAGAGGCTGTCCAATGGAAATTGTTTGATGTTTTCGGTAAAGAAATAAGCTCAGGGGAAGGTAAAGAAATAAGCGTAAGTGGACTACATGCAGGAGTATACCTTGTTAAGGCTAATGATAGCATGCATCGAATAATTGTTGAATAAAACCAACAGCTCTCCTTTTAAATGACGGGGAGAGCTGTTTTAAAATTGAATTGGAAAGCGTCAAGAAAGGAATGTATAATCAATGAGGAAACGTATACTAAAATTGTTGCTGATCATAGTGATATCAGCAATAGGGTTCAGTTGCACCGATAAGAAAGACCAATCGGAGAAACAGGAAGCTCTAGAAAAAGTGGACAGTGCTATGATCCGTTCTGCAGCTTTATATCAAACTTATTGCAGCAGTTGTCACGGGGAGCAGATGCAAGCATTTGTTGACAGAGAATGGAAACACGGTAAAGAAAAGGATAGTCTTGTAAAATCAATCAACCTTGGTTATGCAGATGCTGGAATGCCTTCATGGAAAGCCGCATTAACCACTCAACAGATCGATGAATTAACAGATTACATTGCTGGAGGAATCGAGCAGGTGGAGAAATATGGCTTCGAAGCAATTACTTTGAAATCAGATACATTTCATACAAAGGAGTTGAGCTTTAGTTTGGATACCATCACTTCCGATATTTGGATCCCCTGGGGAATGACGTTTTTACCGTCCGGTGAGCTGTTGGTTACTGAAAAAGCGGGCACCTTGTACCTTGTAGACAAAGAAGGCCACAAAACAGTTGTAACAGGAACTCCCAAAGTGCGGAATGATGTGCAGGGTGGTCTGCTGGATATTATTTTAGATCCGGATTTCGAGAATAACAAATTTCTTTATATCAGCTATTCTGATTATGTGGTGGATAATGAGGGCGATACGCTTTCAGGAACTGCAATTAATAGATATAAATACGCAAATAATAGGCTCACTGAAAGCCTTAACCTCTTTAAAGGAGAACCATATTCTAAAGCAATGTGGCACTATGGCTCCCGAATGGCATTTGATAAGCAAGGCTTTCTCTATTTTAGTGCTAGCGACAGAGCAAGCCAGAATGAAAATCCACAAACCTTAAAAAATCCTAAGGGTAAGGTGCACCGAATTAATTCTGACGGCAGTATTCCTTCTGACAATCCCTTTGTTGACAGTGTTGGAGCAGTGCCCTCTATTTATACTTTCGGTCATAGAAATATTCAGGGACTTACCCTGGAAACTAACTCAGGAAAAATATGGACGCATGAGCACGGGCCGCGAGGAGGTGATGAAATCAATATCATTAATGCAGGTTTAAATTATGGCTGGCCTCTTATATCCTACGGTATTAATTATGATGGCACCACTTTTACCAATGAGGTGGAAAAAGAAGGGCTTGAGCAACCTCTCCATTATTGGACTCCCTCAATTGCACCTTGCGGTATGGCTTTCGTGAAATCAGATATTTATCCGGGTTGGAAAGGCGATTTAATGGTAGGCTCACTTCGATTTAATTACTTAAACAGGTGTATAATGGAGAATGGAAAAGTGATTAACGAAGAGCCTCTTATGAAAAATATTGGCAGGGTACGGAATGTAATACAAGGCCCTGACGGATATCTGTATGTAGCCGTAGAAAAACCCGGTTTTATATTCAAACTAATACCGATAGAGCAAAAAATCATTCAATAAATGTTTAAATCAGTAATATTAATTTTTATGAACTACCTAAAATTTCTTTGTTTAATTGCACTTATCACTTTCAGCAATTTTCTCTCTGCCCAGGATATCGAGCAAGCAAATTTGTTGCAAAATATCTCTTCAAGGAATACCACTTCACTCAATGGCATGTGGGAAATTATTGTTGATCCTCTAGAGAATGGGTTCTATAACCATCGCTATAAAGAAAAGCCTGATGGTTATTTTATCAACAAGAAAATGGAGTCACCCTCTGATTTAATTGAATATGATTTCGATTCGGATTGGCAAATCTCGGTTCCAGGTGATTGGAATACTCAGTTTGATAAGCTCTACTACTACGAAGGAACTGTATGGTATAAGCGTGATTTCATTTTTGATGGCTCTGAAGACGATGCAGCTTACCTGTATTTTGAGGCCGTAAATTATGAGGCTATTGTTTATTTAAACGGAGAAAAACTAGGTTCCCACGTAGGTGGTTACACTCCTTTCCAGTTTGAAGTTACCGGTAAACTCAAGGAAGGAGAAAATTTTATTGTTGTGAAAGTAGACAACAAGCGTAAAAGGGAAGCCATTCCAACTATAAATACCGATTGGTGGAATTATGGCGGTATCACTCGATCTGTTCATTTAATCACTGTGCCTAAAAAGCATATCACAGATTATTATATTCAAATAGATAAGACTAACTCAAACTTAATTGAAGGATGGGTAGATGTAACCAATGCCAAAGATGGTGAAGAAGTAAATATTTCTATTCCTGAGTTAAAGAAGACCGTAACTGCAAAGTTAAAGAACGGCAAAGCTTCTTTTAGCTTGAAAGCTAAACCTGTATTATGGAGTCCTACAAACCCAAAACTATATGAGGTGAGTGTTAAAATCAGTAGTGAAACAGTTACTGATCAAATTGGCTTTAGAACTATTGAAACACAAGGTTCAAAAATAGTTTTAAATGGTGATCCTATATTTTTAAAAGGTATTAGTATTCATGAGGAAGCACCTTTTAAAACAGGGAGAGTGGTGTCAGTTGAAGAGTGCCGCATCCTCTTAAATTGGGCTAAAGAATTAGGTTGTAATTTCATTAGGTTAGCCCATTATCCGCACAATGAGGCTATGGTGAAGGAAGCTGAAAAAATGGGCTTCTTGGTGTGGTCTGAAATCCCTGTTTACTGGACGGTACTTTTTGAAAATGAAGATACCTACGCCAATGCAAAAAATCAACTCACGGAAATGATTTCAAGAGATAAAAACAGGGCTGCGGTTATTTTATGGTCTGTAGCCAACGAAACTCCTGAAGGAGAGCCAAGACTGGAATTTTTAACCAAGCTGGCGGCACAGGCTCGTAAACTTGACGATACTCGTTTAATTACTGCTGCGCTAGATACACAAGGTTTTAGAGACGGTGCAAAATTCATTGAAGATCCATTAGGAGAAGTAGTGGATGTAATTGGGATCAATAATTACTGTGGATGGTATTCGGTTGACCCTGCAGATTGTGGTGCTGTTAGATGGGCTACAGATTTTAATAAACCAATGATTATGAGTGAAGTAGGTGGAGGCGCCCTATATGGCCTACATGGTGATAAAAACGAAAGATGGACTGAGGAGTATCAGGCAGATGTGTATAAAAATAACATTGAAATGATGCGCAATATTGACTTTCTGGCTGGAGCTTCTCCATGGATTTTAATGGATTTTCGCTCAGCAAGAAGGCATTTAAGAAGAATTCAGGGCGATTTTAATCGAAAAGGACTGATTTCAGAGCAAGGAATGAAAAAGCAGGCATTTTTCATTCTGCAGGATTACTATCTCAACGAAAACAAATAATAGGTAGCGAAATGAAAGCTGCTATAAATTGAAAACCATCTCAGCATTTCGCTTTAATCTGGAAAATACTGAGTAAACCAAATAATTATGAACTTTAAAAAAATAATAAAAGGATTGAGCGTCTTTGCTTTGGCATTGGTCTCAGGTATTGCTCAAGCACAGGAAATTAGTCCAATGTTGGTTGGTAATAATGCATGGTTCACTAACCCAACAGATGAAGTTTGGGCTTTAACTGGTGAAAGCGGAGTGAAAACCATCAGAATTGGAGGTAATGCCTTCAATGATAATATGCCGTCAAATGCTACTCTTTTAAGTTGGGTACAGGAAATTCGAGCCATTGGAGCAGAGCCTATTCTACAGGTATCTCAGCATCAGTCTGCAGAGGCCGCAGCCAATGTGGTACACTTTTTTAATGTTGAAATGAGCGGTCAAATGGAGCCTATTAAATATTGGAACATAGGCAATGAGCCTTGGCTGGAAGCAAATCGACCTCCAATTCCAGAGGTTGCTCCTTTAGTGGAAGCTTATTTTAAGCCTATTGCAGTAGCCATGAAAGCTGTAGATCCGAGTATTAAAATATACGGACCCGATTTCGCCTACTATATTGAGGAGGCCATCAATGATCTTTTTGGTGGAGCAAACGACATAGCAGGGAAAATCCCCGGTCAGGATTATTATTATTGTGATGGAATTTCATGGCACAGGTACCCGCAAGATGAAAATATCAACTTGGCCACTCAGGGTATAGCAGATTTCCAGACAGGAATTGTAAAATGTAAGCAGAAAGTCGATGCGATTAATGCAGAATATAATCGGACTGGAGAAGACGCTTTACAGTGGGGTATTGGAGAATATAATGCTAAAGGAGGCGTGCAGGTGCATACTTTTGAAAACGGACAAATGTTTGGTGGTGTATTGGGACTTTGCATGAAATACGAGGCTACCTATGCAGCTACCTGGAGTATGTTTGAAAATGGAGGGAGCCGAACGGGAACCGATTTTAGTTTTATCGATGGAGCAAATATGACCCCTCGTTCATCCTACAGGCACATGGAATTTGTGGCGAAATATTTTACAGGTAATTATCTGGAGGGCACCACATCTGATTCAGATATATTTATTTATGGAGCTCAGGATGAAGAAAGAACAGCAGTGATGATCATGAACAGAGGGACAGTAGCACCAAAAGAATATACACTTCATTTAAACACTGATGCAACAACAGGCGACAATGTAGTGCTGAAAGTAGCCGGTGGGTTGGGAAAATCTCATTCCGACTTTATTGGAAGCCGTACTACGCAGGTGATCATTTTTGAAGCCGATTCCATTATAAAATTTAATTATTCAGCAGCAGATTTTGAAAATGAACGAGCACCGTCAAAAACCTTGTTGGCCATGGCAACAGCGCTTCCTGCTACTCCTGGTGAATTGAGCGGTGATGGGATTTCATTTAAGGAAATTACGCTTAACTGGAAAGACAATTCCGACAATGAAACAGGATTTATCATTGAAAGAAAAGTAGGGGGTGCGTTTGAAATCATAGGTATAGCGACTACAAATCAATCCAGCTATACAGATGAAGGTTTAACCGCGGAAACTGCTTATGAATACCGGGTGAGCGCCTACAACGGTATAGGGAAATCATCATTTTCTAATGAAGTTTCTGTTACTACAGCAGAAGAGCCAGCACAAATACCTTTTAATGGTCCGCATAATTTGCCTGGAAGAATTCAAACTGAAGACTTTAATAGTACACAAGGGATCGGTTATAATGACTTGGAGCCGGAAAACAGGGGTGGTTTTTACAGACTGGATGAAGGGGTAGATATTGAGGTTAGTACTGACGAAGGAGGCGGGTTTAACGTTGGCTATATTAACCCTGGCGAATATTTAAACTATTCAATTATCACCGTAGAAGAGGGTAATTACAATTTTGATATCCGGCTGGCTTCTAATACTACAGGAGAAAAACAAATTAATATTAGCATTGATGGGCAACCACTGGGCTCAATTACTCCCACTAATACAGGTGGGTGGCAAATATGGCAAACCTATACGCTTAATAATATTCCATTGGAAGCAGCAGAAGGAGCTATCCTAAGACTTTCCTTTGAAGGGTCGGAGTACAATATCAACTGGTTCGAAATGACAAAAACATCAATTACAAGTAATATAGATAGAAAGGATGATTCCAAAATAAATATTTGGTATAATTCCAATCAGCAGTCGATCTACATTGATTTGGATGAGAAAACTCCTAAAATAGCAGTAAAAGTATTCGATCTGACCGGGCGAGTCCAATTTTCAACGGAAAAGAAGGATTTTTTATCGGGGTCTCTTAATCATCAGCAGTTAAAAGAAGGTATTTATTTAGTAAGCGTTACCACCAATCAAAGTACCTACTTAAAAAGAATATTTGTTTATTGAGGTTATAAACCTAAAATAAAGAATGTCAATCTGTTATAGACGGCATTTTTCACTTGAAAAAAACCTTTATCAAAAATATTTCTACTCAAATTTGGATAAGTCATTTTCAAGTTTCTATATTTGAGCATCATATCGGAAATATCCGATTTATATAGAAGAGGTAAGAGATCAGGCTCGATGATCCTCTGGCAACCGCCACACATGCGCAACGCATACGGAAAGGTGCCAATTCCTGCCCAACGAAGGGACATATAAAACGGTAAAACAATGAACAAACAATTTAAGAACATCCGAATAACAGAACATCTAGAAAATTCTAATCTATTTGTATCAACTCCTATTTATCAATTTTCGCAATCTGATAACAACGTCTGTTGTTGCATTTGCTGTTGTTGATTATCACTCAATCATTCTCAGTTAATTTATAGCAGCATTTTTCGTAAGTGCAATAGCTAAATGCTGTTTTAAATAGCTCAAGAGGGAATCTCGCAACAAAATCAACTAATTTTTTAGGTTTTCTTCTTTTCAGAAAGGAGTTCATCATCATAGTAATATTATCTACATTTTATGTCGCAACATTTCGAAACACAAGCTATCAGAACTCAGGCTGCTCAAAGTAGTAACAGAGAGCATTCTGTGCCACTTTATCTTACCTCCTCTTTCACTTTTGAGAGTGCCGAGCAAGCTAAAGCCCTGTTTAATGATGAGGAAGAAGGTAATATCTACTCGCGCTTTTCTAA
>JBBSPJ010000008.1:0-29151 GCA_038258905.1 Cytophagales bacterium
ACAATTTCTTAATCGTGTATATACATCACAAAAAGCATATGATGATTTCTGTAACATTTTACTATCAGGGTTAATTAACATGGGTTTTAAGGAAGATGAAGAGTCAATGAGAAAAATATTACAATTCTTATCGATGTCAATGGCTGATGTGGCTATTAAAGAGCGACAGTTATTGCAGGATTATGAAATCTTATTAAATAAAATATTAAGCGAGAACTAAATGGGTGTTCAATTTCTAAGTATTTGAGAATGCAATATGTAGTTCTCCTCTAAATTCGTGGTAGAACCTTATATTTTATGTAATGCAGTCTATACCATTAGAAATGAAAATATTAGAATTATATCAGTAAGAAAATCCAGAGAAAATGAAAAAGACATCTATAAAAGCATCTGAATTGGATGAGAAATTTGATAAAGGAGAGGATATATCTGAGTTTTTAGATATCAAAAATGCCATTAAGGCCTCAAATAGGCCTAAAAAGAGTAAGTATTGATTTTCCTGAATGGATGGTAACGGAACTTGATAAGGTTTCGCAAAGATTAGGGGTAACTAGGCAAAGCGTTATTAAAGTGTTCATCTCTGAAAAGCTAAAGGATAATTCATTATAAGGTAGGGTCTTAAATTAAAACAGATACTAAATAATCTGCCTTTTGGGGCGGGACTTTGATTAGTGGTGCGAGCTTCGAGATTTCGGTTAAAAAATTATAAGTTTTAGCCATCAATGAAAATTTAGAAACAATGCCTATAATTAGGCAGCTCTTGATGCGAATTTTAAACTAGATTTAACAGTTCTTATCGATGTCAATGGCTGATGTGACCTTTAAAAGAAAATAGTAATTACAGACTAATGAAACTCTTTATAAACATTAATGCTGAGCTCAAAATAGCATTATTATATGTTAGTGCTCGTGAAAGCAATTATCTCACCACTAAAACATTACCAATTTCAACTGCCCTTACACCAAAATACCACTACCAAAACTTCCAACCTGAACCGTCCAACACTATAAATAATAGTATTAGTGCATATTTTTCGATGAATAGTATAAATTGAATGATGAAGATGAAAAAGAATCATCTACTTTAGCATTTCTTCTTTATTCAACCAGACCGATCCCTGATTATTTCTGAGAAAGCCGGTTGCAGCGCAATAAAGGGTTTGTAAACATTTACAAATGTTGGTTGACGGGCAGAAAAAAAATATATAACTACACCAAAAGGTGATATCTTGTTTTAGCGATAATTAGGTACTGTAAATACACATTGTTTTTGTAGCAATAAATGCTAATAATGACTATACTTAGCGTGTTTTCAGTACTTTCAATAAACCGATAGGCAAAATTCTAAAAATAACATTATGGACAAACTTGAGGTTGATTTCGAGAATTGCTTCGGCATTGGCAAATTAAATCACACATTTGATTTCAAAAAAAGTAAATCGATTTTAATTTACGCTCCCAACGGAACGATGAAGACCTCGTTTGCAAAGACTTTTGATTTAATTTCAAAAAATGACCCTAAAAATCAAGCTTGTGACCGAATTTATAAATCTAGAACTCCAAAATTTGAAGTTAACACTGACGATTCTGAAATTAACCCAAGTAATATTTTAGTTATAAATGCAGAGGATAACACTTTTGATGCATCTAGTAAAATCAGCACATTTTTAGCTAGTAAAGATTTAAAAAACAAATATGATGAAATCTATATAGAGCTAAATACACTAAAAGTTGAATTCATTAAAAAGTTAAAAATAATTTCGCAAAGCACTGATTGCGAAAAAGAGTTTATCAATACATTTTCCACAGACCCAAATATCTCGTTTTTCGAGACTTTACTAAATCAAGTAGGTAATCTAAAGAAGACCTTTGACAAATTTAAATTCAGGTATAACGATATTTTTGACAAAAAGGGAAATGTTAAGAAATTTCTAGAAATGAATCAGAATATACTTGACCAATATGTTAATAGCTATAAAAATATCATTTCCAAATCTAATTTTTTTAAGGAATCAATAAACAATACGTTCGGGACTTATCAAGCAAATGAGTTAATAAAATCAATTGAAGACAATTCATTTTTCGAAGCAGGTCATAAGTTTGTTCTTGAAAATGGAAAAGAGGTTGCTAATTCAGATGAACTAAAAAAAATCGTAGAAGAGGAAATTGAAAAAATACTTACTGATGAAAAATTAAAACAAGCTTTTGAAAAAGTTGATAAGGCAATTGGAGCAAATGTTGAATTAAGGTTTTTCAAAAATGTAATTGAAAAAGATAACTTAATACTTGTTAATTTAAAAGATTATGAGAAATTTAAACAAGAAGTATGGATAAATTATTTATCGGAAATCAAAAAAGACGCTGAAGAGCTAACAGAGCATTACATAAAGCAGAAAAAAGAATTGGAGAGAATCATTTCTGATTCCAAAAAAGAATTTGCATTATGGACAAAAATTATTAAAACTTTTAACTCTAGATTTTATGTCCCCTTTCAGGTTGTTCTTGCAAATCAAGAAGATATCATTCTTAAACAAGAAATAGCAAATTTAGAATTTGATTATTCAGACAGAAATGAAGACCCGATAAGGCAAAAGCGAGAAAGTTTATTAAATATTCTCAGCAAAGGTGAGCAAAGAGCATATTTTATACTCCAATTTTTGTTTGAAATAGAATCTCGAAAATTGAGCCCTGAAAAAAACTTACTAATTTTTGATGATGTCGCTGATTCTTTTGACTATAAAAATAAGTTTGCAATAATTGAATATATAAAAGAAACGCATCAAAATGGTCAATTCCGGACAATTATCTTAACTCACAATTTTGACTTCTACAGAACAGTTGCTTCTAGACTTAATTTAAATAGGGATGTTGTTTACATGACAACTAAGTCGCAAAATAAAGAAATTACTCTACACAAAGGACAATATATAAATGATATCTTTACATATTTCATTAGAAATCATGCACAACCAAAGTTTTTTATAAGCTTGATTTCTTTCGTCAGGAACTTAATCGAATACAGTGAATCCAAAACAAATCCTGACTACCTAACTCTAACTTATTGTCTGCATAGAAAAGAATTATCAGATAGTTTGACTGCAAACACAATTTTCGATATTTATAAAAAGCGATTAGTGAAACTTAGTGATAAAACCATTTCATTCGGTTCTGATAATTTAATTCAATTAATTTTGAAAACGGCTGATGATATTTGTAAAGAAGATAGTATTGATGAAATAATAATTGAAAACAAAATTCCAATTGCTATTGCCATTCGACTAAAGGCGGAAGAGTATTTGATATCAAAATTGCCTTCCTTAGATTTGAATTCTATAACTAAAAATCAGACTCAAGAATTGTATAGGGAGTATAAACAGAAATTTCCTGAAAGCACGGCAATTGATATATTAGACAAAGTGAACTTAATGACACCAGAGAATATACATATTAACGCATTTATGTATGAGCCATTAATAGATATGTCAGTACATCACTTAATTGACTTATACAATAATACGACTAAATTAACCTGATAATACAGATAACACTAAATAAAGGTCATTGGATAGATAATGATTACAATTAAGGGAAGGATTGTTTGGTGCCTTGAAGTGCCCAACAACATATATTTGCAATTGATTAAACATAAGCAGAGAAATACTAATAATATGAGATATAAAAATAAAAAGCTTTGGAATTAATAAAATCCTTGGATCTAGAAATGTTCCCTAAAATCATAATTGCTACCAGTGGAGCCTTGGCTTTATTTATAAAGCTACGAGAGGGATTATCTCACCTCAGAAGAAAGCAAGAGCTTAAAACTGATCTGGAAATATACGAACTCTCTAAGAATAATGGTATTGAAAGTTTTGAGCTTAAAAATAACCTTGAGAAAAGAATTAATCAGATTTTAAATACTAAAAACAATAAGATAACCAGCTTCTTAGCAGGAGTTGCTGTATTTGTAGGTTTTGGATTGTGGTCTATTAATATTTATCAAAATGATTCAACTTTTAATGGCTGGATAGTTGTGACAATTTTTGTGGCACTTGCTGGTTTATCATTGATGTTTGAAACTAATGAAGTTACTGAACCAAAAGGAACATTTTTACAATTGCATTTTAAAGATAGGACTAATTTTGTGATGGGAATGATAATTACCTTACTATGTGGAATAGTAACCCCGATTCTTATTATTAAAACTTCGGAATTTACATTTTGGCAGTTTGTGTTCGGCTTATTTTTCTTTATTGGAATTTTTAGCCTCATTAAAAATATTTATGTCGTAAAATAAAGTACCAAATGAAGAGAATTTGGTTGAAAAACCAATTTTTCTCTCGCATATGCTCAATAATAATACTGAAATAAAAATTTGCACGAACTTACACTTTAGGTAAGATCAGTCAATTCTCATGTATTATATGTATAAGTCTTAACTTGTAATATTCCTGTAAACTATTAATAATTAAATTATCGCCTTGCTGTAATAATTAACAAAATTGGTACTATTGGAAGACTTATGCTTACAAAAAGAAGACATATTTCCAACTTCTCTATATTCAAAAAGGCTATTTTCAGTTTACCAAGAAGAAGTACCAATACCTCTAAATAGACCCCTTTTTCACTTATTCTAATCGAAAAACAAAACACAATCCTCCAATTCTAAGCTTTTTGGCTTACTTTAGTGATTGAAAAATATATGAATTCTTCTTCAATACAGAAGCAAGACCTATGACCGAACAAAAACAACGCTTAGAACAACAACTCTGGAATATTGCCAATACCCTGAGGGGCAAAATGGATGCTGATGATTTTAGAGACTATATCCTCGGATTTATCTTCTACAAATACCTCAGCAAAAAGATGGACCTTTATGCCAATAAAATATTAAAGCCTGATGGTTTAACCTATGGCGAAATACAAGAAGATACCCCACAAGGGCAGGAATATTTAGAAGCCATTAAAGCGGAAGCCTTAAATGCTTTGGGTTACTTCCTGAAACCTTCAGAGCTATTCAGCCAGCTAGCGAAGCGTGGCAATGCGGAAGGCAAAAGTAAATTTATATTAGATGATCTCTCCAAAGTGCTGGTGAATATTGAGCAAAGCACCATGGGTTCGGAGAGTGAAGAAGAGTTTGGTAACCTCTTTGAAGATTTAGACCTCAGCAGTAGCAAGCTCGGTAAATCTGAGAATGCTAAAAATGAACTCATCGTAAAGGTGATGGCCCATTTAGATGAGATCGACTTTAACATAGAAGACAGCGAAAGCGATATGCTGGGTGATGCCTACGAATACCTCATTGGGCAATTTGCCAGTGGGGCAGGGAAAAAGGCAGGAGAATTTTATACCCCTCAGCAAGTCAGTAAAGTATTGGCCAGACTAGTAACAACCGGCAAAACACGACTCAAAAGTGTTTATGACCCTACCTGTGGTTCAGGCTCTTTATTGCTACGTGTAGCCAAAGAGGTTAAAGAAGTGAGTAGGTTTTACGGACAGGAGATGAACCCCACCACCTACAACCTTTGCCGCATGAACATGATCATGCACGATGTGCATTATAGCCGTTTTGATGTAAAAAATGAGAACACCTTAGAGCATCCACAGCATTTTGATGAGCGCTTTGAAGCCATTGTAGCCAATCCACCCTTTTCAGCGCAGTGGAGTGCCAGCACTCTTTTTATGAGTGACGACCGCTTTGCAGCTTATGGCAAATTAGCGCCCGGCTCCAAAGCTGACTTTGCCTTTGTGCAACATATGGTGCACCAATTAGCGGATGATGGGCAAATGGCCTGCGTATTGCCACATGGGGTATTGTTTAGGGGAGGTGCAGAAGGCCATATCAGGGAATATTTAATAAAAGACCGTAACTATCTTGATGCCGTAATTGGCCTGCCAGCCAATATTTTTTATGGCACCAGTATCCCGACTTGTATTTTGGTGTTAAAAAAACAGAGAAAGGATACCGAGAATGTCTTATTTATTGATGCCAGCCAGTATTTTGAGAAGGTGAAAACGCAGAATTACCTGAGGGAAGAAGATATTAATAAGCTAATTGCTACTTACCGAGAAAGAACTGAAGCTGATAAATACAGCTATGTAGCTACTTTGGCGGAGATAGCTGAAAATGATTACAACCTCAATATTCCGCGCTATGTAGATACCTTCGAAGAAGAAGAGTCGGTAGACCTGGAAGCAGTAAGTAGTGAATTAAAAGGCTTGGAAGAGGAGATGCAAAGCACGGATAAAAGCATTGCAGACTTCTGCCAGCAGTTAGGCATTAATACTCCTTTTTAAGATGATAGCGGTGACAGAAAGAAAAGAAAAGTTAGTGCCTAAATTGAGGTTTAAGGAGTTTGACAAGCCTTTTGAGAAACTATATTTTAGCGACCTATACAAATTTCATCCTACAAATTCACTGTCAAGAGATAAATTGAATTATGAGGGCGGAGAGATTTACAATATTCACTATGGGGATATTCATACTAAATTCAATTCTAACTTTGATTTAGAAAAAGAGCTAATCCCATATATAAATTTAGATGTTGATTTAAGTAAAGTAAAAGAAGACTCTTACTGTCAAGTGAGAGATATTGTAATAGCTGATGCTTCTGAGGATTATAATGATATTGGTAAATCCATTGAGATTATTAATTTGAATAATTCAAAGGTATTAGCTGGTCTTCATACATTTCTTGCTCGACCCTATACAAATCTTAATACTTTAGGGTTTGTAAATTATCTGCTGAGATCATGGAGCCTAAGAAAACAGATTATGACTATTGCTCAAGGCACAAAGGTCTTAAGTCTTTCCGTTGGGAGAGTTTCTAGTTTGTCATTATGTATCCCCTCCCTCCCCGAGCAAGAAAAAATAGCCACTTTTCTGACTGCGGTAGATGAGAAGCTAAAACAGCTCAGCCGTAAAAAGGAGCTCTTGGAGCAATACAAAAAAGGGGTGATGCAAAAGCTTTTTCCGTCAGAAGGCGGACAGGTTCCAGAGTTGAGGTTTAAACAAGATAATGGAGAGGATTTTCCTGAGTGGGAAGAGAAGAGGTTGGGGGAGGTTTGTATTGTTAATCCCAAGTTTTCCAAGTTGCCTTCTGTTTTCAATTACATTGATTTGGAAAGTGTCGATAAAGGGCAATTGACCAAGAAGAACCCCATTGATTTAAAAGAAGCACCTAGTCGTGCTCAAAGATTACTTATATCTAAAGATATACTTTATCAAACTGTAAGGCCATATCAGAAGAATAATTACCTTTTTGATTTAGAAGGAGATTATGTTGCTTCGACCGGATATGCACAGTTAAGAGCTAAAGGTAGCCCTAGCTTCCTTTATCAAATGATTCATCAGCAAAATTTTGTAGTTAAGGTTCTTGTTCGGTGCACAGGAACAAGTTATCCAGCAATAAACTCAAATGATTTAGCTAAAATTAACATTGAAATACCTTCTGTACCAGAACAGCAAAAGATAGCTCCTTTTTTGTCTAGCATAGATGAGAAGATTACCAAGGTGGGTGAGCAAATCACGAAAACTCAAGACTTTAAAAAAGGGCTTTTACAAAAGATGTTTGTGTGATGAGACTAACCATTTTAGGGCATTTGTCGTATGTTTATTTGTATATGTAAATATATATATGTTATTTTGTATTAACAGTACTCGCCACGCTACCCTTAAGAACAGCGTCCCAGGGCGAGTCTTTTGTTTTTATACCCCTTTTGATATTATGCAATACACCTTCCATGCTTCCTTTTTAAGCACACTTGGGAGGTTTTTTTTGGCTATTTTGTCAATTCAATCAAAGTGTATGTCCTATATAAAATCATCTCTAACCACAGCTGAGCATATTCAATTACTTCAAGAAAGAGGTCTTACTGTAGATGATCAAGCCTTAGCAGAGCATTATCTTACTCATGTAAGCTACTATCGCTTAGCCGGCTATTGGTGGCCAATGCAAGCCGACAAGGAAAAGCATATTTTTAAAGAAGGCAGTGTGTTTTCAGATGTTATTCATCTCTATAATTTTGACCGAGAACTTAAGCTCTTAATATTTGATGTAATTGAAAAAATTGAAATCAGCTTAAGAACAAAAATGATTTATCATTTATCTCATGAGTTTGATCCATGGTGGTTTGAGCAAACAAGCCTTTTTAATGATAGTCAGGCTTTAGTTAAAACACTCTTTTCCATGCAGGAAGAGGTGCAACGGTCTAAGGAAACTTTCATGAAGGAGCATAGAAAAAAGTATGGTAAAGACGGAAGATTTCCTCCAGCATGGAAAACTCTAGAACTTACTAGTTTCGGTGGGCTATCGAAACTATATGGTAATTTAAAAAACACTGTTAAGTCTAAAGATTTAATAGCTTTAGACTTTGGAGCTGTGAATCATACCTATTTACCGAGTTGGCTACAATCTATTGCCCAGATTAGAAATATTTGTGCTCATCACGCAAGGTTGTGGAATAAAAATCTACCAGGATCAGTCAAATTATTATCAAAGCCTCCAAAACCTTGGATTTCTGATGTTCCAGGACAACACGAAAATCAAAGGTTATATGTGCATCTGTGCATTATGAAGTACCTCGTCAATATTATAGCACCGGAAAATACTTTTACTGAAAGGTTACAAGGCCTATTTGAGAAATATCCAAGTGTGGATCGGCATGCTTTAGGAATGAAAGAAAACTGGAATCAAGAACCGCTTTGGAAATGACCAAAAACGAAATGATACCGCAAATTGATAACTTACTAAGTAAGACTGAAACTATTCTTGCACATCAGGAAGAAGTAGAGCAGTTAAAAGGAGAAAAATTTAATGTCTTCTCTATACTGAAACTAACTCACCTGGAAGACCGACTTCATTCGCACTTTATAAAAGAGTTACTTGACCCGGAGGGTAGCCACCTGAAGAAAGGACTATTCTTAAATCTTTTCCTACATATACTAAATAAAAAATGGCCGGATGAGTTACAATATAAGTCCGATGAGTTTAGTAAAGTGCATAGAGAATTTCATATTGGCGCTATAGATCCTCTCAATAAGACAGGCGGTAGAATAGATATTCTTATTGAAGGATCCTCCCCAAAGAGATTTATCAGTATTGAGAATAAAATCTATGCTGGTGATCAAAAAAACCAGATTGAACGCTATTGCAATTTTGAAGATAAAATTAATGACGTTTATTACCTGACACTTGATGGTAAAGAGCCTCATATAAGTTCAATTGGTAATCTTAAAAGCGATGAACACTTTAAATTAATATCCTTTAAAACGCACATTATAGACTGGCTGGAATTATGCCTGAAAGAAGTTTACGATGAACCCATTTTGCGAGAAAGTATTAAACAATACCTTATTTTAATTCAAAAATTAACCCACACCGTGAGCGATAAATTTGAAAAAGAAATTGACAAACTGATTATTAACAACCTGGAAGCCGCTAAATATGTTGCAAGTGCTTACAAAAGCTCACTCCAAAGGATTCGGGAAAATTTTCGAACAACTTTAATGATGGAATTAACCAAAACACTTAAAGAGTATAAAGTATATAATGCTCGAGATGTTAACGCTCGCCACTCAGCATTATGGATCAAATCCACTAAAAATGATGATCCAATTTTAAAATTTGGCCTGGAAACATTTAGTGGTGATGGACACTATGGAGGCAACTTGATGCTAGGTACTTACAAAAGAAGGAAGCTAGATGAGTTAAAGGACCCTGATCATTTTAGCGATTGGTGGATTGAACTGAAGGATTTAGAATACAAAAATCATTATTTAAACCTTGGAAAACAATCAACATTACTATTGATTCAAGACTCTAATTCTGATGATTTCCGTAAAGTTGTTAATTTTGTTATACAGGAGGTAATAGAATACATAAAAAGTATAGAAGATCAAAAGGTCAATGAGAAATTGGAGGCAAAACTTAAAGATTCTAAGGCATCAAATAATTCTAAAGCTTAATGACCACCCAGCCAGAAGCCAAGTTAGAAGGAGATTTAATCAAGCAATTGGAGAGCCTCGGCTATGAGCGAGTAAAGATTTCTGATAGTCTACAGCTTGAAAGCAACCTGAAAAAGCAATTAGAAAAATTCAACAATTGCCAACTTAGCGATAAAGAATTTGCCAATATCATCATTCATTTATCCAAAGGCAGCGTTTTTGAAAAAGCCCACACCTTAAGAGATAGGTTACATCTCACCCGAGAGGATGGCACTTCGCTTTATATTCAGTTTTTCAATAGTGAAGATTGGAACAAGAACCTCTTTCAAGTCACCAATCAGATTAATATAGAAGGCACTTATAAAAACCGCTACGATGTTACCTTATTAATCAACGGTTTACCATTGGTGCAAATTGAGCTCAAAAGGAGAGGGCTGGAAATGAAAGAGGCCTTCAATCAGATCAACCGCTATCAAAAGCAGTCTTTTTGGAGCAATAACGGGCTATTTCAATATGTGCAACTATTCGTCATCAGTAATGGAGTAAACACCAAATACCTGGCTAATAACGAACTGCAATCCTTCAAACAAACCTTTTATTGGGCAGATGTCAATAATCAGAACATAGTAAAACTGCATGATTTTGCAAATAGCTTCCTAAATCCTGATCATTTAGGCAAAATGATTGCGCATTACATCGTATTAAGCACCAATAAGGTGATCATGGTCTTACGTCCTTACCAGTATTTTGCCACGGAAGCCATTATTGAGCATGTAAAAAATAGTACAAAGAATGGGTACATTTGGCATACAACAGGATCAGGGAAAACGCTGACTTCTTTTAAGGCCAGTCAGATTATCATGGACTTGCCGGAAGTGCATAAAGTGGTTTTTGTGGTGGATAGAAAAGACCTCGACTACCAAACCATGAACGAGTTCAATAGCTTTAAGAAGGGTAGTGTAGATCAAACGGCCAATACCGGCACTTTGGTAGATCAACTGGCAGATGAGAGTAAACTGGTCGTAACCACTATTCAAAAGCTTAATAATGCCATCACCAAAGCTCAATACGATAAACAAATAGGTAAATTACGTGACAAACGCATCATCTTCATTTTTGATGAGTGCCATAGAAGTCAGTTTGGAGAAACCCATAACCGCATCACCAGCTATTTTAAAAATGCGCAGCTCTTTGGCTTTACTGGCACGCCTATTTTTGCCGATAATGCAGCGAAGAATGAATTAGGGAAACGCACCACCAAAGATTTATTTGATGAGTGTTTGCATAAATATGTGATCACAGATGCCATCCGCGATCAAAACGTACTCAAATTCAGTATAGAGTATGTCGGAAAATACAAACAAAAAGGGAATACCCTATCAGATATAGAAGTGGAGGCCATCGATACCGATGAGGTCATTAATTCTCCGGATCGTTTGGAGAAAATAGTGGATTATATCATCGAATATCACGATACCAAAACGCATAATCGGGCTTATTCGGCCATTTTTGCCACTAGCAGCATCGATACCCTGATTAAGTACTATGAAATCTTTCAAAGAAAGCGAGAAGCAGGGGAACATGATCTGAGAGTAGCCACCATCTTCACCTATGGTCAGAATGAAGATTCAGAGGAGGCCACAGGACTATTACCGGCAGATGAGGAGCCGGAATTGCCTATGGCCGCAGATCCAGCTGAGGCTTACCAATCAAGCCATACCAGAGATAAGTTAGAATCGTTTATTACAGATTATAATACGCTTTATGGTACCAAGTTTACTACTAAAGACAGCAAAGAATTTGAGAACTATTTTAAAGACATCAGCAAGCGATTAAAGGAAAGAGAGAAGGTGGGCTTTCAGCAAAAAGACAGGTTAGATATTCTTTTGGTGGTGAATATGTTCCTCACAGGCTTCGATGCAAAAATGCTGAATACCTTATATGTAGATAAAAATCTCAAACACCATGGGTTGATACAAGCTTACTCCAGAACTAACCGAATTATTAATGAAACCAAGTCGCAAGGCAATATTCTAGTCTTCCGAAACCTTAAAAAGGCCACAGATGAGGCTATTATCCTTTTTTCAAATAAGGAGGCTAAGGAGGAAATCATTTTGCCAGCATATGAAGAAATTGTCATACAGTTCTCCAATGCTTTTGCAGATCTCTTAAAAGCAGCTCCTACGCTTAAAAGTATTGACTATTTACAATCGGAAGAAGATGAAATGGCTTTTATTCAAGCTTTTAGGGCTTTAATGCGCGTAAAAAATGTGCTAACTTCCTTTATAGACTTCAGCTGGGATGATCTCCCTATGTCCGAGCAAAGTTTTGAAGATTATAAAAGCAAGTACCTTGATCTTTACGATAAAGTACGATTTGATTCCCAGAAGGAAAAGGTATCTATTCTGAATGATGTGGATTTTGAGTTGGAGCTCATTCACAGAGATGAGGTAAATGTTAGCTATATTTTAAAGCTCTTGGCACAATTGAAAAATGTTGATGGCGCTGATGCGGCCAGGCAGAAGAAACAAATCATTGATATGCTGGCAGGAGAGGTAGAGCTAAGAAGCAAGCGAGAACTCATTGAGAAATTTATAGACCAACATTTACCAAAAATAGCTGATGCCGGAGATATCCCCGATGCCTTTACCAATTACTGGGAGCAGGAAAAGCTGCTGGCATTAAATGCATTGTGCGAAGAAGAAAATCTGGATAAGCTACAATTTAAAAACCTGGTAGATGCCTATATTTATAACGACAGGGAACCGCTTAGAGATGAGGTGTTTGCCTGCCTGGCCAGTCGACCAAGTGTACTCCAAGCCCGAAGCATTGGCGAGCGCATTATTGATAAAATGAAGCAATTTGTGCAGGTGTTTATCGCGGGGATGAGGGCTTAAATATTATAATGATGTTATTAAAAATACAGTGATGAAAACTTCAGTTTGGTTCAGTATCTAGAGATTTTGTCATAGTTTGAAATTTTAACATCAGCAACTGAGGCTAGTTTCTACTTAATTTTTATTAAATAGGAGTAGTCTCCTTATATTAGTATTTCATAAAGATTTAATCATTAGAAAATAAGCGTATGGCAAGTTTAGGATTTCTTTCAATTATAATATCAATAGTTTCTGTAATAGTAACTATTCTCGTTGTGTTTGCAATCTTTTCAATTGATAGCAATACCAAAAAAACAACTAAGAATATAGAGTTGTTACTTTTGGAAATCAGAAAAGCTAATAGATATAATGGGGTTCATGACAATGAAATAAGTGATATTGATCGCAAGGCCAGAGAATATGATAAACAAGCGAACCAAAATAAGTAGAAGCTTGATTTAATATAGTTATTGCTTTTAAGACTTTGTGCGGACTTATCTTAATTTTACTTTCCTATTCTAGTATCTCAATCATCTCAATGTAATTATTCTGAAATGAAGCATTCTTGTAGAAATAAATAAAATTATTGGAAACACTCTATAAAAAAAGGCGGAAGTTCCCCAACCACCGCCATATTTCAACCAAAACCTTACAAAGTCATTAACTTATATAAGATAATTCAAAGATAGACATAAGTATATAATACGCAAACTATAATTTAAAATTTTTAATCAATTTGAAATCGTATTTATTTAAAGGTTTTTGAGGTAATCAATTCTCAACTTCAAGATTAATGTAACGCGATATTAGTTACGGCATCTTTTACAGTTCTGAAAAAAGAGTTAAAGACCGTTTAACAGTATCTAAATGTGATAGAAGGCCAAAAAATAAATTTGACTTCAAGGATATAATAGATGTAGAAATAAGAATTATCAGTTGCTTACTAATAGTTTCTGAAGGATGTATAATAAGTCACAGAAATAGAAAAGCTATCATTATCAAAAAGAAGCTTTTTAATAGATGAACTGCAAAATTTATTCAAAATAAATGCATACCAATCCGAATAGTTATTGCCATAAAAGAAGTTAACGGATGGTAGTCAACACGCACTTACTTTTACACCAGCACAATTAATAACCAAAAAGCTTATTCTTAAGTCAGCACTTATACCAACTCAGCTACATAAATGGGATATATGCCGCTAAAAATAATTAAAAGGAATGATTTAAACATGAGAACGCAACAATAGGATTTTGGATTGGTTCGTTTTCTCCATACCTTTCAACGAATAAGAAACTTATCATTAGGGTTTATAGTTTAAATATAAAAGAAAATGATTTTCCTATTGCACTTTTACTAAATGTAGTTGTTGCTAAATAGGATAGAAGTACTAAATTTGTGGTGACAAGATAGTTGTAAAGAAATGAGCAATAAAGAAATAAAAGAAATGGTAAAGGGAATGAAGGCTTATGCAAAGGAAGTTACTTCCAGCAAAGAAGCTTCCAGAGAATTTCTTGTTCGTGTTGGAGTTGTTGACAAGAAGGGAAAACTAAAGGAGCCTTATAAACCACAGTGTACTCAGTAAGAGCTAATTTGATTCTCGGATTTCACGGCTGTGATGAGGCCGTCAGGGACGAAATTCTTTCTAATCCAAATAAGTCTCTTAATCCCAGCGAAAATAATCATGATTGGTTAGGTCATGGTATTTATTTTTGGGAAAATAATCCGGAAAGGGCACTACAATATGCCACCTCACTCCAAAAGAATCCAGTACGTAGTAGTAGACCAATAAAAAAGCCTGCAATACTGGGAGCAATCATTCAATTGGGTTATTGTCTGGATTTAGTGGATTCAGAGTCATTAGAATTACTGAAAGTCGGTTACAGTCTTTTGGAAAAATCTATGGACAAATCTGAATTTAAGTCTTTAAAAAATATTGCACCTGTAGATAGTACGGACTTATTAATTAGGAGACTTGATTGTGCCGTTATTCAGACCATACATAATTACAGATCAGCAAAAACCTCAAGAGCCTTTGATTCGGTTCGAGGTGTTTTCTTTGAGGGTAAAGATCTTTATCCCGGGGCTGGCTTCAAAGAAAAGAACCATATTCAACTTTGCATTCGAAACCCTAATTGTATAAAAGGATTTTTCTTACCTAGAAATGAGAACAAAAAATTTGTTATTCCATAGTATTTTCAGTTGAACTGAAGCTTCATACAAGGCGATTGATGCCAAATGCTAAACTCTTCAAAGCTTTGACCTGTAATTGCTGAAAGTTCGCCCATTAGCAGTTGAGCTTTCCTTCTTTATTCAGTTCTTTAGTTGCACCTCGAATAGATTTTGTAAAGGCATCACCCACCTTTCTGGTACGCTTCGCATGACGACTGATCAGTGATACCGTCTGCGTTTTGGTAGACTTGCCTGCAGTAGACTTACTTTTTCTCTTATATTTTGTCTTACCGCTTTGGTGGTAAGATTAGAGGAGTTGTGAATAATGATTTCGGGTTGATAGGGGGCTTTAAAAGAATGAATTTAAATTTTTAATTTAATATTTTTACGTACGGCTATTTCAAACAGAATAAAAATGTTGTGAGCGGAGATAAATAGTTTTCAAAAAATGAGAATTTAGGAATCGATTTGGTCGGTGACATTATTAGCAGATTTCCTAAACCTATCATCTTTTAATAGCTGATCAAATATTCTTATACTTTTTTCTTTATATCTATCATCTGACTCTCCTACATTTCGAAGACTATTGTAAGCTCCAAGTAAAATCTTCACAGGGTCATCGTCATAATAGCCACTTTTGGAAATATCGGGCTTAGTATAATTTTTAAACCTAGAAACAAGATCAATGCACTCTTTTGGGTACTTCTTTGCATTAGATAGCAAGTATTCGTAAAAGTAATGAGGAGAGCTTTTTACAACATTAGATTTGGAATACTTCACAAGTAAGGGATAAATCTTTATAAAGATATCTTCTCCCTGATCATCTATGCGCAAAAAAGCGGTAGCATATTCTTGAATAACTTTCTCATCTTTGCTATCCAAGAATTCGAGAAATAGTTTTTTAGCTCTCTTTCTTGATATAGGATTTTCGTTTAGTAAGTTGTGGATTGCAATATCTACCATTTTGGATCGAGCTTCTTCGCTTTTCTTCAAGAATTTTTTTAAGAGTCCATAGCATTGTTGCTGATTATCAATCCATAGTAACGCCAGAATAACTGCAGAGTCCCCGTGCATTTCTTCGTGATCCAAGGAAGTATTAAAGTATGGCTCAAGCTCTTTAAAAAAATCTTCGGTAAGCCATTGAGCACTTCTAAGCGTGTATTTTAGGACTTCAATTTCATTTTGTTCAGTCACTCGTAATAATACCTTTAATGTTCTGTCTTTATCAAGTTCTACAAGGTAGTGGAGCTGCGGCATTAATGTAGCTTTAACTCCTACACTAAAATCTTCAAGTACCCTATCAATAGTATCAAATACCATATCTTTCTGAGCAGGGTAGGAGAATAAATAAGGTATTTTACTAACGGCAGCACCTCTTACCGTATTAATTCCATTTTGAATTGAATCTTCCAGTTCTTCATTAGCCATAGGGTCTTCATGCTCAACTGCCGTATTACATAAAAAGGTGATTATCTCAACATCACAATTCTTTGTATCAAAAAGGTAACTTATTAGTGATAGAAGCATCCTTGTATTTGAACTGTCAAGGTGAAGATTTACTGCCTTTTTAAACAACCTTTTAAATTCGTTAGCATTATATTCACCTTTTTTTAGACCATCTAGTCCAGAGATTAAATAATTATGATCAACTTTATCCTCTTCAATCAATCTTTCGATAAATCCAGCAAAATATTGAGGTCTTTCAGATACTTGTTTTTCAAAAGCCCTTGAATGCTCTATTTTTGACCCATTCAAAGGGCCATAACCATGTAATCGCTCTACATCATATTGAATAAATGAATTTTCCCATTCTTTAAAATTCATATTTTCGTACGCGGTTAGAGAAAGAGGGGGTGGTACTGCTCTAAATGTAGTGGTCCGGTTTGGTTCTTCTTGAAACTCCCCAAATTTCCGTTCGAGTTCTTGATATACTTTTTTTAGCAATGGCTGCTGCGTCAGCAAGTCATATGGAATAGCACTAAGATATTCATATTTAATCCCACCTGACCACCGCAGGTAATGATATTTCTTTCCTTCTTCATTGACATATACTCTGCAATCCTTTTCTGGTATAATGCTAATTACTAGATCATTGACCTTTTGTCTTTGTTGATCTGCAAAATGCGCATATGATTTCGAAATTAGCTGCCTTATATAATACCCTGCTTTGGATGAAATCTCAAAGCCTCCCTTAACTGAATAAGATTTTATGAATTCAAAAATCAAGTCTTTGTATATTTTAGGTTGTTCTTGTAAACTGATGCTTAGTATTACAAGAATGGTTAATGAATGATCATTCAAATGATCACTAACAAACTCTTTGTACTTTGCAGGGTTCTCTATTTGTAGCTGCTTGCTTTTTTCAATGAAAAGCTGAAGTACTTCTTCGTAGTCATTATTATTTGACCCTGGATATGCAAAGGAGTAAGGTAAGTCAAAATGTAGTTTCAACTCATTTTCATCATTTAGTTTTCTTTTATTTATAGACTTTATCAAATCGAGTGTGAAATCAAACAATTGCTCAAGATTAATCTCAAAAAGCTTTTTAAATAGTTCACAATCATCGTATCCTAAATTAATTTTATAATGATGGGGTTTTTGTGATTTGATCTTCTTTCTTAGGTATTGACCATATATTTTTAAAGTCCAATTCAGATTATCCTTGGAGGCATCTTCCAAAATATGATAAAACCCGTGGGTGTCTTTTACAATTTCTTCGTCAGCATACCTTTCAAAGAGTTGAATAGCCTTGGGGTGATCCCACTTTTTTATGAAATACAATAGCCTGTAGACAAATCTGGCTTTATCTGTAAATTCAGGCAGTTCAGTAAGAATCAAAAGTATTTCCTGCCTGCAGGCGGGAAGAAGCCTTCTAAAGAGATTGAAGAGCTGATTTAACCGATCTTCATAGGTCTTTTGATGTTTTGTTCTTAGTAGTTGTTCTACAAGGCTTTTAAATATGTTATTAGAAAGTTTTTCAATAACTAGCTTACTTAATTCTTCATTCTGATGCAGAAAACTCAACCATGCAGACGTATTTACAGCCTCTATGAAAATGTCTTTGCAAATTTTACTTGGTAGAATTTTTATACTTACGAATCTCTTTTCAGAATCATTTGGATCCTCCTTGTAGCCCAATTCGGTAACCAGTAGGACCTTTATGTGAAACCTGAATTTAGAATCGTCTAAAATCTTTTCCAGAATTTTTAAATACAAATTTAAATTATCATCTCGCAAGAAGCTCATAACCATCTTAAGCTTCGCTCTTATGAATAGCCCTTGATGATTGGATAAAATATACTTCTCTATAGATAGTCCCCTCTCAACAAATTGTTTTGCGAAACAATAGTCAAAGAATGTCTGATGAAAAAATTGAATTTCATCTTGTGATTCTACTAAAAGCCCATTACTTTTTAAGTACTCAACAGAAGTAAAATGCTTTTCTTCAATTTTAAATTTGGAAAGGTTGATGCTCGAGTTTTTGTCCATCTGAGAAGCGATTTCGTAAATAGCTTCCTTACACGATGCAACAAGCGTATATTGAGCGATTTTTTGATGCCAAAGCTCATTATATAAATCATGTAAGGTTTGAATACTTTGTAAGTTTTGTTTACCTGTACTGACTTTACATAGTACGTTCAAGTTATTAGGAATTCGGATTAACGATAACAATTTAGGATTTATATGTTTTTGGTCTATTTCCTTTTGCTTCAAAATCTTCTGTACGTCAAGTGGATCAAGTAGCCCAACTTTGATGCTTTTTTGGTTATTGTAGTAGCGAAGATCAGCATCGTAGTTAAGATCATAAGTTCTGACCGATATGACAATTCTTACGCCTCTTATGGAACCCAGACTATTAATAAGTGATTGAAATGCATCAAGGTATTCTCTCTTCGCAGACATAGATTGAGAGAGCGCATCAAGTTGGTCTATCAAAATAACTACTGGATCGCTCGTTACAGCTAGTGTTTCTACTAGTGTTTCAATAGGGTTATCAAAATTTAAACGCTCCTGAAGCTCGTTCTTGCTTTTTGTGTAATACTTATCTGCTTTAATACCTAAGACAGGGACTTTTGCACGATTCAGTTCTTCGTATAAATCTTTAGTGATAACACTCTTCCCATACCCTGCATTGCCTACCAAAAGCATGATTCCTTTCTCATCCTTGCCCAGTGGATTTTTGATCCAATCTAATAATTGTTCAGTCTCTTTACGAGGGATATGAGAATTTTCCAGACCCTCGAAATATGAATTGATTTTTTGTAGGTGAAAAGATGAGGATTTAAACTTTTCTATAATCTCTTTTGAGGAGGGTGAATTAATTCGAGTAAAATACCGATTGTAAATACGTTGATTCTCTGGTTTCGAAAGTTGGATCTCCAATTGGCTCGGAACTTTCCAAATTAGATTAATGCCTATCTTTTTAGCTTCATCCTCTATTTCGGTTTGTATTTGTGTTTTTTTCTTATTCTTTAGAGAGCTTTCTGTAAAAGAATGGTTAATGTAGAACAGAACCTTTGTTAATTGAGGGTTCTTCTTTTTCGCACTTTGAAAAGCTTCAATCAACTTTGATTTCCTTTTTGATGGTTTGACGTCAAGGAATTTTGCTTGAAATCCTATATAATCTTCTCCAACCTTAATGGGGTCAGCCTCAATTCCCGTTTGGTTTTTATAAGAAAGAATACCAAATGGTTGGTTGTGTTCTTGACAAAAGAGTTCATAAGCAAGTGCTTCAAAAGCATCCTGTTCTTTGCCAAAGAATTTTTCCTGAAAGATTACCCATTTTAGTTCTATCATTCTGTCGTAATATTTTTTCCCTTTGTCTGCAAATATCTCATTAGTAATCCCGAAGGAGTTGATGATTTCTGATTATATATTGAAGTATCACCAAAAAGTAGAAAGCTGTCTTTAGCTCTCGAAACTGCTACGTTAAGCATATTTACCCCCCGATCAAAAAAGAAAGACCTACCTTCTTCATTCGAAGCATAAACAGGTGAAAATATAATTATTGATCTTTCCGCACCTTGTAAGGCGTGTACTGTTCCAATGGTAAGCTTTTTAGTATCAAACCCTGCTTTCTTAATAACTTTTCTAAGCATATGCTTTTGAGAGGCAAAAGGAGTAATAATGCCAATATGCTCTTCCAATTTTTTCTCTGGGTATTTCGAATCAAAGTAAAAGTTATTAATAAGGTCATGATTTTTAAGAAGCCAATTTGCAATTGCAATTGCCTCTTCTTGATTATGTCGACTCCCATTTTCACTTATTGAATTTCCTGAGATATCAATGAATCCCATTGCAGGTAAAGGAGGTTTTACTTCCTGCTTAGCATATGATCCGCGCATTGGTTTAAGTAAACCATGATATGCTAAATTGTTGCAGAAGTCAATAATTTCATTAAAGCATCTGCGATGCTCTACCAACATCATACCTTTAGCTTCTTGTACGGCGGCATGATAATATGAGGCGTTTTGTGCAAGCTTCATTATACTTCCTGCACTAGCCGTAAATCCTTTTTCATCTAAGTCATCAAATTTATTTTCTACGGTTAAAAGCTTAAACTTCGATAGATTACTATGGTCTATTGGTTTTGGAATTTTCCAGATAGGATCTATCTGTTTAATGTCTCCAACCACTAAAGCCTTTTTTGCAAGTGCGAAAGAAGCGGCACCTACTTCAGGGGTTACTTGACCTGCTTCATCTACAATTAGTAGATCAATACAGTTTAAAAGTGGAAATTCGTTAAGGGTATTTTTTTCTCCGTACTTTTTATAGGTAAAGAATTTTGGTAGCATATAAAATGTGGAAACGAAGCACGGAGTTAACATTGCATATCGCCTGTACCTTCTAATCATATCAGGTTCCATAGTTTTCCAGTGTATGTTATCTGTGACTACTTGATCAGCTTCCAAAATCCATCTTCCTTCCCAAAAATGTGTGGCTAAAAGGAATGCTTCATGTCGAAGTCCTAGATCTAGTTCATCGAATAATGAAGGAGGGTTTGATTCAAGAGCATTAGCTGATTTGAGATTAGACCATTGCACATCAAGTGAAATGACTTTATTTAGCAATTCGATTTTGTTTTGTAGAATCTCTTCAATCTTGTTTACATCGTTATAATTTATATTGAGAAACTTTAAATTTGATGATTGAAACAATCGTTTATATGGTATGGCTCTTTTCTCTTTGAAGAATTTTAGGAATGAAAGAAATATAAGCCAAAAAGACTCTGATTCCTTGATCACGTAATAAGCCTCCAAAAGACTAGACAATTCAGATGCTTCCTTGTCTATACCTTGTCTATCCAAAATATTATCTTTAAAATAGATCGAAGAATTTGTTGAAGAATAAGTTTCTAACAGATTTACAATTTCCAGATAATTCTTCCATCCGAGCTGAATCTTTTTCAGTCGATTATCTAAAATCTTTATCTCACCATGGAGATAGTTTGTGGCAGATTCAACATCATCAAAGGTTTTGCTAAAGTGAACCTCTGCTTTTTCAATAAAGGACTCTTTCGCTTTTTCTATATATTCTGGTGTTTCTATTGTTGATGGAAGACCGAATCTATTGGTTTGAGCATAATGAACCCCGTCTGTTGGATTCATGGATGAAGAGGGTAGGTATAGAGCATAACTGTAAATATCTGGAAGCCATCTTTCTGATAATAGTTTATGGTTAGAATCTGCTGTACTAAAGCTTTCAATAATATTGGTCACAGCCTGATTATTGGTTGAACTTGCAACCATTATAAAAGGATCTTTGCCCATAACGGCAGCTTTCACATATTCATGTGCCACCACACTTTGCAATAAAGTAGTTTTACCTGTACCGGGAGGCCCATTCACTGCCATTATATCACCATTTTCAAGAGAAGTACAGTGAATTAGGCTCTGTCTCTGTGTAAATGATAAAGGGAATTTATTTCCCATTTGACCCATATGGTTGCTCATGACACTAGGCCAGTTATTTTCAGGAATGAGAGATTTGATATTTGGACCCTTGGTGTTGCTGAGCTTTGATAAAAGAGCTGGCATTTTTTCTTCATTTGATAACTGGTCATAGAGCTTAATGATACCATCACCTGCACCATCAATTTTGTCATCAACAGCTACTATAGTTTCATTTTTGATTGTTAGTTCACCTAATGAAAAAGAGCTAAGCTCCTGTTCAGTAACTTTTTCAAATATTGAGGTGATATAAATCCAATAGTCAGCCCAGTCCTCTATATCAGAGTTACCTTCGCTCATAATTTGATCTACTTTTTCCACAGAGCTTAGAATTATAAATTGGTCCTCTTTAACAGTAGGTTCTAGTACTTTTCTGATAAAGACAGGGAACTTGGTATCGGGAATGCTGAGGTAGCCATATCTATTTACACGGGCATTGAGCCAGAATGGATAAATTTTATCTCGTTCTGTTACCTTTTTCCCGTGTTCATATTTTGGAAGAATAGCGAACGGAGCTATGATTATTGAAACCTCACCTATTTCTATCCAATCATCATCATCTCTATTTTCAATACCTTTTTCCCTATTTACTTTGAATTCATATTTATCGATGAGCAGATTGACTTCCGCTGAGGGAAGAGTGCCTTTTTCAAGGTCGAACCATTCTGTTTTAAAATGATCTAATTTCTGAAGATTTTGCTCCATTCGTTCTCCATCTGCAAGGCTGTTACGCCAGTATTTTATGTAATTTTCAGTCATTGTTTATCTTAATTGTGATGAGGAAGAGTATTTCTGTGGTTAATTGAAGTTATTTGCTGTATGAAATTCTTATAGAATTGTAATTTCATGAGAGTTTTTGTGAGATTTATTTTATTTTCACTCTGGATTAACCAGTCTTCTTGTGAAACTTTTGCCAAAGACATCCAATTGCCAATTCCCATTTTTTTAGGTTTACAGATCTCCACTGATCCAAGTTGCCGAGCGGTTTTGATAATAACTGCCGAATAATAATTTCTCAATTCAGCTTTTTGTTCTTTTGATAGAGTCTTATTAGAGGTGTCATTAGGATGTGTACTGATTTTAAAAACAAGGTCACCTTGTTCTATTTGAATATAAACTGGATAACCATCTAAAGAATCCCATGTAAGCAGTGCATTTAAAAATCTTTTAGAAGGATTGTTGACAAAATGCCATTTAATTGCAATCCCTTCTTTCTCTAATTGAGAGTAGAAGCCCATCCATGCATGAACATTCCAATGTAGCACCTCTATTTTATCAAATTGATGTTCAGCTTGTATTTTTTCCAATCGATTTTTATAATCTCTAAATATGTCATTTTCAATTTTGGCTGAATCTGCAAAAATATCTAGCAAGTCTTCCCTATTAACAATGTTATATTTCTTCTTTTGAATTTTGTTTAATGAATCTAATGATTCATTAATAATTTTTAAGTATGTAGGAACGACTTTTAATTTTCTTGGGGCACAGTAATTTTCAGCAAATGCCAGATATCTTATTAATTGGTCATTGTTCTCATCTGCATATACTTTGTCTTCTATAAGAATGTAGAAGGCATCATTAACAATTAAAGAAATATCAATCTTTCCATGTTGTCGTATGACTTCCAATGATTTAATTGGGCCATTAAAGTTTGGATGGCTTTTTCGAATTAGAAAAGTAATAAAATTAGTAGATAGTTGGTTTAGAGCATAGTCTGTCTCTTGAAATCTATTACTGGACCATTGTGCTAACCAGCTTAAGAAGGCATCTTGGCTTAATTCTCGTGGCGCGTTCTCAAATATATTTGGTCTCATATTTCATTTAAGGTTTTGGATCAACCGTAATTTAAATTCTGATAACAGCATAAAAAAACTTTTTATCGAAAAGAGGGATAAGTTTTCAAATCTAAATTTATTTTCTTCAGTAAAAAATAAGCTTTATCATACCAAATGGAACAAGATTGAACAAGATATAAAATTCAATTAATTTCTAATGTTCTTTCCTTTTGGCAATTGAAATATAAGCAATCAGATAATTTATTCTGTAATTGTAGTTGACTCTTTTAATAGAAATAGGAGCTATCCAGAGGTAAAATGATTTTGCCATTATTCAAAAGGCAAATTGAAATAACCTAAAATCTGAGAATTATGGTTTTGATATATTAGTAGGTAAATGTATATTTAAATAAATAGCGTTGTGTCTAAAAATATAAGTGAGTTTATATATGCGAGTACCTGAATAGTCTTTTATACAAGAATATAACTTGCCAAGACCAATGAATAATCTTTTAAATTTATATGATTCTGTAAAAATCTGCGAATATCGGGGAGAAACATATCATGTTAGAGATAATGGAGCTGTTTTTAGGTGTGGAAAAGCTAGCAAAAGAAAAAGACCTCTAGATGAAGCATGGACATTTGGCAATCCGGACTCACAAAAAGGTTATTTTACTTTTTCCTCTGAAACAGTACATAGAATTGTTGCTACTGCTTTTCATGGTGATCAACCTTCTGAAAAACATATAGTCGATCACATAGACACGAATAAAAAAAATAACAGACCTGAAAACCTAAGGTGGATAACACGACTGGAAAACTTACTACTTAACCCCATAACGCTTTCAAGGGTGATATTTAAATATGGCAGTATTGAAAATTTTCTGGCTGATCCATCTAAACCTATCAATGGTGAGCTGGATCAAAATTTTGAATGGATGCGAACTGTAAGCAAAGAAGAGTCAGAGAATGCGAAGATAAATTTACTGAATTGGGCAAAAGAGGGAAAGGTGAGTGGCAGTAAGGCCCTAAATGACTGGATTCATATTAACTTAGAAAATAATGAGGTTCAGATTTCTAAAGTAAACACATTTATTGCTTCCCTATCGCAAAATGTTATTCAAAAAAACTGGAAAACTCCTAGTGAATTTCCAAATTGCCCCACTTCATTGTTTGAAAATGCTCTTGAAAACTATAAAGGAAAGCTGAATAAAGGTGAAGTTTTTTCTATCAATCAATATGCCCAATCAATTGTAGAATCATCGGAAATAAATGAATTATCAAAAGAGCTTATAGTCTTAACTCGAAGCGGTGATATGAATTCCTTTGCTCTGGCAAAAGTATATGTTGATAAGAAATATTTTGTACACGAAAGCATAGGTTCATTTTTTACTTTGATAGGTGCTCAAAAGCAGTTTAATTTGGCACTAGGCCTTGAATGGAATGGAGAAGATTCAATTGACGATTATTTATAAAATGGAAAGCTCATATGATGCTTTAATTGTGCCATAAAAATAAATGAAAGAAGTGTTATTTCAGATTTGGTTAAAAATCACAATTTATGATTGGCTACACACTTGAAAAAGCATAAATCCTCGACAGAAAGAATATAATATACTTATAAATTGAATGATCAACGAATTAGAAAGATTGAAGCAAGAAATTTGCAAAAAAGGTAATTTAGCAGAATAGGAAAATGTTGCTAGAAAAATCCTTGACGCAATTGTTGAATCGGCTTGTTCCATCTTCTGTTGCGACACTTGTGAAACTTCAAGTATTGAACAATCAACAAAAGGAGAATTTAAAAATAGAATAAGAATTGGCTTTAAGAAGCCAAGGGAGAAATCTATTCATTGTATTTGGGAAATTTTACATGAATTTGGTCATCATCCATCAGGTTTGCCTAATGGTACAGAAAAAAGTCTAGCAAGAGAATTACTGGCTTGGGATTTGGGTCTTGAACAACTTCATAAATATCCTGAATTAATTGTGCATGAAGAAGATTATAAAAGATACAGTGAAAGGTGCTTAAAGACTTATAAGTAAGATCTGTTTAGATTGCTACAAAACATTGGCGGTTAAACATTTATATAGAGTTGTTTACTTCATATTATGTTTGATATCAGTAGAGAGCTTTTATTAATGAATTCTATAAGTCTATGTAACGTAGTACTTTTGCATGCCAATTTGTGGTTTTTAGATTTTTTTATTAAAGTTATATATATAAACCAAATCACGTAATCGCCGTTTTACTTTTTTATAATAGGCTTTAATGATCTCATAAAATTGGCGAAAGCAAATCCAGTTTTTTTGAAATAAACTCATCTTTAAAAACTTTTTCACTAATAATTAAATGCTACGGATAAAAATTAGCCTTGATAAAACTATGGAAGAGAACCATTTTCCTATTGAAAATGGACCCATTTTGTCAGAGCAAGTTGTAAAGATTCTTAATGAAAGTGATCAATTTTCCGGCCTTTATAGCATCAGTAGCCTTGATCTAGATAAAACTGAGCAATCAGGTCAAAAGCTGTTGCATTGTGGTAAATCTGCTGATTTTATTTTATCCATCTTTGATTTTAACTTAACAGTAGATGATGTGCTAAAGCTTTTCAAGGATAGGCTGTTCTTTCTACCCCAAGAGTACCGAGTTGTTTATCTAAAGTCTTTAGAAGCTCCCGAGTTCAAAAGAATAATGAGCTATCAGGCATTATCGCCTATCTCTATTTCTCATGTCAGGGAAATTGACGGAAGAACGGAATATTTTTATCCCGGAGATATTTTATTTGATGATATATTTTTCGACCGACTCTATAATATTCATTTGCTTACTGGAGGCCAAAGATTGGATATATCTACATGTAGATATTTTCAAGATAGTCCACTGACCAAAAAGAAATACGCATTTAAAAAAGGAAATAAAACGCGTGAGGTGAAAGCATTCATGCAGGAATTCACCATAGTGGCAGCTCCGGAACTTCAAAAGATACTATTTTTTGCAGGTGTTGGCAAGCTCACAGAGGAGGGCTTTGGGTGTGTGGGGGTGATTGATAAATATTAAAATAGTGAGGCTGTTAAAATCACTAAAAATGATAGGGTCTAAATGATACAAGAGAGGTAGACTTGGTGCATTTTCTTTTAGTTTTACGAATCATTTTCGATTGATGTCTTACTTTTTGTGAATTCATGGAAAAAACATGCTGAAATAGTATCGACACCCAAATATGAACTTCGATTGCATTTATAACTTATTTATTATTCTCAAGTTTAGAAGTAATATTTTATTGTAATTCCTGATGAAGCCAAAAAAAACAGCCTTACTATTTATTTTTGTTACTATTCTTGTTGATGTGATTGGTATAGGAATTATACTGCCGATAATACCAGATTTGATTATGGATCTAACAGGTGAAGGTACTCATATGGCCGTTATTTATGGCATGTGGTTAACGACAGCATTTGCGGGAATGCAATTCCTATTTTCGCCGGTACTAGGAGAGATATCAGATAGGTTTGGGAGGCGACCTATTCTTTTAATGGCATTATTAGGTCTAAGTATTGATTACCTGATTCATGCTTGGGCTCCTACAATCATGTGGTTATTTGTAGGTAGGTTTCTGGCGGGTATTACAGGCGCCAGTTTTACTGTTGCTTCAGCTTACATAGCTGATATTAGCACTAAAGAAGAAAAAGCAAAAAACTTTGGGCTTATTGGAGCAGCATTTGGCTTAGGATTCATAATAGGACCAGCTATTGGAGGTTTCTTTGGTGAAATTGATATTAGATTGCCTTTTTACATTGCCGCTGCACTCACTTTTGCCAACTTTCTATTTGGTTGGTTTTTTGTGCCTGAGTCCTTAACAAAGGAGAATAGGAGAAAGATCAATTATTTCAAAATGATCCCTGGTATTTCTTTGGTCAGCTTAAGGAATTATAAAGGAGTTTTACTGCTTATTTTAGCTTTCTTTCTTGCGAATCTGGCTTCCCAGGCATTACCGTCAACATGGGCCTATTATGGTATAGCCCGCTACAATTGGAGCCCGAGAGATATTGGGATTTCGTTAATGGTTGTTGGACTGCTGGTTGCTATAGTTCAAGGATTTTTAGTGGGTATAGCTGTAAAAAAGTTTGGTCGCAAAATAGTGGTGATTTCAGGGTTTTCGTTGTGGACAATCGGAATGTTTCTTTTCTCTTTGGCCACTGAGCCTTGGATGCTGTATGCCTTTCTTATTCCTTATGCATTAGGAGGTGTCGCAGGCCCAACCGTACAAGGAGTTATTTCTAATCAGGTTTCTGATAAGGAGCAAGGAAACTTACAAGGAGCAATTACAGGGCTTGTTAGCTTAACAGCCATTTTAGGGCAGTTAACTTTCTCCTCTGTGTTTTATTATTTCATCCAACCTGGAGGTAATATTTATTTTCCTGGCGCGCCTTATGCTTTAGCATCCACTTTTCTTCTTGTTGCACTTGTTTTGGCAACTGTAGCTATTAGTAGAATTAGTGATTCTGATGAGGTAACAGAAGTTGCTCCTTCTGTTATTTAGAATTTAAATTGTTTATCGTCTTAATTTAACAAGTTACAAAGACTACATTTGTATAAAGAAATCTGTAAAAATGAAAGAGAATAAATCATACAAGCGAGGTACTCTTGGTGAATTATCTATTAATATTGAGGAATCATTTTCGATAGATGACTTATTTTTTGTGAATTCACGGGTCAAGTCCATCAATATGCTTTAGGCGAGACTCTTTAATATTTATGAATGGACTCTCGGTCAGAAAACAAAATCCTATACCGAAATGGCTAAATTTAATGCAGTTCCTTTAAATCTGATGCCTTTGCTTAAAATATTAGGCTATTGTGACAGTAATTGCAATTAGATACTAAACAACCAACCTACTAAAGCAGATGCAGTATACATTGCGGTAAAGTTAAGGGATCATAATAGAGAGCGTAAAAGTAAATCATAAGAAGTAACTAAGTGTCATTTCATCTAGCTTCTCTTATCCTTTGAATTGAAAGGTATTAAGTTGAACATTTCACGCATCCTTGATCTCACTCTATTACCATAAATATTTTCCAGTTCATCTGGGTTGAGATTAGTGGTAGCATGGGTGATCATTCCTCTAGTGGTAAAAAGGCTGTAGCGGTTTAGCAAAATTTCCGCTATGGTATTGGTTTCATTTCCGAAATGTTTGATGGTGGATTCTAGTCCCAAGTCGTCAAGGCAGATGATGCGAGGAATCATTTGATCTTGGTATCTCTGAAAGTGTGCCTTGGAATATTTGTTGACGATACAGAAGCCTTGATTGAGAAATTCATAGGCTATATCACGTGTGGATTTTACAGGATATTTATGTGATTGATGGAGAAAGTGACGGAATAGCATCATCAATGTGGTTTTTCCACAACCAACAGGGCCGGTTAGTAGAAG
>JBBSPJ010000009.1:0-28272 GCA_038258905.1 Cytophagales bacterium
AAAAAAAAACAGCCTAAAAGGCTGTTTTATGTAGCGAGAAGCAGATTTGAACTGCCGACCTCAGGGTTATGAATCCTGCGCTCTAACCAACTGAGCTACCTCGCCATTTAATTTTTTTTCAATATTTTATAAGTCCTTTCGACCTAAGAAACGAGAAGCAGATTTAACTGCCTTCCGCCAGCTGGCGGATTTGAATCCTGTGCTCTAACCTCCCGATAGTTATCGGGAGAGCTACCTCGCCATTTTGTGTTTCCCCACTTGTAATAAACAAGCTTTTCAATTCGTTTGCTGAACGGGAGTGCAAACTTAAGAAATTATAGTTTCAAATTGCAAATAAAAATCAGAAAGAATTTAATTGGTATAAATGAATTTAAATCCTAACTTATCATTTTCTAAATAATCCGATATTAAAATGAAGAAATTTACAGCAGACTATGAAATAAATGCATCTAAAAAAATGCTATATCCCTATATCAGTACAGCAAGTGGGCTATCACAGTGGTTTGCTGATGACGTGAATATAAATGAGGATAAAGAATATAATTTTATTTATGATGATGCAGATCATCCTGCCAGAATGGTGGGGCACAGGGTTAACCAATACGTAAAATTTGAATTTTATGAAGATGGGGAAGAGGATGATAAATCTTATGTGGAGATTCATTTGGATGAAAATGAAATCACACAATCTATGTATGTTAAGATTGTAGATTATTCAGACTATGAGGATGACCAGGAACAATATGAATTGTGGGAAGAACTTATTAATAACCTAAAGGAAATTGTAGGAGGATAAAAGTTTCACAATTTAAAATCAAATGATTATTTAACTCAAGAAAGAATTTTGTGGTTAATTTTGTTGTTCATCCAAAATAATCATTCTACAGGTACGATTTTTGAGATGTTATCTGAAATCTGACAGTTTACCTCAACTGATTTTAATTGGATGCCCAATTTTATATTTATGAAAAATATCAAATATCTATATTTTACTTTTCTTTTTATTGGTGTACATTTTTTTGCTTCAGCGCAACTAGAAAGAAATGAAAGTTTAAATTATTATTATGAAAAGGCTCAACAGGAAATGGATGCAGGTGATTATGAAGCCGCTAACCTATCTTTCCGCAAAATTTTAAAAAGTGGAGCAAAGCTGCCGGCTGAAATGCCCTATTTATTTGCACAAACACTATATCAGGTAGAACAATACCAAAATAGTCAAAGCTTTTTAGAGAAATACTTTGAAATTATGGGTAAGGCTGGAGCCTACTACGAAAATGCGGTAGAGTTGAATGAACTACTAAAAAAGAAAATGAACCGAAGTTATTCTTGCGACTTTTGTGATTATAGTGGATACAGGTTAAAAACCTGTGTTACTTGCCAAGGAGAAAAACAATTACTAAAAACTTGTAACCTATGCGAAGGTGTTGGAAAAACAGGTTGTGCTATTTGCAGCGGGGATGGAGTGATTATTCAATTAGGGGCTATGGGTAATAAAAGTTATAAAACTTGCCATAGGTGCAATGGAGTAGGAGTGCATGAATGCCCTATCTGTGAAGGGGAAAAAGAATACTATAGCTATTGTCCTACCTGTTTAGGGACTGGAGAAACAGCTACCAGCACTATTTGTAATCATGAACCATTGGGTAAGTAAATTATTAACCATTTTATCTTTTAAGCCCAAATATTCTAAGTTTTTTGACCTCTTTATTTATTAATGATTTTTCAACTTAATTAATCTCTAAGTTAAATTTTATTTAGTTTTTTTTATCACACTTCCATAAAGAGCTTCTTAATTGCTATCTGTAACTACAAGATTAGCCTGCAAGCTGGGTCTGCCAAGCATGCCAGCCTTTGGCTGAGCTGGGGTGAGCCTGCCTGCTGCAGGCAGGGCTTTGAATATGAATTGGCAGAAGACCCAAAATTTAAACTGCAATCTTTTATTACCTAGATCTCTGACCAATAAGATTTTGTAAGTCAGGGACATAAATCATTTCAACGTTGCTTTTAAAAATATTTTCTTCATACTTATAGTAATAATGACTATAAGTAAGTATCTTTATCTCCTGAAAGTCTGAAGCGGTGCTTTTATGTACTGATTAAGCACCCTATTTCAGGTGATTAGTAAATATCATACAGTTTGTCATTAATTAAATAATATGTATTCATTAGGAATAGATTTAGGAAGCTCCTCTGTTAAAGTCTCTTTGTTAGACATTAAAAAAGGAACTTCAATTGGTTCTGCAACTTTTCCGGAAAATGAGTTAGCCATTATGGCTCCTCAAAGAGATTGGGCAGAACAAGAGCCGGAAGTCTGGTGGGAATCTTTTATACAAGCCTATGAAGATTTAATGGAGAAGACCGGAGCTAAAAGAGAAGATATTTCTTGTATCGGTATTTCTTACCAAATGCATGGGTTGGTTATAGTGGATAAATCATTAAAATCCATCAGGCCAGCCATTATCTGGTGCGATAGCAGAGCTATTTCAATAGGAGAGAAGGCTTATAAGCATTTGGGTGAAAAATTTTGTCAAGAACATTTATTGAATTCACCAGGTAATTTTACAGCCTCTAAATTGCGCTGGGTGAAAGAAAATGAGCCTGATAACTATCAGAAAATTCATAAAATACTTTTACCGGGCGATTTCTTCGCGTTGAAATTATCTGGTAAATGTACTACAACTGCATCAGGATTATCTGAAGGTGTATTTTGGGACTTTAAATCCCACTCAATAGCAAAAGAATTACTGGATTATTATGAATTAGATGCTGATTTGATATCGGATATTAAACCATCCTTTGGTTTGCAATCAACAGTATCCGAGTCTATGGCCAAACAATTAGGCATGGACACTCATGTGAAAATATCATACAGAGCCGGTGACCAACCCAATAATGCTTTTTCTTTAAATGTAACTGAACCAGGGGAGGTAGCTGCTACAGCAGGTACGTCCGGTGTAATTTATTCAGTAACTGATAAGGCTGTAAAGGATGGTGCTTACCGTGTTAATACCTTTTTGGATGTAAATAGCACAGATTCTCAAAAGAGATATGGCGTATTATTATGTATTAATGGAACCGGAATTTTGAATAGCTGGCTCAAGCGATATATTGCTAAATCAGGTATGGACTATCCGGAAATGAATGAGAAAGCAGCCCTTGCGCCAATTGGCTCCGATGGGGTACAAATTTTCCCTTTTGGTAATGGTGCTGAAAGAGTTTTAGAGAACAAAATATTAAATGCTTCCTTTCACAACATAGATTTTAACAGACATAACGATTCTCATCTATTAAGGGCCTCCCAAGAAGGAATCGTATTTGCACTGAAATACGGGTTTGAAGTGATTGCTGAAATGGGTGCTAACAGTAAATTGGTGAAAGCCGGTTTAGCCAATATGTTTTTAAGTCCTGTTTTTCAGGAAGCATTTGCTAACACCATTGGTACAGAGCTTGAGCTTTATGAAACCAATGGAGCAGATGGAGCAGCCCGTGGAGCTGCATTGGGAGCAGGCTTATACGCGAATAAAGTAGAAGCTTTTGCAGGCTTAAAATATGTAAAGAAAATTACCCCTAATCCTGAGTTAAAAGAAAAATACGACCAGGCTTACAAAAATTGGGTAAAGCAATTGAAACTATTATTAAATAATAAATAAAAAGAAAATGAGTACAGGAAAAGAAGAATATTTTAAAGGAATTGGCAACATAAAATTTGAAGGAAAAGAATCCGATAATCCGTTAGCATTTAAATATTATGATGCCGATAAAGTAGTGGCAGGTAAATCAATGAAAGAGCATTTCAAATTTGCGGCAGCTTACTGGCATTCATTCGTAAATGCAGGAGATGATCCATTTGGTGCTGGCACAAGGGTTTTTCCCTGGAATAATCCATCAGATGCTGTAAGCAGGGCTAAATCCAAGATGGATGCTGCATTTGAGTTCTTTACCAAAATGGACATTCCATATTATTGTTTTCATGATTTCGATTTAGTGGAAGAAGGAGATACCTTTGCAGAATCAGAGAAGAGATTACAAGCTATAACTGCCCATGCAAAACAGCATATGGAAGCAAGTGGTAAGAAATTGTTGTGGGGAACTGCCAATTTATTTTCACACCCTCGTTACATGAACGGTGCAGCCACAAATCCTGATTTTAACGTAGTAGCACATGCCGGGGCCCAAGTAAAGAATGCTTTAGATGCTACAATTGCCCTTAATGGCGAAAATTATACATTCTGGGGTGGCAGAGAAGGTTACTTATCTCTGTTAAATACCAACATGAAGCGTGAACTAGATCATTTAGGTCGCTTTTTAAATACAGCAAAAGATTATGCCAGGTCGCAAGGCTTTAAGGGTAACTTCTTTATAGAGCCTAAACCAGCAGAACCTACCAAGCATCAATATGATTTTGATGCCGCTACTGTTGTGGGCTTCTTGAAAGAATATGGATTGGATAAAGATTTTAAATTGAACTTAGAAGTTAACCATGCCACCTTAGCAGGGCACACATTTCAGCATGAGCTACAAGTCGCTGCCGATGCAAATATGCTGGGAAGTATAGATGCGAACAGAGGAGATTACCAAAATGGCTGGGATACAGATCAGTTCCCTAATAATTTATTGGAAGTAACAGAAGCTTTACTTATTATTTTAGAAGCTGGAGGTATAGCCGGTGGTGGTGTTAACTTTGATGCCAAACTGAGACGTAATTCAACTGACTTTCATGATCTATTTTATGCACATATAGGCGGTATGGATGTGTTTGCACGTTCATTAATCATCGCAGATAAGGTGTTGAGCTCTACTGATTATAAGAAAATCCGTACTGACAGATACGCTACTTTTGATTCAGGTAAAGGAAAAGATTTTGAATCGGGTAAACTTTCTTTAGAAGACTTAAAGCAATACGCAGTATCTAATAAGGGTTTAGAAACTATTAGTGGTAGACAAGAATTACTTGAAAATATAATTAATAATTGTATTTAATAAATTGATATCTGAAAGAATGAAAAGGGTTCAAAATTCAAAATTGAACCCTTTTTCTTTTAAATTCTCATATACATCTACATCAAATCGATATAATTTTGGGGATCTATGAGCAAGCCCTTGCTGCTTTTCATGACAATCCACCAATAAATTCATTTTCCTTATTTTTCTTCTGAAATTGGGTTTATCCAGGCTAATTCCTAAGATAGATTCATATAATTCCTGCAGTTGAAGCAATGTAAATTTTTCTGGCAGAAGTTGAAAGCCGATGGGTTCACGTTTTACTTTAAAACGGAGGTCTTCGATAAATTCGCTCAAAATATAATTATGATCGTAGGGCATATCAGGAATTTCCTTTAGCGGAAACCACTTAGCATCGGAAGCGGTAAAGCCGGGCACTATTTCATATTCCTCATATTTTACAAATGCTGAATAAGCTACTGTTATCACCCTTTTATTAGGAAATCTTTCTACTTCACCAAAAGCCCTTAACTGCTTTAAGTAAATATCTGAAAGACCAGTCAAAGCTTTTAAAATTCTTCCGGCAGCCTGATCTAAACTTTCGTCATATTGAATCCAACCACCTGGTAGGGCCCATTTACCTTTACTAATTCCACTTGCGTGCTTAACTAATAAAATATTTAAATCTTGCTTAAAACCAGCTATTATACAATCTATGGAAAGCGGTTTTATTATTTCAGAGGAAAACTCCATTTATATCTTTTTGCTTCTATTTTCTAAACTTAAAGATAAAAGATTGAAGTTAAATAACCCCTTCAAAAAAGAAATTAAAAAAGCATATTGAAGCTTTTATCGAAAAGAAGAAGACAAGATATTTTTAAAATACTGAAATATTTTCGATCAATTTAGAAGTTCTTTAAAGTTTAGCATAATTCTTGTTTAATTTGCAGTGCGGTTTAAAATGCGGTTGACGAAAATTATGCCAACCTATAATTTGTAGTAATTATTAAATGAAAAAATTAGATAAGCTAATACTAAAATCATTCTTAGGTCCATTCCTGATTACTTTTTTTGTGGTTGTGTTTATTTTGCTAACGCAATATATGCTAAAGTACTTCGATGATTTTGTTGGGAAAGATCTTGGAGCCGGCGTTTTTGTAGAGTTAATTGCATATTTTAGTATTAATATGACCCCAATTGCTTTTCCATTGGCAGTTTTATTATCTTCTTTAATGACTTTCGGTAATTTAGGAGAGCATTTTGAGCTTACAGCTATAAAAAGTGCAGGTATTTCACTTATCAGAGCCATGCAACCTCTGTTTGTTTTTGTGGTATTGCTTTCATGTTTAGTGTATTATTCAAATAATTTTGTTGTACCCAAAGCCAATTTAGATGCCTATAGCTTATTATATGACATTAAACAAAAGAAGCCGTCAATTGACATAAAAGAAGGCGCTTTTTATGGAGGTATTCCTGGTTATAGCATTAAGGCCAATACGAAATATGATGATGATAAATCTTTAGGAGATTTGATTATTTACAATCACAGTAAAGGAAAAGGAAATAACGAGATCATTATTGCAGACTCTGCGCTAATGTACACCATCTTAAATGACCAATATTTGGTGATGGAGTTGTTTGATGGTAAAAGCTATTCTGAAGAAGAAAATACCAGTACTACCAACCCTAATAAGCCAGCCACATTTGTAAGGAATGAATTTATTCATAATAAAGTAGTTTTTAGTTTAGCCTCTTTTGAGATGAAACGGACTGATAAGGATTTATTTTCCTCCAACCGTTTAATGAAAAATGAAAATGAATTAAGGTATGACGTAGATTCTATGCGAAGAGATATTTTAGAGTCTAAAAGTAATTTATACAATTATACCCCTAGATTTTTCAATATTCACCTTGCCAATGTAGAGCCGGTAAAACCCCCTTCAGTAATTAAATTTGAGTCAATGAAAAAGGAAAAAGATTCAACTCTTATTAAAGAAAAACTCCAGGAGGAAGCTGAAGTGCAGGAGGAAGAGCAAAATGAAATAGTTAGAGAAGTAAATTTATCAATTGATACAAATGCAATAGAGGAGCAGATAGTGGATTTGTCTTCAGTGAATGAGGATAGGTCTATTGCATTAGAAAAGCCAGTGAAAAACCAAAGCCAAAAGAAAGTTGAAAAAGATTTAAAAGCATCGCCAGATAAAAATAGAAGTTTGGCTAAAGAGCGGTATAAACCAAGTGATTTTAATCATATTACAGAATACGATTCCACTTTAATAGCTAAAACAGATTCAGCTTTTATAGCATTTAACAGGGGTGCCAAAATAAACCTTTTAGATAAGCCTAGATTTGCAAAGAATAGATTAAAAGGCGAAAACAGAAGAATAGAGCAAAGAGAATTTGAAAGTAATGTATATGGAATTGAAGCTAACTATAAACTTTCACAGGCATTTGCATGTATAGTGATGTTTTTAATTGGTGCTCCTTTAGGTGCAATTATTAAAAAAGGAGGTTTAGGCTTTCCAGTTTTAGTATCCATTATCTTTTTCATTATTTCTTATGTAATAAATACTTCCGGTATTAAAATGGGTAGACAAGGAGAGATAAGTAATTTTATGGCTGTTTGGGCATCAAATATATTCCTATTACCTTTTGGTCTGTTTTTTCTGAGACAAGCTAAAAATGACTCCAGATTATTTGAATTGGATAACTATCTTGTGTTTTTCGAAAAAATAAAGAAGTTGTTTATTCGGAATAAGTAAGAATAGCTTAAATACTATTTTGAAATAATCTTTACTTAAAAATATTACTTAGTTATTCTCATTATAGGGTATTTGAGAGTTTATTTATAATTTCTTTTTACAATTATAGAATTTATTTCTATATTTGCACCTTATTTTAATAATTAAAACGCTAACTATGTATTTAAGCACAGAGAAAAAACAAGAGCTGTTCAAAAATCATGGTCGGTCAAAAGCAGAAAAAGACACGGGTTCAGCAGAATCTCAAATCGCGCTTTTCACTTACCGAATCAATCATTTAACACAGCATTTAAAAGTTAACAAGAAAGATCACTCATCAAGAAGAGGTCTTTTGAAATTAGTAGGTAAGAGAAGAAGTTTATTGGACTTCCTTCAGAAAAGAGAAATCGAAAGATATAGAGCAATTATTGCTGAATTAAAACTAAGAAAATAATTAGGTTTAATACATAAAAGGGAATCTTCTGGGTTCCCTTTTTCTATTTATTTATTCCCATTACATAATATCACATCTTTTACAGGACGTGTATAGCAAATGCGGCAAAAATAGTACACACAACAGGACGAGAAAACAGTAAAAAAACAAAATTTATGGCTATACCACAAGCAACAACAAAAAAATTTAATTTACCTGATGGACGCGAAATCAGCATTGAAACAGGTAAATTAGCCAAACAAGCAGACGGATCAGTAGTAGTAAGAATGGGTGATACCATGCTTCTTGCTACAGTAGTTTCTACAAAAGAAGCCAAAGAAGGAGTAGATTTCCTTCCAATGTCTGTTGATTATCAAGAGAAATTCGGTTCTGCAGGTAAAATACCTGGCGGCTTCTTAAAAAGAGAAGGACGACTTTCAGACCACGAAATATTAGTAAGTCGTTTGGTAGATAGGGCTTTGCGTCCTTTATTTCCAAGCGATTATCACGCAGAAACACAAGTTTTCATTCAATTGATTTCGGCTGACCAGGAAGCCTTGCCAGATGCCTTGGCAGCTTTAGCGGCTTCTGCAGCTATCGCTGTTTCTGATATTCCATTTGGCGGACCAATTTCTGAAGTAAGAGTTGGTAGAGTGGAGGGTAAATTGGTAATTAACCCATCTAGAGAGCAAATGAAAACATCTGACATTGACATGATTATCGCTGCTACCATCGATAATATTATGATGGTGGAAGGTGAAATGAAAGAAATTTCTGAGCAAGAGTTGGTTGATGTAATTAATTTTGCCCACGAAACCATCAAAATCCAATGTCAGGCACAACTTGATTTAGCTAAAGACTTTGGTGCAAAAGAAAAAAGATCTTACTCTCATGAAGAGGCAGATGTTGCTGAACTAGAAAAAGAAATTACTAATAAATATTACGATCAATATTATAAGATTGCTTCCAATGGTTTAGCAGATAAGCATGAAAGGTCAAGACTTTTTAAAGAAGTTTCTGAAGCCTATTTTGAAGCTTTGCCCGAAGAACATGAAGTGAATACTGGTTTAGCGAAAAAATATTTTAAAAATGCGCAAAAGAAAGCTATCAGAAATGCTACGCTGGAAACACGCAAAAGACTGGACGGAAGAAACCTTGATGAAATTCGTCCTATATGGGGTGAGGTAGATTATCTTCCATCAGCACATGGGTCAGCGATATTTACAAGAGGTGAAACGCAATCATTAACAACGGTTACTCTAGGTACTAAACTAGATGAGCAAATGATTGATGGCGCTATGCAATCCGGTTTCAATAAATTCATTTTGCATTATAACTTCCCTGGTTTCTCAACCGGTGAAGCCAAACCAAATAGAGGCCCTGGTAGAAGAGAAGTAGGTCATGGTAATTTAGCTATGAGAGCGATTAAACAAGTGATACCTACTCCTGAAGAATTACCATATACTATCAGAGTAGTTTCTGATATATTAGAGTCAAATGGTTCGTCTTCAATGGCTACCGTTTGTGCCGGTATTTTAGCATTAATGGATGCTGGTATTCCTATTAAAGCGCCTGTTTCGGGAATTGCAATGGGTTTAATTTCAGATGCTGAAACTGGTAAGTATGCGATTTTGTCTGATATTTTAGGTGACGAAGATCATATCGGTGATATGGACTTTAAAGTAACCGGAACAGAAAAAGGTATCACTGCTTGTCAGATGGACATAAAAGTAGATGGTTTATCTTCTGAGTTATTAATGGAAGCATTAAATCAAGCCAAGGCAGGAAGAGATCATATCAGAAATGAAATGTTGAAAGTAATTGCTGCTCCAAGAGAGGACTACAAACCAAATGCTCCAAGAGTTGTTAATATCGAGATCGAAAGAGAAATGATAGGTGCAGTGATTGGCCCAGGAGGAAAAGTAGTTCAGGAAATTCAAAAAACTACTGGTGCTACCGTAGTAATTGAAGAAACTGAAAGAGGTGGTAAAATCAATGTATTTGCTGTTAATAAAGATTCTTTAGAAAAAGCAGTATCCTGGATTAAAGGTATTGTTGCTAAGCCAGAAGTAGGTGAGGTGTATGATGGTAAAGTAAAAGCTATTCAGCCTTACGGTGCTTTTGTTGAAATTATGCCTGGTAAAGATGGTTTGTTACATATTTCTGAGATTAAGTGGGAAAAAGTAGAAACCCTGGAAGGTGTTTTGGAGATAGGTGAGGAGATCAAGGTAAAATTGATCGATATCGATAAAAAGACTGGTAAATTAAGACTTTCAAGAAAAGTTTTATTACCTAAGCCTGAAAAAGCAGAGTAAGATTTTAATATAATAATAAAATTATTTATATTTTGATTTAGAAGAAGGAACTATCACGTTCCTTCTTCATGTTAGTATAGCATTTTTAAGTTAAACCTAATAATAATTAATGAGACAGCTCAAGATTAGCAAGCAAATTACCAACCGTGAAAGTCAATCTCTTGATAAGTACTTACAGGAAATTGGTAAAGTGGATTTGTTAACGCCAGATGAAGAAGTTGATTTGGCGGTCCGCATCAAACAAGGTGATCAACTTGCTCTTGAAAAATTGACGAAAGCCAATCTTCGTTTCGTTGTATCAGTTGCTAAACAATACCAGAATCAAGGTTTATCCTTAGGAGACTTGATTAATGAAGGAAACTTAGGACTGATTAAAGCAGCACAGCGCTTTGATGAAACAAGAGGTTTTAAATTCATTTCTTATGCAGTATGGTGGATCAGACAGTCCATATTGCAAGCATTGGCGGAACAATCTCGTATTGTACGTCTTCCATTGAACAGGGTAGGATCTTTAAATAAGATTTCAAAAACCTTCTCTGCATTGGAGCAAAAGTTTGAAAGAGAACCATCTCCGGATGAGTTGGCTGAAGTATTGGAAGTAACTGCGAATGAAGTAGTAGATACTATGAAAATATCTGGCCGTCACGTATCAATGGATGCACCATTTGTACAAGGTGAAGAAAATAGCCTTTTAGATGTGCTTGAAAATGATGGTGAAGAATCTCCGGATGATGAACTAATGAATGATTCATTAAGAAGAGAAGTTCAAAGGGCACTATCTACGCTTACTCAAAGAGAAGCAGATGTGATTACGCTTTACTTCGGCTTAAATGGTGAGCATTCAATGACTTTGGAAGAAATAGGTGAGAAATTTAACCTTACCAGAGAGAGAGTTAGACAAATTAAAGAAAAAGCGATTCGCAGATTGAGGCATACCTCAAGAAGTAAAGCTTTAAAGCCTTATTTAGGTTAATAAAAATTTTTTTTCGATTAAAAAAAGGTCTTTTTGAAGACCTTTTTTTATTTTTGCTGTTAATTACACATCGCTAATCTTATATTCTCGTAAATTAGAATATTAAATTTATTGAAATGACAGAAGAAAAAGTAAATGTTTTAATAATAGGTTCAGGTCCCGCAGGCTATACAGCGGCTATTTATGCAGCTAGAGCTGGGTTAAATCCGGTAATGTACCAGGGAGGCCAACCTGGCGGACAGTTAACTATTACCAATGATGTGGAAAATTACCCGGGTTACCCTGACGGGATCAATGGCCCTCAAATGATGGTAGATTTTCAAAAGCAAGCCGAAAGGTTTGGCACTGATGTGAGATTTGGCTTAGCCACTAAAGTAGATTTTAATGGATACCCTCATAAAGTAGTTATAGACGATAAACACCAAATTACAGCTAATGCAGTAATTATCTCTACTGGTGCTTCTGCCAAATGGTTAGGATTAGAGTCCGAACAAAGATTAAATGGAATGGGTGTTTCTGCTTGTGCCGTTTGTGATGGTTTCTTTTATAAAGGACAAGATGTTGTTGTCGTTGGAGCAGGTGATACTGCTGCTGAAGAGGCTACTTACTTATCTAAACTTTGTAATAAAGTAACTTTGCTTGTTAGAAGGGACGAAATGCGCGCCTCTCAAATTATGCAAAACCGTGTAATGAAGGCTCCAAATATTGAAGTACTTTGGAATACCGAAACAGAAGAAGTTTTAGGTGAGCAAGAAGTAGAAGGAGTAAGGGTAGTAAACAATGTAACTGGTGAAAAATCGGTTATTAAAGCTACCGGATTCTTTGTTGCAATTGGTCATAAACCGAATACAGATATATTTAAGGACTTTCTTAATCTGAATGAAGCAGGTTATATTTTATCAGTTCCAGGAACCTCAAAAACCAATATAGAGGGCGTTTTCGCTTCTGGTGATGCACAGGATTTTATTTACCGACAAGCAGTTACCGCTGCAGGAACTGGTTGTATGGCAGCTTTAGATGCAGAAAGATTTCTTGCTGAAAAGGAAAGTGAAGAGGAAGTAGTGAGTGAAGTAGCACATCAAGCTAAATAACTTGAATTTTTATAAAAATTCATAATATTATTTAAAGTATGGAATTCAATTTCCATACTTTTTTTATTTAAAGCTTTTCGAATTTACTTAAAGCTAAATTTTTGAGATAAAATAATGAAATTAGATATATTAGCTTTTGCAGCCCACCCTGATGATACTGAACTAGCATGTGCAGGCACCTTGGCCTCACACGTAGCCTTGGGAGATAAAGTTGGTGTGCTTGACTTTACTGAGGGTGAAATGGGAACCAGGGGTACGCCTGAACTTAGAAAACAGGAAGCTGCGAAAAGTGCTAGCATTATTGGGCTCGCTGTAAGAGGTAATTTAGGTTTTAGGGATAGCTTTTTCCAAAATGACAAAGCCCACCAACTGGAATTGGTAAAAGTAATCCGTAAATACCAGCCGGATATAATTTTAGCCAATGCAGTGAGCGACAGACATCCTGATCATGGCAGAGCATCTGCTTTAACAAAAGATGCTATATTTATTTCTGGCTTAAAGAAGGTAGAAACTTTTGATGAAAAAGGTAATATGCAAGAGCCATGGAGGCCCCGATTGGTATTGAGTTATATCCAAAGCTTACCACTTAAACCGGATATTTTGGTAGATGTCAGTGATTTTTGGGAAACCAAAATGAAAGCTATTAAAGCCTTTGAATCACAATTTCATGATCCTAATAGTGAGGAGCCCGAGACCTACATCTCTAGCCCAGGATTTATGAAGATGATAGAGGCCAGGGCTATGGAATTTGGTCACATAATAGGAGTAAAGTACGCTGAAGGCTATACGGTAGATAAATACTTAGGGGTCAAAAGCTTGAAAGGCTTGCTGTAAAATAGTTCGGACTGACTGCCCCCGCTGGTGCGAGCTTTTAGCTCGTATCAAAATGTCAATACTATTACAATAAACTAGGAACGGCCAATTTATTCTTGATATTCAGTCGACCTGTATTTATCGTTCTGCTATAGGCATTTACCAGGTCAGCAGGCCTGACCGCTTATGAACCTTCTGCTATCTGAATTTAGTTGTAATTATTGTACCAAGGTATGATCCGGTCTGACTGCCGTCTGACCTAAGCAGGAACCTAGGTCAGCACCGCAGGTCTGACCGGTGATTAAGCTACTACTATCCCCTAAATTGTCCCAGAATTCTTTTGGAAGAATAGTGAGTATAAAACGCCAAACTATTCAACAATAGTGATCACATATGGTATATCAATCCGCCATATCATCAATTTCCAGTGTTTCCAGAATATCCGCCAACTCATCAAAATCTTTGAATCCCGGTCTGATTTCTTCTCCACCTTTTAATGAGATGCCTTGGATTTCACTGTTTTCCACTAAATCTATGACATTGGCATCAGTAATATTAAAGCCTAAAAGGATAGGATATTTGTTACCAAGCTCTAAAACTTGTTGGAGCACATGAGATTTATATTGTATGCCTTTTACAGATTCAAATAGAAAATAACTCACGTAAGAATGAGTACTTTCCATAATATCAGCTACATCATTAGAATTTTGGATAGTGTCCACATCAAACCGTAGAATAAGTTTTTGATTTATATCGGTAAATAGAGGTAAAATGGCCGGATTATCCGTCTGTATATATTCAATTTCATATTCAGAAAGATTTTTCTTAATGTATTCTTCCGATGTATTCCCAAATTCTCCTACAAAATCAACTCCGGAGAGCCAGCCGGTAAGCTCCATAAAGTTAGCGGGAGATACATAGGAATCGGTAGTTTCATCCAGCGAAAAACCCATTAAATTGACTGTCATGCCCGCACAATAACGCGCATCACTTAAATTATTTACTTCAGATATTTTAACGAATGTTTTTAAAGCCATTTTTTGAAATTTGATGTAAATTAAAGGAAAATTAGCTCCTCTTAAAAGTTGAATTCAGTATAATGATAATTGACTTACTAAAAACTTGAATTGTGGCAGAGTTATTGATTAATTCCTAATAGTATAATTTAATGTGAAATTTAAATTCCATCCTCTATGTTTCATATCAGTAAGCCGAAATTCTATTTCTTCATCAGAAGTTTGGTAAATTGAATAATGATCGATTCTTTCGAAGAAAGCATCTAAATCCCTAAAACCTCTTATATTGGTGGAAAATGACATTTGTTTATTTATTATGAACTCTATATCTACTCCATAGTTGAATTCAACAATATGCTTGTCATAACTCGGATAAATGGTTGGATATAACCCCTGATCTAAATTTTCTTGGTTAGAAAGCTCAATGTTGGAAGCAACTCCTACTTCTAACCCAATATTAACAAAATCAGGAATAGCTTCTACCCTAAAACCTGTAATTACAGGTATATTTAAATAGGTAAAATAAGGCTTGGGAGGATGTATAAAGTTACTCTCACCCATTTCAGCTCCTTTTTGAAGTAAGTTTAATTCAAACTTCATATACCACCAATTCAGAAGGTTTGATTTGGCCTGGACGCCAACAGACAAGGAATTTCTTTGCTTAAAGTCATAGCCTCCTTTAGCGTAAATATCGACCTGAGAACCATATACAGTGCTGTTTACATATCCAACTTTGAATCCGACTTGGGTGTTAGGCCATTTTTTGGAAGTGTTACTTAGATCAGTGGTCTGGGCATGCAATGTGCAGGTAAGCATTAAGGATAGTATCAGAATGATTTTTAGTTTCATCAGGTATAGGAAAAAGTTGATCCCGATAAATCAATTTCATCGGGATCAAAAATGTATAATTAAAAATAGTAATGTAGAAAACTTGTATTAATTCAACTCCATAGCCATATCAATTCTGGCAATTAAATCTTCCCAATGATAGCGGGTTAATTGATCTGCACTTCTGCTTTTTCTTGAGTTTATCTCGTTTTTTAATGAATTCAATTCACCACGCATCAATGGTATAACATCAGAAATATTTACCTTTTGAGCTGATCTATCATCTTTCGTTAAAGATTGAATATATCCACTTGCTAAATTAATATAGCTTCTCTGTAAATTTTTTCTGTAAGCGTCTACTTTTTTGCCTGCATATAGCTCAGAAAAAATACCTCTTTTTAGGTCATTCATCATTTCAATTGCTGAGTAAGCTGATTGTCCATTTTTTTGCTCATTTTCAATCATTCTTAATAATCGGTCATCATCCAATAAATTATTCAAATGATAGGTCTGGATGCTCTGAATTCTTTCAATGGCACCTGCTGACTCAATTCTATCCAAAATATCATTATTAAGTAACCAGGAAGGCGTAACGAAAGCATTTTCATTGATGAATTTTACAGCTCCTTTTTGCACCGCCTTAGGAACAGGTGAATATATCACTCCTTCCTGGTTGGCAGTTTTCCGGGTTTCATAAATACCTCCCACATTGGTAATTACATGATTTACATAGCCTCTCCATAAATAAGTTAATTCTCGGTAAACCTCTTGTAACTCAGCATAATCCTTTCCGTCTTCAGAAGTCCATTCTACTAAATTAGGTACAACTTTTTTCAGGTTAGCTAAGCCATATTCACTGGCTTTTACCTGATCATCTCCCAGGCTTTCCCTTTGCGATTGTGGATCTACACCATCGTATCCTCCTCCAAATTCATACCATGGGTCACCTGCTTTGCTCAAGATCCATTGATCTAGAGTAGGTTTCTCATCCTCTTTTTTAGTAGCCTCAGGAATATATCTATAACCCCAATTAATAGCATATTCATCATAAGGCCCCATCATTCTTATATACCTTACGCCTTCGTCTCCTGGCTGAGCCACATAATTTACTCTTGCATAATCCATAATAGAAGGAGTGAGCCCATATTTTTGTGTGAAACTAGCGGAGCGTAAAGAATCAGTCGGGTAAGCAGCGCTCGCCTTCATGTTATGGGGTAAACCTAATGCATGACCCACTTCATGGGCAATAACCATGCGCATCATTTCTCCGATTTCTGCTTCTGGTGTTTGCAATGACCTTGCAGCTTCTGTTTGGGCACCTGCTTCAATCATAAACCTGTTTCTGTAAGATCTTAAATGGTTATGGTACCAAATAATATCACTTTCAATAATTTCGCCAGTTCTGGGATCGGTTACTGAAGGACCTACTGCATTTCGGGTAGTGCTAGCAACATATCTTACAACTGAATAGCGCACATCTTCGGGGCTAAATTCCGGATCTTCTTCTTGGCTTGGAGGATCCTTGGCAATAATAGCGTTTTTAAAGCCAGCTTTTTCAAAAGCCTGGTTCCAATCCTCTATACCTTGTTTAAAGTAAGGACGCCATTTTTCAGGTGTTGCAGGATCAAGGTAATAAACAATTGGCTTAACAGGTTCTACTAATTCACCTCTTTTATAGGCTTCCATGTCTTTAGGAACTAGACGCCATCTTCTAATCAATTCAAAATCATCAGATTTTAAAGCGTCAGAGTCATAATTATACTTTTGTAAAGTAAACCAACCCACTCTATAATCGGCCAATCGAGGCTGCATTTTATCTTTTGGTAATAAAATCATAGATTGATTCATCAGCATAGTAATGGTGGAAGCTTGATCTCTACCCGGTGGCTCATCTGCATCATAAGTCATTACATGTTGCACCTCTACATTTTGCGGAAAAGATTTTACAGACTCTATATAGCTCCTACTTTTATCAAGTCTTTTTACTTTATAACTCTTTCTCAATCTATCAGGCATTCCATTGATAGCATCTACTTCTGATGTAAATAAACTACTTACTTCTACCAAAATTGCAGTAGAATCTTCATTAAAGCCTTCAATTTTGGTGCTGTAGAGTATTGGGAAGAAATTATTTGCTTCTACAGATTTATAGATGGGTGATTCTATGTCACTTTCATTTTGGAAGCTAATCACTTTTATATCAATATATTTATCTCTTTTGTACCAACGGATAACCTGTTCGTTTACTTTTGAACCTGCATTTATATATCCCCCGCCATAAGAATCTGGTATTTTTGCAATTCTACTTACTAAAAGTATATCCTCTTCCATTAAATCAAAAGGTACTTCATAGTATAGTTTCTCGTCTACTCGATAGGTATTAAATAAACCTTTGTCTATTATAGCTGAGGATGGAATTAACTCCTTGAAAGTTTTATATTCACTCTTCTTTTTTGGTTTGTCGGTCTTTTCTGTAGACTCCTTTTTCTTTTTATTTCCAAACAATTGGGCTTCTAAATTGCTTAAGTTGCCGATGAAAATAATAATTAGTAACGGAAGTAATTTTTTAATCATATTTTTATTTTTTTTGAAGTTAATAAATCATTCTTTGAATTCTATGCTGGTTTTATTTAAACGGTAACTTAGTGAGAGAATGATTATTATACTATTGATATATTATCTATGTATGGTAAATGACTTTTGATTTCTATTAGTGCTAAATTATTAAAAATGATTTGCAAAATTAAATTGGTTTGACTCACTCATTTTTAATTCATCAGCATAATATCAGATGATTAAAAACATTACTACGAATTGTTTAATTACAATTAAGATTAATCCAAAAATAATATTGTTTTTGATTCAATTCTTCATAAAAAAAGTAGATATTGGAACCTTAATTGAGGTTGCAACTGGGTACAGGATAAGAAATTGGTTAGATATTTAAAATTATATAATTGGTCGGGAATTGATAAAACATTGGAGCAAAAGCCTAATATTTTTCTTTCCCAGTTTGCTTTAATTGCTATAATAACTTGTATAATACAAATTATTAATGATACATTAGTAAGCAATTATAATGCAGTTGCTTTAGATTTTATTTTATTGGCCGTTTTTATAACCTCTTTCTTACTTAACGAAAGAAGGAAGCATAAAGCCGCAAAATTAGTATTTACCATCTTTGCCACTAGTTTCATTTTTATATATGCAGCCATAGTTCCTAAGGAATTGGCAATATATTTTTTCTTTTTCCCCATTCTTACCATCATATTTTTAGTTTTTAGTAATGAGCAGAAAAGATACAAGTATAGTGCACTAGCCTATTCCATTATTTTATTGGTTATACTTGAAATCACTGATTATCATCCCTTTGGGCAAATTGATGTTACTGAAGGTTTAGTTGAGGAGAGCTCCTACTACGTAAATCTCTTTATTTCCCTTTTTATCATGGTGTTTTCAATGTATAATATTGATGTCATCAATAGGAAAATAGAACAAATAAGAATAGAGGCTGAAAATGAATTAAAACAGAAAAATATTGATCTAAAACAAGCCAATGAAGAATTAGATCACTTTGTTTATAGTGCATCTCACGACTTAAAGGCTCCATTATCCTCAATTTTGGGATTAATTAATATTGCCAAATATGAAGTAAAGGATAAAAATGTGATGGATTACTTTTCGAGAATTGAAGAAAGGGTGGCTCGTTTAACAAAATTCATTAAAGAGGTAATAGAAATCTCAAGAAATTCTCGTACTAAAATTGAGAAGACGGAAGTAAATTTGGTTGATTTAATTAATGAGATTATTGAGAATAACAATTACATGGATTTAAGTAATGGGTTATATATTAAAAAAAATATTGACCTTGAAAGAAGTGTAAGAATTGATAGATCCAGGTTAGAAGTAATTTTAAATAATTTAGTATCTAATGCTATTAAGTATCAAAACCCCGAAGCCAAAAATCCTGAGGTAATTATTAGCTCTAGAATAATTGATGAGAAATTGGAAATAGTTATCTCCGACAATGGGCTAGGTATTCCTGAAGCACAACATGATAAAATTTTCGAAATGTTTTTTAGGGGGGAACAAAGTAAGGAAGGTTCTGGACTTGGTTTATATATTGTAAAGAGTATGATCCAAAAAATTGACGGAGAGATGCATTTAAAATCTAAAGAAGGTGTTGGTACGCAAATGAAAATTATACTTCCAATTGAATAATATGTTTTACCTTTAGTTTAAGGTTTATAATATTGATTCTAATATTAGATTATATAAAATCTTGTCAATTGCTTCTCATTTTCAATTATATACAAATGTTTCCCGTATAGTTGCGTAATAGGCTCCATCTAATATATTTTACTACTTCAAATTTTCATCAAAATTCAACTTTATTTTTGTAATTAATAATTTTTAGCTAGGATTACGTACTTTCTAAAGTTGTATGGTCCTGAAATTTTTTAAGAATGAAAGTGCTTGTAGTTGAAGATCAGATTGAATTATCAAAAAATATAGAGGAATACCTGAAAAAAGAAGGTTTTCAGGTAAGTTGTGCTTTTGATTTTTTTACAGCCTCTGATAAAATTGCCTCTTTTGAATATGATTTAGTAATTATAGATTTAATGCTACCTGATGGCTACGGAATGGATTTATTATATACCTTAAGAGCTAACCAGAAAAATGTAGGGACATTAATTTTATCTGCTAAAAACTCTTTAGATGATAAAGTAAGAGGACTTGATGCTGGTGCGGATGATTACTTAGCAAAACCTTTCCATTTGATCGAATTAAGCTCCAGATTAAAAGCAATATATAGGACTAGAAAATTACAAGGAGACAATATTATTTCCATTGGAGACATCGAAATTCTAACTGAGAAGCGTGAAGTGCATTTTAAAACTCACTTAATTGAACTAACTAAGAAAGAGTATGAGATGCTCTTATTTTTTGCTACCAATGCAAAACGCGTTTTAACTAAACAAAATATAGCTGAACACCTTTGGGGAGATTTTATTGATCAAGCAGACTCATTCGATTTTGTATATCAACATATTAAAAACCTAAGAAAAAAAGTGCATAAAATAAGTGGACTTGATCCGATAGAAACGGTGTATGGGGTGGGTTACAAATTAAAATCTATTTAAAAATATGCGATTAATCACCAAAATTACTCTTATTTTCTTGGGAGTATCTTTTATTGTATTTCTGGTAGGTGGGCTTGTTACATTTCAGATTATAGGTAATGAAATAAGAAAAGAGGAGCAATGGTTTCTGATGGAAAGATTAAAATCTACCGAAAGATATATTGCTAAAAAACAGCCCAGAGAGCCTATAATTAGAGATAAAGTAATTATTTTACCTCAAAGTGATTCTTCTGAGATAGATAATATCATATTTTCGGACACTATAGTACATCATAGTACCTTAGAGAGGCCGGAGCTTCATAATAAACTGGATGTTACTAAAAGAATTAATGATAATTTTTATAAAATCACACTGTATGATATTATTATTGAACAGGATGATATAATCGATGGCATAGTTGAATCATTATTTAAAACCTATCTTCTTTTACTTCTTTTAATCGTATTGATGGGATGGATTTTATCAAGGAAATTACTAAATCCTTTTGAAAAAACTTTAGAGTCTATCCAAAATTTCGACATTAAAGAAAATGAACTTATTAAAACCTCTAAAACAGGAACAACTGAATTTAAGAAATTAAATTTATTTGTTGAGGACATGTCAGCCAAAATCCGAAGCGACTACCAGTCACTTAAAGAATTTTCTGAAAATGCATCGCATGAAATTCAAACACCCTTAAGCGTTGCACAAGGCAAACTTGAGTTATTACAGGATACTTTGATGGATGAAAATCAACATCTTTTGGTAAAAGATGCTCAAAAAAGTTTAACCAATTTATCTAAGTTAGGAAATATGCTTACCCTCCTGGCTAAAATTGATAACCGCGAATTTGATAGTAAAGAAGCTATTGATGGCAGTATTATTTTACACGAAATTTTGGATGATTATCAAGAACTAATCCATCTGAAAGGAATAAAGCTAGACCTGGAGATCCAGGACGATATTCATATTAAAATGAATTCCACTCTATTTGAAATTTTAGTAAATAACCTTCTGAAAAATTCTATTAAACATAATACAACTAGTAAGGGTTATATTCACATTATTTTAAATAATAAGTTCTTACAATTTAAAAATTCAGGTTTGCCCTTAAAAACAAATCCTGAAAATTTATTTGGAAGATTTAAAAAGGAGAATCACAAAACCAATTCGCTCGGTTTAGGACTTTCTATCATAAAAAAAATCTGTGAAGTTAATCAAATGCACATCGAGTATGTATGTAAGGAAAGTGAACATATTATCACAGTTCACTTTTGATAATTCAAAATTCCTTCAGAATTCAACCCTAATTTTGTACTAATTAAAATTTATAATCTAAATAAAATAATGTTTAATAATAACGCTATTAAGTTAAATCTAATATTATTGCTGAGTATACTTTCTTCTGCTTTTGCATTTGCTCAAAACACTACAGTAAGAGGAAAGGTAATTGATAAAGCCAATTCACAGTCGCTAGCATATACCAATGTGAGTATTTTTGACGAAAACGATAATTTAGTTACGGGGGCAGTTACACCTGAGTCAGGAGAATTTCAATTACAGGTGCCAAGAGGCAAATATACTTTAAGAATTCAATTTGTTTCTTATAAAACAATAAATGTACCGGTTAATGCTAATCAGGAAAGCATAAACTTGGGAAATTTAAGTCTTCAGGAAGATGTAAATCAATTATCAGAGGTTGAGGTAATTGCCAGAAAGCCCCAAATGGAAATGAAGCTGGACAAGAGGGTTTTCAATGTGAGCGAGGATTTAAGTAACATTGGAGGAAGTGCAGAAAGCTTATTAGATAATTTACCAAGCGTAACAGTTGATGTAGAAGGTAATGTTTCATTAAGAGGCAGTGGCAATGTAAGAATTCTAATAAATGGCCGGCCATCTGGCCTGGTAGGTATTAGCGGAGGTTCAGCATTACGTCAAATTCAAGCTGATATGATTGAAAGGGTTGAAATAATCACAAATCCATCTGCTCGATATGAAGCAGAAGGTAATGCCGGTATTATAAACATTATTCTTAAAAAAGATGAAAAGGGTGGTTTAAATGGTAGTGTAAGTGCCAATTTAGGAAACCCTGCTGTTTATGGTATTAATGGCAATTTAAATTATAGAAAAAATAACATTAATCTATTTGGTAGCTATGGAATCGCCTATAGAGAGAATTTTGGGGGTGGGTATGTAGATCAGGAATTTTATAGAGGCGATACTGCAGATTATTCCTCATTTAATGAAAGAGTAAGAGAAAGATCTGGTGTATCTCAAAATGCCAGAATAGGATTAGATTATAGTTTTAGTGATAATACGACACTTACAGGATCAGCACTTTATAGGGTTTCAAATGAGAATAATCTGAGCCTTAATTATTATGATGACTTTGATGGAGTAGGACAAAATAGAGTCTTTAAAAGGCGATCTTTGAGAATTCAGGACGAAATTGAGGATGAATCTGTATTTGAATATGATTTAAATTTTACTAAGAAATTTGATGGTAATGAAGATCATGTGTTAACTGCCGATGTTCAATTCAGAAACAACCAGGAGTTAGAAGACTCTGATTTAAGAAATGAGAGATATAATTTTGCTAATGAGCAATATGAGGATAGCATTCAACAATATTCTTTAGTGGATGAATTGTCACAAAACCTCTTGCTGCAGGCTAATTATGTAACGCCATTAGGAGAAAATTCGTCTTTTGAAACTGGTTTTAGGTCTACAATCAGAACTATAACCAATGATTATGAAGTGAGACAGGAAAGGGAAAATGCCCCAGATAGCATTTTAGGCGATTTTACAAATAACTTTATTTTTAGTGAAAATATACATGCACTATATGGAATTTTTAACAGAGAAGTAAACCAAATAAGTTATCAAATTGGTTTAAGAACCGAATACACTGATATTGCATCTGAGTTTAGACAACCCGTTGATACTACAACTTATCAGAGCTATATTAATTTCTTTCCAAGTTTATTCTTTACATACGAATTCAACAAAATGAATACGCTACAGGCTAGTTATAGTAGGAGAATTGATAGACCTCGGTTTAGAGAATTAAATCCTTTTTCCGGTATTAATGATGATAGGAACATTAGAGTAGGTAATCCGGATTTATTGCCAGAATTTACTGATTCCTATGAAATTGGCTTAGTGAATAACTTTAAAGATGCCACTTTGTATACCGGGTTGTATTACAGAAAAACATCTGGTGTAACAGAAAGGATTCAAACACCCGAGACAAGAATGATTGATGGAGAACCTGTTGCGGTTACTATTTATAAGCCTCAAAACCTTTCAGAAAGAAACTCGATAGGAATTGAAAACACCTATTCTCATGACTTAAATGATTGGTGGAGATTAAATGGAAATTTGAATGTTTTCTATTCAGAAACTTACGGTGAATTTGATGAAAGGGTATTTCAAGCGGAAACTTTTACTATGTCCTCAAGAGCTACTTCTCAAATGACATTCTGGAAAGATCTTAATTTTCAGGTAAGCGGATTTTATAGAGCACCTCAAAGAACTACCCAGGGTACCAGGAAATCTTTTTACATGGTAGATTTAGGTTTGAGTAAAGAAATATTAAATAAGAACGGTACCATAGCACTGAATGTAAGAGATTTATTAAATTCAAGAAAGTGGAGAACTACTACTACAGGTGAAGACTTCTTCTTTGATTCAGAGTTTCAGTGGAGAACCAGAACAATTACACTTACTTTAGATTACAGGATAAAAAGTAAAAAACAACAAGGATCAAGAAAAGGTGGTGAAGAAGATAGAGACTATGGTTCTGACGAATATTGATATTTAACTTAATTAAGCTCTTTTAATTCTTCATAAAATTAACTCAAAACTGCCTATTACAAATGGGCAGTTTTTTTGCTTTAAAATAAATAACGCAAAATAATTGCATTATCTGATAATACTTTATATTATTGCAATGTTGTTGCATTAATAACATTGTTTAGGTCTGATTGAATTAAGTTACAGCCTGTAGGAAAGATAAAGTAAGTAATTTGTAGGTTTTTGGTTATAATCGATATAAAGCTCACTCAGTTCCTGCAGCTGTTTCTTTTTGAATGTATGTCGAACCAATAGGTAAGTGTAACAGCGAAATACCACCCTTTATATTTTGCTGAATGATATCCAAATTAAAAAAACCACATACAAAACTACCAGTAACGGTACTAAGCGGCTTTTTAGGAGCCGGTAAAACCACTTTATTAAATCATGTTTTACATAATAAAGACGGCTTAAAAGTTGCCGTTATTGTGAATGATATGAGTGAGTTGAATATTGATGAAAAAATTATTCAAAACGGGGGTAGTTTATCTCGCACCGAGGAAAAGCTAGTAGAAATGAGCAATGGTTGTATTTGCTGTACTCTTAGAGAAGATTTAATTATAGAGGTAGAAAAGCTAGCCAAAATGAATAGGTTCGATTATTTACTCATTGAAAGTACCGGTATATCAGAACCCATTCCAGTAGCACAAACCTTTAGTTTTGATTTGGGAGAGGAGCTTCAAAACCTCTCAGATTTATGCCAGCTTGATACCATGGTTACTGTAGTGGATGCCTATAATTTTTTTAAAGATTTTGGCAGTGCAGATACCCTCAACGATAGAGACTTAACTGAAGATAAGGAGGATGTGCGCAGTATAGTGAATCTGCTTACAGATCAGATTGAGTTCGCCAATGTAATTTTGTTGAACAAAACAGACTTAGTAAGCCGAGAGGATTTAATAGTTTTAGAACAATTAATTAATAAGTTAAATCCTCAGGCCCGCATTATTAAAACAGTTAATAGTGCAGTTTCTCCATCTGATATTTTAAATACCGGCCTATTTAACTATGAAGAGGCAGAACAATCTGCCGGCTGGCAAAAAGAGTTAGCCGATGCTCAAAATGGTATAGAACATCAACCCGAAACAGAAGAATATGGAATTAGTTCTTTCGTTTTCAGAGACCCAAGACCTTTTCATCCAGATAAATTTCTCAATTATGTTGCAGAAAATTTCCCAGCAGGAATAATAAGAAGTAAAGGTATATTTTGGTTGGCTTCAAGACCCGATCAGGCAATTTTATGGAGTCAGGCAGGTGGTTCCCTCAAAGCTGAGCTTTACGGTCGCTGGTGGGCAGGAGTTCCTTACAGAGAAAGAGCCCTTCGTGAAGATTATTTGGATTATCAAGAGGAAATAATGGCTAAATGGCATCCCAACTGGGGAGATAGAATGAATGAGCTCGTATTTATTGGTCAGGGTTTAAATAAAGAGCAGATTTCTGAAGACCTAAAGAACTGTTTAATTGATAACCCAGATGTATTAAAAGAGGCTAGGGTAGAACCTATTACTGATAATTGGCCTATATAAAAAATTTATCTTTCCCTTAAAGACCTTAATTAGGGGCGGAAATATTTTTCCGTCCCTATTGAGGCACCAATGCTTGTTTTTGCTTTTTAAAATTTGAATACGATTTTAAAGTCTTCAATATAATCCAATTTAACTGGAAAGCCTTAAATAAGAATCGAACTCAGGTTACTACAAACTCTTGATAGCTTTTATCATCAAGTGACTTAAACCCCAGCATTTTACCGATTTTTAAATTCTCTTTTCAGAATTGAAATTGCATATTTATAAATATTGCTGACCCGTCAGTTAACAATAAATACCAAAACAGCCAATAAAATCTTTTCAAAGTTTTCATATTCCTATGATTTAAGTGACTTTTGCTGTTTATATATTTCAATATTTTCATTTATTGTATTCTTCAAGAATTTAATTAATTAACACCATGGTCTACTACCTCCAATCTGCTAATGAAAGTAATCGTGTACTAGAGATCTTGGAAGAGGTGAATATAAGAGGAGAAATGGTCGAGATTTTAATCAGGGCTAAGGATTATATATCCCTCGAAGACAACGAAACTCAAGAATTACTTTCAGAATTAGGGGTGCTAAATTTTGAAAGCCTTGAGAAATTGATCATTTCAGTGCAAATACTCTACCTCTACGATGAAAAGTATTATATCTTTTTAGAACCTGATTTTCATTTTAACAGGTATAGATTAATTACACTAAGAACCTCGCTATATGAAAAAACAATGAGCTTTGATTTGCAGAAAGTTCGTAATTTCTGTAGAACTAAGGAAAGAGAGGCAGCCAAAAGTGGTTACCCAAAGGATATTTGGGCTAATTCCGTTGCCGGTAAAATATTTGGAAAAGCAGAAGATCCTGGTGATTTTACAGGAAATGGAAGCCCAGGATGGAAATTGAATGCTTTCGCTAACTACTTATTTGACTATTACAGTCTTCAGAAAGACTTAAATATAGTTAAAATCAATTATTATGAAACGCTAATGGTGCAGGGAAAACTGGAAACTATAGGTAAGCATTTGAAATTGAAAAATAAAGAATTCAATAAACCTATTCAGCAATATTTAGCCAGAAAAATTGGAATCAATTTACCTCAAGGTTAACAATTAACCTAAATTTCATGGTCAATATTAAGCCAGTTTTAAGTGCATGTTATATTCTGTTTAAGATGTATAAATTTGTTTCTTGAATTGCTCAAAACATACTTTATTAGTTAAAGAATTACACACTAATAAAGGAAATGCTAACAAAAAAAACGGCCGTTATTGCTGATGACGATAAAGAAACCCTACGCTCATTGGTGAGTACTTTGGAGGAAAACGGTTTTGAGGTGGCACTTGCTTTGGATAATGAACATGCATTACAACTCATAAAAAAAGTTAATCCAATATTAGTAATTTCTGAAATTGGTAAGAATAATTATGATGGGGTTCGCTTATACGAGGAGTATAAGAAAGAATCAAAACTCAATGATCACCTAAAAATGGTGATTTTAACTAATAATGTTGACGAAAATCTTGAGATAAAAAGTTTTGAATCAGGAGTAGATGATTTCCTAATTAAACCACTAAGAAAAAATGCTTTTAATAAGAGGATTACACGTTACTTTATTGAACAAAAAAAAGAACTAAAGTCCCCAAAGAAACAATATCAAATAAGGGATTTATTCTTTAATCTGGTTACTAAAACTGTATTTAAAACTCCTGAAAATAGGCCAGTTAGGATTCAGTCTAAAAGTTTTGACATATTACTTTTTTTAGCCCTTAACCATGATCAGGTATTCTCAAGAGAGACCCTTATCAATGCTATTTGGGAAAGCAATTCAAAAGTAACTCCAAGATCTATTGATGTTCATATCCTAAAAATAAGGCAAGCCTTTGGAGATCAGTATGTGAAAACTATTAAAGGTGTTGGTTATATCTTCAATAAAAATAAATAGAGCTTATTGCAGTATTGTTGCAACCCTATCTACATAAATCAGTTTCCTTAATTATAGTCCTGAGTTCGATTCTTAATTTAGAATTCCGAACGCCTATAAATGTAAATTTATAAATCAGCTGTTTAATTACAGTATTAAAATCAACTAATTTTATGAATAATTTTAAAGATAAAGTAGCCCTAATTACGGGTGGTAGTAAAGGTATTGGTTATGGCATAGCAGAAGCTTTATTAGCCAAAGGTGTTAAGGTTGCTATTACCAGTAGAACAGAAGAGGCTGCGATAGAAGCAGCAGAAAGTTTAAAAAACTCATCAGGTAACAATAATGTACTCGGTTTAAAAGCTGATGTACGTCAGTATAATGACCACGAAGCATGCGTAGATGCAATTATTGAAAATTTTGGTCAGTTAGACTTTGTAATTGCCAATGCAGGGTTAGGTCATTTCGGTTCAATAGAAGACCTATCAATTGAGCAATGGAATGAAGTAATAGACACTAATTTAACTGGTGTGTTTTACACAATTAAATCTACATTGGAGCAACTCAAAAAACAAAAAGGATATTTTATTACCATTTCAAGTTTAGCAGGCACCAACTTCTTTGCCGGTGGTGCAGCATATAATGCTTCTAAATTTGGTTTAACAGGTTTTAGTCAGGCTGTTATGTTAGATTTAC